>NZ_JBEOXO010000007.1:0-436649 GCF_040296605.1 Streptomyces sp. NPDC002088 | reverse complement strand
CCCATCGTGCCGTTCGCGATCAGCTGCTGATAGCGGGCGTTGGACTCCGTCGCCGTACCGAAGCCCGCGTACTGACGCATCGTCCACGGACGGCCTGTGTACATCGACCGGTACACACCACGCGTGAACGGATACGCCCCCGGCTCACCCAGACTCTCCGCCGGATCCCAGCCCTCCAGCACCTCCGGCCCGTAGACCGGCTCGATGGGCAGTCCGGACTCCGACTCACGCGCCATGGTGTGTCGCCTCCTGGTTACTTGCCAGTACAAACCGACCGTGCGACGGAGGGTCCTGGAAACCACAATGCCGCGCCGTTCGTGTGCCGTCATCCGCGGGGAACATCTCAGATGACATCGTGCACGATCAGCGCACTCCGGTGAGCCGAACGGCGGGGCGACAGTGAGACGAGGGGGGTCCGTGATGCGTAGTACGGGCATGGGGAGACCGACTCGTACGGACAGCGGGAGACCGATCGCCACCCTGGCCGCCGTGGCGGCCCTGACCGCGCTGGCGACGGTGTGCGGCTGCACCGTGCAAACCCCGGACGGGGACGGCAAGAACCGTTCGCCGGTGCACATCGACATCACCAGTACGGCGCCGAGCACGCCCGGCGCGTCCCGTACACCCGCCCGCTCCGACGACAAGCCGAGCGCCGCCCCGACCACGTCCGCCGCCCCGGCGGTGCTGTGGTCGGCCGGGGACACCGGGCGGGACGTACGCGAACTCCAGGCCCGGCTGCGTCAGGTCGCCTGGCTCTTCGACGGGCCGACGGGGACGTACGACGATCTCACCGAGGAGGCGGTCAAGGGCTTTCAGGGCAAGCGCGGGCTGCCGAGGACGGGTGAGGTGGACTCCGTCACCTGGCAGCGGCTGCTGGGGATGACGCACGAACCCGGCCCGTGGGAGTTGTACCTGATGGGCGGGCAGCCGGCCGCCGCGCCGGACCCGCGCTGTCTGACGGGCCGGGTGCTGTGCATCAGCAAGTCGAGCCGCACCCTGCGCTGGATGATCGACGGGCGGACCGTGTCGACCATGTCGGTCCGGTTCGGCTCGCAGTACACCCCCACCCGGGAAGGCGTGTTCCACGTCTACTGGAAGTCCCGCCACCATGTGTCGACGCTCTACGACTCCCCGATGCCGTACGCCATGTTCTTCAGCGGCGGTCAGGCCGTGCACTACTCGTACGACTTCGCGGCCCGCGGGTACGCCGGCGCCTCGCACGGCTGCGTCAACGTACGGGACGAGGCGGCGATCGCGGAGCTGTTCGCGCAGGTGAGGAGCGGCGACAAGGTCGTCGTGTACTGGTGACGCCGCAGAGCGCGGAAGAGGATTCGGGGCGCGGGCGGGACCGGGGGAACGTGTCCCGCCCGCGCCGGGTGCACGTGCCGTAGGTACGGGGGGAACCCCGGCTCCGTGCGACGGCCGATGACCAGTCGGCTCACTTATCACTGCGTCGTGGCCGCAGAAAACGTCACACCTGTTGCGAAAAAAGTTCAACGCGCTACGAAACCGCAGGTCAGAGGCGTGCGCCGGTGCGTGCGTTCACACCATTCCGGTGGTCGTCGCGGCCGCTGCCGCTGCCGCTGCCGGGGGCTATGCCCTGGCCGTCGCCGTTCTCGCCTTCGCCGTCTTTATCGCTTTTATCGCCTTTGCCGCTCTGGTCTCCTTGGTCACCGCTGCCGTCGAGGCTCTCCCCGTTGGAGTCGTCCTTGGAGTCACCTTTGGACTCCTCCCTGGACTCCTCCCTGGACTCCTCCTTGGCCTTGGTGTCCTGGTCGGCGGCGGCGCTGTCGAGGATGCCCTTGCAGTACTTCCACACGCGCGTGGAGCCGCCCGCGACGCCCTCCAGGGCGCGTCGGCGTTCGGCGCCCAGGTCCCGCCCGGCGCGCACGTCCTGGCAGGCCGCGGTGGCACCGCTCCACGACGAGCCGGTGCCGGTACCGGCTCGGTCGCCGGAGTCGCTGCCCTCGGCACCGGCTCCGCCGTTCGTACCCCGTGCCGTGTCCCGGCCGGCGGAGCCGGTGCTGTCGGGCGTCGCCGGGCCGGTGGCGCCGCCCGCGGTGCCGTACGGCGCGGGCGAGACGAGCGGGCGGTCGGGGCTCGCGGCGGCCGAGACGGAGGCGGCGGGGCCCGGTTCGACGCCGCCGAACGGCGTGGGCAGGACTCCGGTTCCGGCCGCCACCGCGACCCCGCCGACCATGCCGACGGCCAGCGCGGCGGACAGTCCCAGGCGCACCGGGCGACCCCAGCGGGGGCGGTCGGCGACCGGGGCGGGGCGGCCGAGTCGGACAAGCCCGGCATCCACGGAGTAGGAGGTGCGGGCGTGCGCGCGGTGACCAGCGGCCGACCGCTCGGCGCCGCGGGCGGTGCGCGCCGCGCGGAACGCGGCCAGCGCGGCGGCCTCGCCGGGGAGTTCGGCGCTGCTCAGCGGGGGTGTCGCCGCGGACAGCGCGCCAAGAGTCCCGGCGAGGCGTTCGGCCCGGTCGCGGGCTGTGGCGTCGACAGCGTTGTCGAGCGGCTCCCCGCGCAGCAAGCGCTCCGCCGTTTCGCGGTCCAGCCACCTGTACTGCTCGTCGGCCATCACATGTCCTTCTGCGTCCGCGCGCGTGGATGCGTCACACCGGCGGACGTCACCGCGCGGCCGCGCGGTTCTCGCTGTGTCGGCAGGGCGTCGAGGCCGCCGGCCGATTCCGGATCGGCGCCGAGGAGTTCGGCGAGCCGCTTCAGACCGCGGTGCGCGGCCGTGCGGACGGCACCCGGCCGCTTGCCGAGCGTCTCGGCGGCGGTCTTGGCGTCGAGGCCCACGACGACACGCAGCACCACCGCCTCGGCCTGGTCCTGCGGCAGCCGGGCGATGAGGGAGAGGGTCCGGTCGGTGGCCAGGGCCTCCATGGCCTCGCCCGCGGTGTCGGACTCGGCGGCCTTGGCGGTCAGCTCGGTCTCGTCACCGCCTATCGCGGGTCGGCGCCCACGCATCCGTATGTGGTCCAGGGCGCGGTTGCGCGCTATACGGGCGGCCCAGCCGCGGAAGCGGTCCGCGTCCCCGGTGAACCGCTCCAGGTCACGGGCGATCTGCAGCCATGCTTCGGAGGCGACGTCCTCGGCGTCGAGGTCGCCGACCAGCGTCCGTACGTATCCGAGCAGCCTGGGGTGCACCGTGCGGTACACAGTCCGGAACGCGGTCTCGTCCCCGTCCTGTGCCGCAAGCACCGCGGCCGTCAGCTCCGCGTCGTCCCCCAGCACCGCGCCCCTTTTGCGCCTAAGCCGGCGCCGCTCTCGCGGACCGGGTCCTCGCCGTCGTGGTTGCTCAATCGATGGTTGCGGTCACAGGCTCCGTGGTGGTCACGGCAGTCCGCCGCTGTCCGCGGTACGGCGCGAAAGGCACGTTACGGCGTGAAACCGCTGCTCGTCCATGTCGGTAGAACATGCAACTAACTCGTGACTCAGCAGGTGTGACAGAAAACGCACTCATGGCGCTGTAGGAAATACGGGCCGCCGCGCGGCCCGTGCCGCGCGACGGCCGGGGCCTCTCCTGTGGGGGGTGGCGGCCCCGGCCGTTGCTTTGGCTACGAGTTCTCGGGGCCCGCGGGCGCTCCCAGGTCGCGTACGGCCCCGAAGGCCTTCATGTCGACTCCCCCGGTTTCCGGGGGCCGTCATCCGTCACACCTCCGGCCGCCGGGCCGTCCACGCCCAGTTGGCGGGCGATGCGGCGCAGGCCCCGGTGGGCGGCGGTGCGGACCGCGCCGGGGCGTTTGCCGAGGACGCGGGCGGCGGCCGGCCCGTCCAGGCCGACGACGACCCGGCGCAGTACGGCCTCGGCCTGGTCGGGCGGCAGGGCGCGGATCAGGTCGAGGGCGCGCTCCGTGGAGAGGGACTCCAGCGCCTGATCGTGGGTGCTGTGCGGGCCGGGCAGGTCCAGTACGTCCGGTTCGAGCGGCGCCGCCTGGGGCCGTACCCGGCGGCGGCGCAGATGGTCGAGCGCGCGGTGCCGGGCGATGGTCGCGGTCCAGCCGCGGAAGCCCGCCCCGTCCCCCTTGAACCGCCCGAGGTCGCGGGCGATCTCCAGCCATGCGTCGGCCGCCACGTCCTCGGCGTCGTCGCCGACCAGCCCGCGCAGATAACCGAGCAGTCCCGGCTGCACGATCCGGTACGCCACCGCGAACGCGGTCTCGTCCCCCTGCTGGGCCAGCGTGACCGCCGCGCCCAGCTCCCCGTCGTACGCCTGCGCGCGCCGGGGTTCCCCTCCCTGGCCCAAGACAGTCCTCGTTCATGCCGAGTTCGTAGCCGCCTCGCGTGCGGAGCCACTGCGTGGCGCGTCTCCACGGTCATCTGCGTCTGTCCTGGAAGAAGTGTCACAGTCCTGGAAGAAGTGTCACAGCTCGTCAGGCGGGGTCCGCCCCGTCGAACCAGTCCCTCCCGGCCGCCCGGTGCGCGGCCCAGCCGGCGAACCCCGGCCCCTGCTGCTCAGCCACCCGCGCTCTTCGGCGCCGTCGCGTCCCGGCACAGCAGCCGCAGCGACCCGTGGCCCGCGAAACACCGGCGGGCCTCGTCGATCGGGTCCCACAGCCGTCCGTCCGGGGTGCGGATCCAGTGGTCCCCGCCCGTCGCCCACCACTCCGCGCCGGTCTGACGGGCGATCACCTCACCGGCGTACGCGCCGAAGCCGCGCAGCACGCCCTCCGCGGCAGCGCTCGGAGTGCCCTCCCGACGTAGCTCCTCGATCATCCGGTCGACCCGCCACAGGCTCTGCGCCGAGTAGTCGAGCCGCAGCCGCGCGCCCTCGCGCATCGCGGTCACCACGTCCGCCGCCCACCGCACGGGTCTGGTCGCGGCGTGGGGCCTGGTCCCCTGCTGTGCAGTTCCAGTCGTCACATAGCTCGTCCCATAGGTCGTCACATTGAGAAGAGCGAGGTCAGCGGCCTTTTCGTCACCCGGATCCGAGGGGTTCCCGCAACCGGTGCAGGACCGCCCCACCTCCCTCGCACGAAGGGCACAGGATTCGCTCAGGATCGGGGTTTGCGCCCCTGTGCGCCCTGTGCGCCCTGTACCCCGTGTGCGCCCCGCGCCCGCCGCGACACCACCGCGCGCAGCACCCGCCGCCCCTCCGTGGACACGTCCAGCGCCCGACGCAGGCCGCCCGCGCCGTGCTCGGCGAGCAGTTCCAGGACGGTGATCTGACGGCGCAGTTCGGCGGCGACGAGCGGCGGCATGCCCTGCATACGACCCGCACGGCGGGAGTCGACCGGGGAGGCGTCCTCGGCCGGGTCGAGGAGCCGGTGGATCTGGAGCGAGGCGACCGAGCAGGCGTCGGCCCACAGCCGCACCTCGGCGGCGGTTCGCACGGCCGGGGCGGCGGCGAGCATCCGGTGGGCGAGGAGGGCGGCTTCGTTCTCGGCGGACCGGGCCGGCTCGGCCAGCTTCTCGCGCGCCTGCTCCAGCGACTCGCCCCAGTCATCGGCGCCGGAGCCGTCCGCGAGGCTCCCCCACAGCGGCCGCAGGATCTCGTCGTCACCGCCGAGCAGCGGCACGCACCGATCCAAACAAGCCAGTCCGCTCGCGGCCAGTCCGCGTTCGTCGGCCTGACCGATGAGGTCCACCAGGCTCATTCACGCCTCCCTCGCCGGGGCGCCATCCCTTACGGAGCCCGCACTTCCCCTTACTGCGTGCGACCGCTCCGTAGTGTCACAGGGGCACCACGCCGAGCCGGTCAAGCAGACGGAAGAAGAGGTTTTCAGCCAACGGGTCCGCGTCGGCGGACACGCCCCGGGTTTCACCCCAGCCGCGCCGCCAGCGCCTTGAACTCCGTCCAGGAGAGGGCGGGTGTGCCCGGGTCCCACAGCTTCTGGACCGTCGCCCGCAGCGGCATGCGGATCCCGGCCGCGACCTGCTCCTGGGTCTGGGAGTTCGCGAGGTCGCACCAGACCGCGAAGGAGCCGCCGAGGATCTGGTCGTCGTACCTCGCCGGCACCTCCGCCGTCTTGCGCAGGACGCGCGGGTTCCACTGCTCGTAGATCCGCTGTCCCGTCGGGTAGACGAAGGTCTGCGGCTGTCCGAGCACGTAGTAGAGGAACTCGTCGTTGTAGTTGAGCACCTTGCGCCCCGCACTCAGGTACTCCGTCGGCTCCCGGGCCCCGATCTCCTTGCCGGTCCAGTAGGCGACCTGAAGGTCCTCGGCGGGCTGCACGGACGTACCGCGGAAGAAGCCGTCGTTCCAGACCCGCATCGTGCGGTCGTGGGCGCGGACGGTGTCGGCGCGGCCGTTGAGCCAGCCGGTGGTGAGGTCGGCGACGGTTCCGGAGGGGCCGTACGCGTCCATGGCCGCGGCGGCCAGCTGCGGGTAGGAGGCCGCGGGGTTCGCCACCGTCAGCGCCTGGTACTCGTCGCCGCCGAGGTGCCACTGACTGCCGGGGAACAGGCCGGCGTACTCGTCGAGCAGGTCGTCGACGATCGTGGCGGACTCGTCCTTGGAGATGTCGATCGCCCCTCGCGTGGCCACCCCCTGCGCGTTGCGCAGCTGGAGGTCGGGGTGGGCGGCGATGACGGCGCCGAGGTGACCGGGTGAGTCGATCTCGGGCACGATCGTGATGTGCCGGCTCTCGGCCAGCTGGACGATCTTCGTGACCTCGGCCTTGGTCAGATGCTGCTGGGACACGATCTCGGGATGGGTCGTGGACTGGATCCGGAAGCCCTGGTCGTCCGAGAAGTGCAGCCCGAGCTCGTTGAACTTCAGGTCGCCCAGCTCGCGCACCCGGTCCTCGATCCAGGAGGCGGTGAAGTGCTTGCGCGCGATGTCCAGCATGAACCCGCGCCGCGGCTTGGCCGGCTCGTCGCGCACGACGCCCTCCGGGGCCGCGGCGCCGCCGTGCACCTCCTGCTTGAGGGTGCGGGTGCCGTAGAAGACGCCCGCGTCGGCGGGCCCGCTGATGGTCACCCGGCCGCCGCGCACGGTCATCGCGTACGACTCCGGGTCCGCGCCCTCGTCGTCGTTCAGCGCCAGCCGTACGTCCCCGGCGCGCACGTCGCTCTTCTCGCCCGCGTACGTCAGCCCCAGCTCACCGGCGACCAGCCGAGCCTCGTCGGCCAGCTCGCTGTCGCTCACGACCACCCGGTATCCGGACGCCGGCCGCCAGCCCGGACCGCGCGCCGGGGTGTGGGCCCGTACGGCGGGGATGGTGCGCGGGGTCCGGGAGAGGGCGTAGGTGCGGGTGGGGGAAGGACTCGGGCTCGACGCCCGTCCGGCGGAGGTCTCGCCCGAGGAGGTGGCCACGGACGGGCTGCCGGAGGCCTGCCCTGCCGCCGAGCCCGCGGGGCTCCCGTCGTCGGAGGCCCAGAGCCCGAGGCCCGCACCGAACGCGGCGATCGCGGCCCCGATCAGCAGCGCCCGCTGCCTCACCTTCTTCTGCGGCGCCCGGCGCCGGTGCTCGCTCACGGC
Source organism: Streptomyces sp. NPDC002088 (assembly GCF_040296605.1). Classification (NCBI taxonomy): domain Bacteria; kingdom Bacillati; phylum Actinomycetota; class Actinomycetes; order Kitasatosporales; family Streptomycetaceae; genus Streptomyces; species Streptomyces sp. NPDC002088. The sequence continues at coordinate 429,217 of NZ_JBEOXO010000007.1, read as the reverse complement.
GCCAACCTACGACTCCTGATGCATCGACGGTGTCCACCACGCGTTCCGAAACTCTCTCGTGCGGGTGAAATTCGGGCATCCGACGGACACGACATGACCGCTCTCGCTACGGTGTGGCCACACCTCTCACGGCATCGCCTGCCGACACACACGTGACGCGAGGACCCACGCTGTCTGCGCACCGTCTTCCCCACCTCCCGGGCCGAGTGGCCGTACCTGCCCTCCCGGAGCAGGCCCGCACCCCACCGTCTCCGAATCCGCTGGAGGGGTTCAACACCGCGTCCGCCGCAGCCGCCCACCACCTGCTCCTGGACTGCCTCCGCAGCCTCCGCTGGGCCAGGCGCGTAGCCGACCATCGCCCCTATCCCGACCTGGACTCCCTCCTGGCGGCCTCCGATGAAGCGGCGTACGACCTGACGCCGGGGGACCTGGCGGAGGCACTGGCGGACGAGACATTGCCGACGTTGCCGGACGGAACGTACTCGGCAGCCCATACCGCGCTGAGTGCGGCACACGCGGCATACGAGGCGCGGTTCGGGCACGTGTTCGTCATCTGCCTGGCCGGGGTGGCCGGGGAGGAGACCCTGGACCGCATCCTCGAAGGCATCCGGTCACGATTGACAAACGATCCGGAGGAGGAACGGGTCGTAGCGGCAGAGGAACTCCGGAACCTGGCACGAGGGCGTCTGGTGGAGCTGCTCGGGGGCGCGGGGCTGTAACGATTCGCGGCTCCGCCGCGCGGCCGCGACCAGCCACAAAGGCGCCGCACCGGGCGCCGCGCCAGGCGAAACACGGCCCACCCCACCCCATAACCGTCCGTTAATAGCCCGTCCGTGCCCTTTGGGCTACCAGTTTGATCACACCGGCAGGCCCCGCGTCAGCACCGCGGGTACACGTCGCTACGATGCTGGGGGCCGGTGGACCGTACCCGGCCGGGCCCGTCCGACACCCAAGCCGGCAGGCCCCAATCCCCGCTCCCGGAGGGTTCTTCCGTGCCGGCTGGAACGCTGTACCGCGGCCGGGAAGGAATGTGGTCCTGGGTGGCTCATCGAGTCACCGGCGTCCTCATCTTCTTCTTCCTGTTCGTTCACGTGCTTGACACCGCTCTCGTGCGTGTCTCCCCCGAGGACTACGACAAGGTCGTAGCCACGTACAAGACCCCGATCGTCGGGCTGCTGGAGTACGGCCTCGTCGCCGCCATCCTCTTCCATGCACTCAACGGCCTGCGCGTCATCGCCGTCGACTTCTGGTCGAAGGGACCGCGCTACCAGAAGCAGCTGCTCTGGTCCGTCGTGGGCATCTGGGTCGTGCTGATGATCGGGGCGATCTACCCCGTCCTCGGCCACGCCGCTCGTGAACTGTTCGGGAGCTGACGCCGATGTCCACCACTGAAACCACCGCATCCGGGATCGGCCCCGTCGAGGGCGGTTCCGTCTTCAACGTCGACAACCCGGCGCCTCTCATCGAGGCCCCGCGCGCACGCACCAAGAAGTCCCCGAAGTCCACGCGGGGCAACTTCGAGATGGCCGCGTGGCTGTTCATGCGCCTGTCCGGCGTCGTGCTGGTCGTCCTGGTCCTCGGCCACCTGCTGATCCAGCTCGTGCTCGACGGCGGCGTCTCCAAGATCGGCTTCGCCTTCGTGGCCGGCCGCTGGGCCTCCCCGTTCTGGCAGGTCTGGGACCTGCTGATGCTGTGGCTCGCGATGCTGCACGGAGCCAACGGCCTGCGCACGGTCATCAACGACTACGCGGAGCGCGCGAACACCCGGCTGTGGCTCAAGGGCCTGCTCTACACCGCCACGGTGTTCACCATCCTGCTGGGCACGCTGGTGATCTTCACCTTCGACCCGAACATCCGCTAGGCACGGGGCTGAGGTAATCCACTCATGAAGATCCACAAGTACGACACCGTCATCGTCGGCGCCGGTGGCGCCGGTATGCGCGCCGCCATCGAGTCGACGAAGCGCAGCCGCACCGCCGTGCTGACCAAGCTCTACCCCACCCGCTCCCACACGGGCGCCGCGCAGGGCGGCATGGCCGCCGCGCTGGCCAACGTGGAGGAGGACAACTGGGAGTGGCACACCTTCGACACGGTCAAGGGCGGTGACTACCTGGTCGACCAGGACGCCGCCGAGATCCTGGCGAAGGAGGCCATCGACTCCGTCCTCGACCTGGAGAAGATGGGCCTGCCGTTCAACCGCACGCCGAACGGCACCATCGACCAGCGCCGCTTCGGCGGTCACAGCCGCAACCACGGCGAGGCCCCGGTCCGCCGGTCCTGCTACGCGGCCGACCGCACCGGCCACATGATCCTCCAGACGCTGTACCAGAACTGCGTGAAGGAGGGCGTGGAGTTCTTCAACGAGTTCTACGTCCTCGACCAGCTGATGACCGAGGTCGACGGCGTCAAGCGGTCGGCGGGTGTCGTGGCGTACGAGCTGGCGACCGGCGAGATCCACGTCTTCCAGGCGAAGTCCGTGATCTACGCGTCCGGCGGCACCGGCAAGTTCTTCCGGGTGACCTCGAACGCGCACACCCTCACCGGTGACGGCCAGGCCGCCTGCTACCGCCGGGGCATCCCGCTGGAGGACATGGAGTTCTTCCAGTTCCACCCGACCGGCATCTGGCGCATGGGCATCCTGCTGACGGAGGGCGCCCGTGGTGAGGGCGGCATCCTCCGCAACAAGGACGGCGAGCGCTTCATGGAGAAGTACGCGCCGGTCATGAAGGACCTCGCGTCCCGTGACGTCGTCTCGCGCTCCATCTACACGGAGATCCGCGAGGGTCGTGGCTGTGGCCCCGAGGGCGACCACGTCTACCTGGACCTCACGCACCTCCCGCCGGAGCAGCTGGACGCCAAGCTGCCCGACATCACGGAGTTCGCGCGCACCTACCTGGGCATCGAGCCGTACACGGACCCGATCCCGATCCAGCCCACCGCGCACTACGCGATGGGCGGCATCCCGACGAACGTCGAGGGTGAGGTCCTGGCGGACAACACCACGGTCATCCCCGGCCTGTACGCGGCCGGCGAGGTCGCCTGTGTGTCGGTGCACGGCGCCAACCGTCTGGGCACCAACTCGCTGCTCGACATCAACGTGTTCGGCCGCCGGTCGGGCATCGCGGCCGCCGAGTACGCGCACGCCAACGACTACGCGCCGCTGCCGGAGAACCCGGAGTCGCTCGTGGTCGAGCAGATCGAGCGGCTGCGCAACTCCACCGGTTCGGAGCGGGTGGCAAACCTGCGCCGCGAGCTGCAGGACACCATGGACGCGAACGTCATGGTGTTCCGCACCGAGCAGACGATCAAGACCGCGGTCGAGAAGATCGCCGAGCTGCGCGAGCGCTACCGGAACGTCTCGATCCAGGACAAGGGCAAGCGGTTCAACACCGACCTGCTGGAGGCGATCGAGCTGGGCAACCTGCTGGAGCTGGCCGAGGTCATGGCGGTCTCCGCGCTCGCCCGCAAGGAGTCCCGCGGCGGACACTTCCGCGAGGACTACCCGAACCGCGACGACGTCAACTTCATGCGCCACACCATGGCGTACCGCGAGGTCGGCGACGACGGCACCGAGTCCATCCGTCTCGACTACAAGCCGGTCGTCCAGACCCGCTACCAGCCGATGGAGCGTAAGTACTGATGGCAACCCCGACCCTCGACAAGGAAGACGCCAAGCCTGAGGCGGGCTTCGCCGACTCCCCGTACATCACGGTCACCTTCCGGATCCGCCGGTTCAACTCGGAGGTCTCGGCCGAGGCGACCTGGGAAGACTTCCAGCTGGAGATCGACCCGAAGGAGCGCGTCCTCGACGGCCTCCACAAGATCAAGTGGGACATCGACGGCACCCTCACCTTCCGCCGCTCCTGCGCGCACGGCATCTGCGGCTCGGACGCCATGCGGATCAACGGCAAGAACCGCCTTGCCTGCAAGACGCTGATCAAGGACATCAACCCCGAGAAGCCGATCACGGTCGAGCCCATCAAGGGCCTGACGGTCCTCAAGGACCTGGTCGTCGACATGGAGCCGTTCTTCCAGGCGTACCGCGACGTCATGCCCTTCCTCATCACGAAGGACACGAACGAGCCCACGCGTGAGCGCCTCCAGTCGGCCGAGGACCGTGCGCGCTTCGACGACACGACGAAGTGCATCCTCTGCGCGGCCTGCACGTCCTCGTGCCCGGTCTTCTGGAACGACGGCCAGTACTTCGGCCCGGCGGCCATCGTCAACGCCCACCGCTTCATCTTCGACTCGCGCGACGAGGCCGGCGAGCAGCGGCTGGAGATCCTCAACGACCGCGACGGCGTGTGGCGCTGCCGCACGACCTTCAACTGCACGGACGCCTGCCCGCGCGGTATCGAGGTCACGAAGGCGATCGCAGAGGTGAAGAAGGCGCTGATCACGCGCCGCTTCTGACCTCGTCTTCGCTAGGTCCGTGAGGGCCCCGTTTCCCGGTTGCTTGCCGAGAAACGGGGCCCTCGGGCGTGCCGGAACACGATCGGGTGACCGTGGCTGTGCAGGACGTGGGGACGACGCCCCGCCTACGATGATGGCCTCGACACCAGCCCACGGGAGGCACGCGATGTCCGCTGCAGCCGTCGAGCAGCCCTTCGACGACGACGAGCCGGTCTCGCTCACGGCAATCGCCGACGAGATCATGGAACGCCATCCGGGCTACCGCGTCGAGATCATCGGAGGAAATCTCCTCGTGACCCCGTCCCCGGATGTGCCCCACGCTCGTGCCCTGACCAAACTCATGCGTCCGTTCATCGCAGCAGGGCTGGACGACGGTGAGACCGAGGTGCTTCAGGGCATCGGGCTCTGGCTGCCCATCGACACCGAGGACTACGCGATCCCCGACCTCGCGGTGGTGGACGCCGACATCGACGATCACCTCATCGAGAACAACGCGTACGACCCGGTCTGCTTCCGTCTCGTCCTGGAGGTCACCTCCAAGAACTGGAAGAACGACATGAAGACCAAGGTCGCCGCCTACGCCGAGGCGAAGATCCCGGTCTACGTCGTCGTCGACCGCAAGCACCAGCGCCTGCACGTCCTCACGGACCCCGTCGGAGACACGTACGAGAACCACCGCCCCCACGCCCCCGGCGAAATCGTGGCCCTCCCCGACTCCATCGGCGCCAAGGTCACCCTGGACGTGACGGAGATCCTCAAGGCGGGACAGCGGAAGAACAGCGACTGAGCCGGTCAAGCCAGAGAGCGCACCCGGCCCGTGGGCTCCCCCTACGCAATCCGGGGGAAGGTTACCGAAATGCGGCACCCCGGCGGCCGGGCCCGCACTTAATCTGATGGCATGTCAGATGACCAGTGCTACGAACCGCTCGGCTTCGACAACGTGCTGCTCCCCGTCGGTGACCTCGGCGAGGCCGTCGGGTTCTACGAGCGCGCCGGGTTCGCCGTGGGGTTCCGGTTCGACGAGGCCGGGATCGCTCAGTTGAAGGTCGGGGGTGAGACGCCCGGGATTCTGCTGCGGCAGGAGGAGGGACTGGGACGTCGGCCGCCTCCTTGGCCCTCGCCCCGGATCTGGGTGGAGGTGCCGGATGCCCGGGCAGCGGCGCGGGAGTTGGCGGAGGCCGGGATCGCGGTGCTTGACGAGCCGTCCCCCGTGGCCACCGGATGGACGGTCGAGATCGCCGACCCCTGGGGGAACGTCCTCGGGTTCACGGACTACTCCAAGCGGCCCGAGCTCGGGCGGAGACCCTGAGCGCTCCGCTGGAAGCGCGGTGACGATCCTGCGGGCCGGTGGGGGCTGGTCGCGCCCACGCGGCGGAGCCGCATATCGACACAGCCCCACGTCCCTTGCGGGGCGCGATACCGCACCGGACTTCGACAAGGCTGCTCAGTACGCCTGGTACGAGGCGGGTCTTGTCGGCGCTGGGCGGGTCTCCGTACCCCGGACGGCCTGCAGCGGCTGGTGAGCCGCAGGGGCCGGAGCGCCGCCGCCCCGGCCGGCGGGTGCCGGTCGGGGCGGTGGCGGGGCGGTCGGTGTTCCGCCGCAGCGGGCAACGGTCGGCGTTCCGCTGTGGCGGGGAACTGTCAGGGATCCGAAGCGGTGGGCCGGAAGCGCTGGGGCCACGCGGCGTGCGGCCGTCCGAGATGCCGGTGCGTCGCCGAGGGGTGTCCCGAGGAGCGCGGGAAGCCCTCGGGCAGGCGCGGACGAGTGCGGGACGAGGCCTGCTGATCGTGCACGGGGTGTGCGGCTACGCGGCGGCAGACTCCTCCTCGGGGAGTTCGACGCGCTTGATCTCGCGGACGATGACGAGGTAGCTGAACACGGCCATGGCGGCGCAGGCGCTGACGAAGACCAGCGCGAGGTCGAAGGAGCCGGTGGCGTCGAGGATGTAGCCGATGAGGAGCGGGGTGACGATGCCGGCGACGGCACCGAAGGCGTTGAAGACCCCGCCGGCCAGACCGGCGATCCGCTTGGGAGACACGTCCGACATGACGGCCCAGCCGAGCGCGCCCATGCCCTTACCGAAGAAGGCGAGGGACATGATCAGGACGACGAGCCACGAGGCGGTCACGTAGTTACAGATGATGATGCTGGTGGACAGCAGCAGCCCCGTGACGATGGGGATCTTGCGGGCGGCGGTGAGGCCGGTGCCGCGGCCGGCAAGGCGGTCGGAGAGCCAGCCGCCGAGAACGCCGCCGACGAAGCCGCACAGGGCCGGCAGGGAGGAGACGAAACCGGCTTCCAGGATGCTCATGCCGCGCTCCTGGACCAGGTACACCGGGAACCACGTCAGGAAGAACCAGGTGATGGTGTTGATGAAGTACTGCCCGACGAAGACACCGAGGGTGGTGCGGTTCCTCAGCAGCGTGCCGATGTGACGCAGGTTCTGCTTGCCGGAGGCGGCTTCCCTGGCCCGCATGTCCTCTTCGGCCGTGGGCGCGTCCATGTCGACCAGCGCGCCCCCGGAGGAGATGTGGTCGAGCTCGGCCCGCTGGATACGCGGGTGGCTGCGGGGCGCGTAGATGACCTTGGTCCACACGATGGCGAGAACGACGCCGACGCCGCCGATGACGGTGAAGACGTGCTCCCAGCCCAACGACGTGACCAGCCAGCCCATGAGGGGAGCGAAGGCGACGGTGGCGAAGTACTGGGCGGAGTTGAACAGGGCGGAGGCGAAGCCGCGCTCCTTGGTGGGGAACCATGCGGCGACGATGCGCGCGTTGCCGGGGAAGGAGGGGGCCTCAGCGAATCCGACGGCGAAGCGGAGGATGAACAGCAGCACGATCGCGGCTCCGGCGAAGAAGCCGATGGCGCCTTGGAGCATCGTGAACAGCGACCACAGGAAGATCGCGGTGCCGTAGACCTTCTTGGAACCGAAGCGGTCCAGCAGCCAGCCGCCAGGCAGCTGGGCGATGAGGTAGGACCAGGAGAAGGCGGAGAAGAGCACGCCGAGCTCGCCCGAGCTGATGTGCAGATCCTCCTGCATCGAGTCGCCGGCGATGGACAGCGTGGAGCGGTCGGCGTAGTTGATCGTGGTGACCACGAAGAGCATGGCCAGAATCAGGTACCTGATGCGGCCCGCTTTGGCGGTGGCCATGGGGACTGCGGTCGCCGGCGCGTCCTGCCGGTCGAGAGCGGGCATGGTCAATCTCCTAGACCTAGGTGATGCGGCAACGCTGCCGCGTGTGGTCCGAGCCACAGAACGGTGGCTGGAGTTGACCGTAGAGACGGTTTCGATTCACGTCCATGTCGAATTTTGTTGCTTGCAATACCTTCCTTGTATGACTCGCCGTATGGCACGTCCCTGGCGCGCACTTATCGGGCAGATGCCCGAACGGCCGCCGGGACCGGGTCAGAGGAGCTGAAGCAGGGCATCGAGAGCGGGATTGTCGTTGTTTTTGCGCCATACGTAGTCCAGCTCGACGGGCCGGGGATCGCCGGGCAGCCGCAGCGGCCGGTAGACGACACCGGCGTACCGCATCTGGGCCGCGGCCTCGGGGATCAGGGCGATACCCCAGCCGGTGTTGACCAGCGCCAGGATGCTGTGGACCTGGCTGAGGTACTGGGTGAAGACCGGCCGCACCCCCTCGGCGCGGAAGGTGCTGAGCAGCAGTTCGTGGAAGTAGCGGGCCTCGATGGGGGAGTACATCAGGAAGTCCTGGCCGTCGAAGTCCGGCAGCTCGACGGGCCCGTCGGCGGCCGCCAGCGGGTGATCCGCCGGCAGGGCGGCCACCAGGCCCTCCCGGACGGCGGTGCGTACGGTCAGATCGGCGCCGACGGCGGACGGGCGGATCAGTCCGAGGTCGAGAGAGCCCTCGCTGAGGGCTTCGAGCTGGTCGCGGGTGACCAGCTCGTGCAGCAGTATCTCCACCGCCGGCAGGGCGCTCCGGGCGGTCTTGAGGAACTCTCCGAGCGCGGAGTAGGCGCTGGCGGCGGTGAAGCCGACGGCGATCGCGCCCGCCTCACCGGTGGACACGCGCCGCACGGCGAGGGTGGCGTGTTCGGCCTGGCGCACGATACGGCGCGCTTCCGCGAGGAAGGCCCAGCCCGCGGGCGTCAGGCGCACGGTGCGGTTGGTGCGGTCCAGCAGCTTCACACCCAGGTCGTTCTCGAGCAGCTGGATCTGCCGGCTCAGCGGCGGCTGGGTCATGCGCAGGCGCTCGGCGGCCCGCGTGAAGTGCAGTTCTTCCGCCACCGCCACAAAACACGTCAGCTGGGTCAACGTGAACAATGATGCTCTCCTTGTATGAGTACATCCAAATTTTATGTTGGACGTGGATCAATCGCTGCCCGTAGCGTCGAACGTATTCGACACGGCGATCCCCGCGTCGCACACCGCCCGCACGGCGGCAGGGGAGAGCCAAGGGAGTACGCACCATGGCTCGACCCGGATCACGATCGTCGGATCGCCGTTCGCAGACCGTCCTCAGAGGCCGCCCGTAGCAGCCCTGGAGCCTCCCGGTCGTGACGGGCAGACGTGGAGACTCCTCCGCTCCCGGACACCTCGCTGCCGCATGTCCGGCCGCCGGGCAGCCGCGCCCCGCACGGCCCGCACCATCCCAACCGCCTCAACCCAGGGACACGAAGTGGTGACCACGAAGAACACGACAGCTCACGCCCCCTACACCGCGGGCGAAGCCACCCTCGACCGCATCGCCTGGCTGCGTCTCTCCTCCGTGACCCTCCCGCTGGCCACGCCGATCAGCGACGCGAAGGTCCTCACCGGCCGCCAGAAGCCGATGACGGAGGTGGCCTTCCTCTTCGTGGAGATCGCCACCGAGCAGGGGCACGAGGGCGTCGGCTTCAGCTACTCCAAGCGCGCCGGCGGTCCCGGCCAGTTCGCCCACGCCCGCGAGATCGCCGACAACCTGATTGGTGAGGACCCCAGCGACATCGGCAAGATCTGGACCAAGCTCGTCTGGGCGGGCGCCTCCGTGGGCCGCAGCGGCCTGGCCACTCAGGCGATCGCCGCCTTCGACGTCGCGCTGTGGGACCTCAAGGCCAAGCGGGCCGGTCTGCCGCTGGCCAAGCTGCTGGGCGCCCACCGCGACTCGGTGCGCTGTTACAACACCTCCGGCGGATTCCTGCACACCCCGACCGAGCAGGTCCTGGACAACGCCACCGCCTCCCTGAGCAGCGGCATCGGCGGCATCAAGATCAAGGTCGGGCACCCCGACGGCAAGTACGACCTCGCCCGCCTCACGGCGGTGCGCGAGCACATCGGCGACGACGTCCCGCTCATGGTCGACGCCAACCAGCAGTGGGACCGGCCCACCGCCCAGCGCATGGGCCGCGCCTTGGAGGAGTTCAACCTGGTCTGGATCGAGGAGCCCCTCGACGCCTACGACGCCCAGGGCCACGCCGCGCTCGCCGCCTCCCTGGACACCCCCGTCGCCACCGGCGAGATGCTGGCCAGCGTCGCGGAGCACGTCGAGCTGATCCGGCACAACGCCGCGGACGTCATCCAGCCCGACGCTCCCCGCATCGGCGGCATCACCCAGTTCCTCAAGCTCGCCGCGCTCGCCGAGCACAACCAGCTGCAGCTCGCCCCGCACTTCGCGATGGAGATCCATCTCCACCTGGCCGCCGCCTACCCGATCGAGCCGTGGGTCGAGCACTTCGACTGGCTGGAGCCGCTGTTCAACGAGCGCCTGGAGATCCGCGACGGGCGCATGTACGTCTCCTCGCGGCCCGGCCTCGGATTCACCCTCAGCGACCAGGCCCGCGCCTGGACGGTCGCCGAACACGAGGTCGGTTCCCGCCCCTGACCTGTGCCGCCGACCGCAGAGTTCCGGCCGCGGCGGGCGCCGAGTCCCGGCACGGGCGGCGCAGTACGAGCCCCAGCGCGGGCAGCGCAGTAAAGACAGCCGCGCGTACTGGCTGCGGCGGACACCGAGACTCGGCGCGGGCGATGTGGTACGAGCCCCAGCGCGGGCGGCGCAGTAAAGACAGCCGCGCGTTCCGGCTGCGGCAACCGCCGAGACCTGGCGCGGGCAGCGCAGTAAAGGACAGCCGCGCTGCCCGCGCCGGCACCACCCGTCCGCACCTCCCGGCGCACCCGTCCGCACACTCCCGGCACGCCTGTCCTGCCGCCGGCATCGCCGCGACCCCCACCCATCACGTTCCCTGCCACCTTCAGGAGCAGTAACCCCATGACGTCCTTCACCCCGGCAGAGCTGCGCAGCCGCCTCGGCTCCGGACTGCTGTCCTTCCCCGTGACGCACTTCAAGGACGATCTCTCCTTCGACGAGGACGCCTACCGCGAGAACATCATCCGGCTGGCCAAGTACGACGTCGGCGGCCTCTTCGCGGCGGGCGGTACCGGCGAGTTCTTCTCCCTCACCGCCACCGAGGTCGAACGCGTCGTCACCGCCGCCGCGGACAGCGCCCCCGACGACACGCCGATCCTGGCCCCGGTCGGCTACGGCACCGCCACCGCGATCGAGTTCGCCGCCGCCGCCGAACGCGCCGGCGCCGACGGCATCCTGCTCTTCCCGCCCTACCTCACCGAGGCGAGCCAGGAAGGCCTGGCCCGCCACGTCGAGGCGGTCTGCCGCTCCACGTCCCTCGGCGTGATCATCTACAGCCGCGCCAACGCCGTCTACTCCGCCGACACGGTCGCCCGCCTGGCCGAGACGTGCCCGAACCTGATCGGCTACAAGGACGGCGTCGGGGACATCGACACCATGACCCGCGTGTACACCCGCCTGGGCGAGCGCCTGACCTACATCGGTGGCCTGCCCACCGCCGAGACGTTCGCCCTGCCGTACCTGGAGCTCGGCGTCACCACCTACTCCTCGGCGATCTTCAACTTCCTGCCCGAGTTCGCCCTCGACTTCTACGCCGCGGTCCGTGGGCGCCGCCACGACACCGTCACCCGGATGCTGACCGACTTCGTGCTGCCCTACACGGAGATCCGCAACCGGCAGGCCGGCTACGCGGTCAGCATCGTCAAGGCCGGCATGACCGCCACCGGGCACAGCGCGGGACCCGTCCGCCCGCCGCTGACCGACCTGACCGCGCCGGAGCTCGAGGAACTCACCGCGCTGATCGCCGGGCTGCCCGCCGCCACCGCCTGACCCGCGCCTCCTCACCCGATAGACCGACCAGCCCCCGCGCGAGGCCGGTGACGCAGCTTGTGAGCGTCACCGGCCTCGCGTCGTGCGTCGCCCGCGCACAGGATCCGCCCTACGACGCGTGGTTCACGACGCGAAGTTCGCTTGAACGCGTTCAAAAACAGGTCTACAGTCAGTCGCGACAGCGTTTTGAACGCGTTCAAGAAGGGGTGGGGACATGGACCTCACAGTCGTCGCGTACGTCATCTACCTTCTGGTCAGCATCGGCCTGACCATCTGGGTGGCCCGCACGCTCAGCCGCAACGGACGGATCTTCCTGGCAGACGTCCTGCACGGGAACGAGAAGCTCGCGGACGCCGTCAACCACCTCCTGGTGGTCGGCTTCTACCTCGTCAACCTCGGCTTCGTCGCGCTGTACCTGAGCGACGACGGCACCATCGGCGACACCCGCGGGGTCTTCGAGGCCCTGTCGACCAAGCTGGGCGTGGTGCTGCTGGTGCTCGGCGTGATGCACCTGGGCAACGTGTACGTGCTCAGCCGGATCCGGCGGCGCGGGGTGCTGGAGCGGGAGCAGGTGCCGCCGGTCGCGCCGCAGGGCTGGGTCGCCCCCGCGGCCGGGGCGTGAGCACCGTGACGGCCGTCGGGGCGGACCGGGACGCCACGCGCGTCCCGGTCCGCCGGCTCACCGTGCTGTACGACGCCGACTGCTCGGTGTGCACCTTCGTGCGCGACTGGCTCGCACGCCAGCCCCAGTTGGTGCCGCTGGAGCTCGTGCCGGCCGCCTCGGACGAGGCACGGCGGCGCTTCCCCGGCCTCGACCACCGCGCCACGCTGAACGACGTCACCGTCGTGGGCGACGGCGGGCAGGTCTACCGGGGCACCGCCGCCTGGATCGTCACCCTGTGGGCGCTGCGCGAACACCGGCCGCTCGCCCACCGCCTGAGCACCCCCACCGGAGCGAAGCTCGCCAAGGGCGCCGTCCTCGCCGCCGCCAAGTGGCGCGGGGCGCAGTGGGGCGGGCGAGCGTACGCGCGCACGGACGGATGGACGTACGACCCCGCCCACGGGTGGACATACACCGCCCCCGGCTGCGACGACGGCACCTGCGCCACTCGTTAGGCTCTCTTCCCGTGCCTGCGAACAACGAGAGCCCCGACGACGGCGCTGCGCCCACCAAGTCCGAGCAGACCCGCGCCCTGATCCTGGAGACGGCGATGCGGCTGTTCCAGGAGCGGGGCTACGACAAGACGACCATGCGGGCCATCGCCCAGGAGGCCGGGGTCTCGGTCGGCAACGCGTACTACTACTTCTCCGGCAAGGAACACCTGATCCAGGGCTTCTACGACCGGCTCGCCACCGAGCACCGGGCGGCGGTCCGGGAAGTCCTGGACCGGGAGACGAGCCTGGAGGCGCGGCTCGCGGGCGTGCTGCGGACCTGGTTGGACGTCGCCACGCCGTACCACGAGTTCGCGGTGCAGTTCTTCAAGAACGCCGCCGACCCCGACAGCCCGCTCAGCCCCTTCTCCCCGGAGTCGGAGCACGCGCGCGTGGAGGCCATCGGCGTCCACCGGGAGGTGCTCGCGGGGGCGAAGACCAAGGTGCCCGCGGAACTGCGGGACGTGCTTCCGGAACTGATGTGGCTCTCCCAGATGGGGCTCGTCCTGTACTGGATCTTCGACCGTACGGACGGCCGGGAACGCAGCTACCGCCTCGCCGAGCGCGGCGCCCGCCTCACCGCGCGTGGCGTCGCGCTGGCCCGCTTCCGGGTGCTGCGGCCGCTGGTGCTCGAGGTGCACGAGCTGTTCACGGACTTCCTGCCGGGGATGACCAAGGTGCTGCCTGATCCGGCTTCACGGACGTCGGCTTCGTAAGAGGCCCGGCGAGCGTAGGACCCGTCCGTGGCCGCGTTTCCGCGCCGGTCACCCGATCGGGCGGACCGGCGCGGAAACGCGGTGCGACAGCTCAGTTCACGGTGTCCATCTCGCCCTCGGTGAGCTCCACGTCGTGGACCAGGGGCCCGTCCGCCACGACCACGTGCCGGGCCCGGGAGCCGTACGAGGGGGCCGCCGTCGCCAGCAGGTACGTGCCCGGGGACGGGACGGCGAGGATGTACGAGCCGTCGGCCAGCGAGGTCACGCGGTCCAGTTGACGGCCGCCCCTGGACAGCAGGGTCACCGCCGCGCCCTCGAGCGGGTCGCCGTCGACGGTGCGGACGAAGCCGTGGATGACGGAGGCGTGGCCCTCTTGCCCAACGGCCTCCGCCGCCTCCTCCTGCGGCTCCACCGCGAGATGCGGCAGCCGCTTGTCCAGCCAGGCCGGCAACCACCAGTTGGAGTTGCCCAGCAGGTGCATCGCGGCCGGCACCAGCGCCGTACGCAGAATGAACGCGTCGAGTGCCACCGCCACCGCCAGGCCCACGCCCGCCATCGCCGCGCCCGAGTCGCCGCTCAGCACGAACGCCAGGAAGACGCAGACCATGATCAGGGCCGCGCTGTTGATGACGCGGCTGGTCTCCGCGAGGCCCACCCGGACCGCGCGGGCGTTGTCGCGCGTGTGCACCCACTCCTCGTGCATCCGGCTGACCAGGAACACCTGGTAGTCCATGGAGAGGCCGAAGAGCAGGGACAGCATGATGACCGGCAGGAAGGCGTTGATCGGGCCCTCCTTGCCGAGGCCGAGCAGGTCCAGGCCCCAGCCCCACTGGAAGATCGCGACCAGGACTCCGAACGAGGCCGCCGCGGCTATCAGGTTCATCACGGCGGCCGTCAGCGGCACCACCAGGGAGCGGAAGGCGACCAGGAGCAGCAGGAAGCCCAGTCCGATGATGGTCACGACGAAGAGCGGCAGGCGGTCGCCGGTGACGGACGCGAAGTCCTTGGAGACCGCGGTGACTCCGCCGACGTGCGCGGTCGCACCCGCGCGCGGGATCACATCGTCGCGGAGGGTGTCGATGAGGTCGTCGGTCTGCTCGGACTGCGGTGACGTGGTCGGTACGACCTGGATGACCGTGACGCCCCGGGCGGGCGGCAGCGAGGCGGCCTGCGCCACCCCGGGGGTCGCCTCGATGTCCTTGACCAGCGTGGCCGTGTCGCCGCCGGTCGCGACCACCTGGAGCGGGCCGTTGAAGCCGGGCCCGAAGCCCTGGGCGAGCAGGTCGTACGCCTTCCTGGTGGTCGTCGTGGCGTCGTTGTTGCCCTGGTCGGTGGCGCCCAGGCGCAACGACAGCACGGGCAGGGCGAGTACGGCCATGACGACGACGGCGAGTGTGGCGATCCGGCGCGGGCGTCGCTGCACGCCGGCCGACCAGCGGGCCGCGAGACCGCTCGCCCGCTCCGGCTCGGGGCCCTCGGCGGCCAGCCGGCGCCGCTGCCTGCGGCTGAGGACGCGCGGGCCGAGGAGGCCGAGCAGGGCCGGCAGCAGGGTGGTGGCGGCGAGCACGCTCAGCACGACGGTGAGCGAGGTGCCGATGACCACGCCGTCCAGGAAGCGCAGGTTCGTCACCAGCATCCCGGCCAGGGCAATGCACACCGTGCCACCCGCGAACAGCACCGCCCGCCCTGAGGTGTTGAGGGCGGTGACCGCCGACTCCTCCGGGTCGGCGCCGCGCAGGATGCCGCGCCGGTGCCGGGTGACGATGAACAGGGCGTAGTCGATGCCGACGCCGAGGCCGATCAGCGAGGAGAGCAGCGGGGCCAGATCGGGGACGTCGGTGACGTGGCTGAGGAGCTGGGTGGAGAACAGGCCCGTGCCGACGCCGAAGATCGCCACGCCGATCGGCAGCAGCATCGCGAAGAGCGAGCCGAAGGCGAGGAACAGCACGATCGCCGCCGCCGCGAGGCCGACCATTTCGGCCAGGCCCGCGGGCGGTTCCTGCACGCGCAGGATGGCCTGGCCGCCCAACTCGACCTGTAGTCCGTCGCGTTCGGCGGCCTGCGCGGTGTCGACGACGTCCTGGACGAGTTCCTTGGGAACGGCGTTGGCCTGCTCGGTGAACGTGATCTGGGCGTACGCGATGCGCCCGTCACGGCTGATCTGTGTCGCGCCCCCGTCCGTATAGGGGTCGGCGACATCACCGACGCCCTTCATCTTCGCGATCTCCGCCAGCGCGGGCTGGAGCCGGGACCGCACGTCCTGGTCCCTGACCGTGCCGTCGTCGACCTTCCACACCACCGTGTCGGTGTCGCCCGCGCGCGCGGGGAAAGCCTTTTCCATCAGGTCGTACGCGCTCTTGGAGTCCGTGTCCGGGAGGGAGAAGACGTTCGCGTAGTCCGTACCCGCCGTCGAGGCCGAGAAGCCCAGGCCGAACAGTGCCCCCACCCACAGCAACAGGACCACCAGCCGGTGCCGGTAGCACCAGCGTGCCAATGCCGCCACGTTCAACGCTCCTTATTCGATATTCGATTGCCGGTCGCTCGGTCGGTCCCCCAGGTCCTGGGCAACAGGATCGGCGGCGGCACGCGTGCGTGGACACGGTCGCCCATGACTCTCAAGGAACTCCAAAGCGGGAAACCGGCCCGGCTGTCAGTGGCCGCGCCGATACTGGGGGCATGTCGACGGCTCCTGGCACCGTGCTGGTCGTGGAGGACGAGCCGAGCATCGCGGACGTCCTCGCCATCGCGCTGCGCTACCACCGCTTCGAGGTCATGACCGCGGGCACCGTCCGCGAGGCGCTCAGCCTCGCCGAGCGCACGCGGCCCGACGTCGCGCTGCTCGACGTCATGCTCCCGGACGGCGACGGGCGGGCCCTGGGCCGTGAACTGCGCGCCGCGCGGCCCGAGCTGGCGCTGGTGTTCCTGACGGCGCGGGACTCCCCCGCCGAGATCGTCGGCGCCCTCGGCTTCGGCGACGACTACATCACCAAGCCGTTCAACATCGACGAGGTCGTCGCCCGGATCACCGCCGTACTGCGCCGCACCCGCCCGTCCGACGTCCTCCCGCAGCGGCCGCCCCTGCGCTACGGCGACCTGGAACTGGACGAGACGACGTACTCGGTGCACCGAGCGGGCCGTACGGTCGAGCTCACCCCCACCGAGTACGCGCTGCTGCGTTTCCTGGTGCGCAACGGCGGCCGGATCGTCCCCAAGGAACAACTCCTGCGTCACGTCTGGCAGTACGAGCACACCCCGCCGGAGTCGACCGTTGTCGAGACCTACATCAGCTATCTGCGCCGCAAGCTGGACGCGCTGGGAGCGCCGGTGATCACCACGCGGCGGGGTGTCGGATACGGGCTGGCATGAGGTTCCCCAGGCCCCCACGGCTCCACTGCTCCCGGGGTATCCACTCGCTGCGCGCCAAGCTGACCCTGGCCAACGTGGCGCTGCTCGCCCTCGGCATCGTCGCGGCCACCGCCGTCAGCCTCATGGGCATGCAGCACTACCTGCTCGACCAGATCGACACCGAACTGACCAAGACCCGGGACTCGCTGGCCAGTTCGCACCTCACCATGCGGCAGATCGACTCGGTCGCCGTGCTGCGCTTCGTCCGCGACCGGCTCGCCCCCGGGGAGACCGAAGACCGTCCGACGCCGGACACCATCTTCGCCGCCGTCGACGGCGGCACGGGCGAGGCCGTCGCCGTCCTCGGCATCGCGCCGACCCCCGCGCAGCGCGGACTGGCGGCCGCGGTCGCCGACCCGCGCACGCTCACCAGGGACGCCGAGCCGCACGACGTGACGGTGCACGGAGCCCCGTACCGCGTGACCGCGACGCGGCTCTCCGACGGCACGTACATCCTGCTGGCCACGTCGACGGACGCCCTGCACAAAGGCGTCGCCAAGGCCCTCAGGCTGGACCTCGCCGTCGGCACGCTGCTGCTGGCGCTGCTGGCCTGTCTGACGCTGTTCAGCGTGCGGCGCCGGATGCTGCCGCTGGAGGACATGGTGGAGACCTCGTCCGCGATAGCCGAGGGGGACCTGACCCGGCGAATACCCTCCAGTCAGCATCCGACGCAGGAGGTCGAACAGCTGCGGCTCGCCCTCAACTCCATGCTCCACCAGGTGGAGTCGGCGTACCGCACGCGCGAGCGCACCGCGGCCCAGCTGCGCCGCTTCGTCGCCGACGCCTCACACGAGCTGCGCACCCCGCTGTCCGCGATCCGCGGCTACCTCCAGCTGTACGACAAGGGGATGCTGCGCGAGCCGGCCGAGCGAAAGAGGGCCTGGGACCGGATGATGGCGGAGGCCGACCGTATGGGGCACCTGGTGGACGAGCTGCTCACTCTCGCCCGTCTCGACCAGCAGCCCGAACTGCGCCTGCGCAACGTCGACGTCAGCTGCCTGGTGCGGGACGCGGCCGAGGATCTGCGGGCGCAGCAGCCCGGCCGGCCCGTCACCGTCGGCGCCGACGGTGCCCTGCTGGTGCACGCCGACGAGTCGGGGCTGCGCCAGGTGCTCGGCAATCTGGTGGCCAACGTCCGCACCCACACGCCCGCCGACGTGCCGGTGCGGCTCGGGGTGGAGCGCGATGACGGCGTCGTACGGCTGTGCGTGGCGGACGAGGGTCCGGGGCTGACGGCGGAGGACGCGGCACGCATCTTCGACCGCTTCTTCCGGGCCGGGGGCGGCGCCGGCAGCGGTCTCGGCATGGCGATCGTGCAGGGGGTGGTGCGGGCGCACGGCGGCGACGTGGCGGTGCGCACGGCGCCGGGCGAGGGACTCGCGGTGACGGTGACCCTGCCCGCGCGGACACCGGTACGGCCGTAGGGCCTGAAGTCCAAGTCCTAAGCAGCCTTGACGAAGTCCGGTGCGGTATCGCGCCCCGTAAGGGGCGCGGGGCTGTGTCGATATGCGGCTCCGCCGCGTGGGGGCGACCAGCCCCCACCGGCCCACGGGTTCGTCACCGCGCTTCCAGCGGAGCGCTTAGGCGTCCGGGGCCAGGACCAGCGCCCACACCGTCTTCCCGTGCCGGCCGCGGCTCCACACCCCCCAGGCCGCGGCGACGTGTTCCACGAGGTGCAGGCCGCGGCCGGCCTCCTCCCACTCCCCGACCACCCGCAGCCGCGGTTCGACGCGGCCCTCGTCGGACACCTCTATGAGGCAGGAGCCGTCGGCGAGGGCGGTCACCGCCACCTCGAACTCCCGCTCCCGCAGGGGCCCGTGGCGTACGACGTTGGTGGCGAGCTCGGACACGAGCAGCACGGCATCGTCCAGCGCCGGATCACCGGGCGTGTGCCCCCAGTCGGCCAGATGGTCCCGCACGCGGCGCCGGGCGAGCCCGACGGACGCCGGATGCCTGGGCAGCCGGAAGGAGTTGCGTCTCAACACGTCTGCTCCTCACCCCGCCCACACCTCCGTCACATGGTGCCGCTTGGGGTGACTGCCCGCCGGTACCCCCGTCCAAGCGGGGATACCGGGATCTCGTCGTCAGATCCAGGTCAGGCGCCACAGCCGGAACACGCCGTTGCCGTCCGACAGGTACTGGCCGCCACCGACGTCCTCGCTGCTGACGACGTACTCCTTGCGCTGCCACAGCGGAATGATCGGCACGTCACGGGCGACGTCCTCCTGGAGCGCACGGAAGTCCTGGGCGACGCGGCTGCGGTCGGCGTACTGCTGGGTGGACTGGATCAGCCGGTCGACGTCCGGGCTGCTGTAGCCGGTGTTCATGGTGCTGTCGGTGCCGACGAGCGGGGCGGCGAAAGTGTCCGGGTCGGGGTAGTCGGCGACCCAGCCGACCGCGTACGCGTCGAGCTTCCCGTTCGCCCACTGCTTCTGGAAGTCGGTCCACTCGTAGCCCTTGACCGTCACCTTGAACAGGCCGCCGGCCTCCAGCTGCTGCTTGAGCTCCTGGGCCTCCTCGGCGGCGGCGCCGCTGCCGAGGCCGTAGCCGTAGGTGAAGTGGACCGGGGTGCTCACGCCGGCCTCGGCGAGCAGTTGCTTCGCCTTCGCGGTGCTCTGCTTGGGGTAGTTGTCGAAGAACGACGTGGTGTGGCCGGTGATGCCGGCCGGGATCAGCGAGTAGAGCGGCTCGACGGTGCCGCTGTACACGGTCGCGGCCAGCTGTTCGCGGTTGATCAGCCAGGCCATGGCCCGCCGGACCTGTTTGTCGTGCAGCGGGGAGCCCGCGCGGGTGTTGAAGTACAGGTTGCGGGTCTCGGAGCTGTCGGCCTCGGAGACGCGCTGGTCGGGGTCGCTCGGCGAGAGACCGGCGAGGGTCTTGGGCGGCAGCTGCCGGGTGGCCACCTCGAGCTGCTTGGCCTTCCAGGCGCTGTTGAGCGCGTCGGCGTCCTCGTAGTAGCGCAGCTCGATGGGCCGCCCGGTGTCCTTGAGGGCGCCCTCGTACTCCCCGTTGGGCGACAGGACCGCGGTCTTGCCCTTCGTGTACGACGACAGGACGTACGGTCCGCTGCCGTCGACGTCGGTGCCGGTGCGCAGGGCGTCCTTCGGGTAGCGCGTGCTGTCGACGATCGCGCCGGCGCCGGTGGCCACCTTGAACGGGAACGTGGCGTCGGGCGACGACAGATGGAAGGTGACGATCGAGCCGTCGGCGTCCACCGAGCCGAGGGTGGAGAACAGGGACGACGGGCCGACGTCGGCGTTGATCTTCTTGACCCGGTCGAAGGAGAACTTCACGTCCTCGGCGGTCATCGCGCGGCCGCTGGAGAAAGCGAGGCCCTTGCGCAGTTCACACCGGTACGTACGAAGATCGGCGCCCACGAAGTCACAGCTTTCGGCCGCGTCCGGCACGGGCGCGGTGCCGCCCGGCTCGAAGGTGAGCAGTGACTGGAAGACGTTGCTGAACAAGGCCCAGGAACCGGCGTCGTAGGCGCCGGCCGGGTCGAGCGACGTGACGGTGTCCGTCGTGCCGACCCTGATGGTCTTGCCACTGTCGTCCTGCGACGGCAACAACTGCCAGCCGCCCACTCCAACGACTGCCAACACGACCAGAGTCGTCAGAATTCTCATGCGAACGGATCGCACGGTGCCCTCCCCAGGCGCCCCAGCGCAACATGCCACTCCCCTAAGCAGCGCCGTTACCTAATCACAGGTGTTTCAGCTGGGGGAAGAGGAATCTGTTGGGATGGGAAAGAACTTACCGAGGGACTGTTTCGGGCGGGTTTCACAGGTTCCCCACAGGGTCCGGTGGGGCGACGCCCCTGGCCCACTCCTCTCGGATCAGGCCTGTGCCGACGCCAGTTCGATCACCGTGATGTCCGACGGTGCGCCCACGCGCGTGGGCGGGCCCCACGCGCCCGCGCCCCGGGAGACGTACAGCTGGGTGTCGCCGTAGCGCTCCAGGCCCGCCACCGTCGGGTTGGCCGTCGCCGCGACGAAGTTGCCCGGCCAGAGCTGGCCGCCGTGGGTGTGGCCGGAGAGCTGGAGGTCGACGGCATGCTCGACGGCCTCGTGGATCTGGACCGGCTGGTGGGCGAGGAGCACACACGCGCGTGCCGTATCGCGGTCGCCGAGAGCCTTGGTGAAGTCGGGGCCCTGGCCCTCGCTCTCGCCGGCGATGTCGTTGACGCCGGCGAGGTCGAAGTACGGCAGCTCGGTGCGGTCGTTCTCCAGGGGGTGCAGGCCCAGTCGGCGGACCTCCTCGACCCACTGCTCGGCACCGGAGAAGTACTCGTGGTTGCCGGTGACGAAGAAGGATCCGTGGCGCGCCGTCAGCTGCGCCAGCGGCGCCGCGGCAGGGCCCAGGTCCTTGACGCTGCCGTCGACCAGGTCACCGACGACCGCGATCAGGTCGGGCTGGGTCGCGTTGATCGTGTCGACGACCTTCTGGGCGAAGCCGCGGCCCAGGATCGGGCCGAGGTGGATGTCGCTGACGACCGCGATCCGGTAGCCGTGGGCGGCGCGCGGGAGCTTGGCCAGCGGAACGGTGACCCGCTTCACCCTCGGGCCGCGCAGGACACCGTACGTGCCGTAGCCGACCGTGCCGACGGCGGCCGCGGCGGCGGTTCCGGCGACGACGCGGGAGACGAAGAGGCGCCGGGAGGGGGCGGCGAGGAGCTGCGGTGATCCCGGGGACTCCGGGGACTCCGGGGACCCCGGGGACTTCTGGGACTTCGGGGGTTCTGGGGGCTGCGGGTCGTCGTGGGACGCGGCTGCCGGTACGGTCTCGCGCTGCGGTACGGCCACGGCGGCGGGCGTCCGCCGTTCGAGGAAGCGGCGCAGCAGGGGGCGTACGGCCTCACCCGCCAGCACGGCGAGCAGCAGGTAGATCGACAGGGCCAGCCACAGGAAGCCCGGCCAGGCCAGCACGCGCTGGAGCCAGAAGGGCGCGCCGGCGCGCTCGGTGACGAGGGCACCGACGGCCAGCGCCCAGCCGCCGGCGATCAGCACGGCGCCCGCTCGGCGCGCCCGTCCCGGGCCACGGGTCGTGTCGCGGAACAGGCGGCGCCACAGGTACCAGTTGGCCGCCACCAGGACGCCCAGGGCGAGCAGCGCGAGCAGTACGAAGACGATGACCACTGTGCTGTGCCCCCCGTTGTCGGCTATGACGTGCGGCGCAGTGCCCTATGACGTGTCGCGCGGCGCGCTATGACGTACGGCGCAGTGCGCGCAGGCCGCGCAACCCGATGACCCCGACGACCGTCCCCAATACGAAGGAGACGACGGCGAGCGTCAGGTGCACCCAGAAGTACGCGGTGGGATCCCCGTCGTCGAACGCGAGCCCGCTGCTGTCCTTGATCAGGTTTTTGACGAAAGTGATCCAGATGATCCAGCTCCACACCCCGAAGGCGAGCAGGAACCAGGACACCCGGCGGCTGAGCTTCATACGTTCAGTATCGTCGCCCGGTGTCCGGTTCCGTGACCGGGGTGGGGTGGGTGCTGGGACTTCGCGGGGTGTGGCATGTACCTTCTCGGTCGTGCCCGCACCCCAGAAGACCGCCAGGCGACCCCTGCTGGTGACCTCCGCGACCTTGTTGTCCCTCGCGCTGACCACGCCCGTCTCCTTCGCGGCCCCGAGCCCGTCGACGAGCCCGTCGGCCACTCCCTCGGCCACTCCCCCGGCGAACATGTCGAGCGTGGGCGGTGCGCAGCTCGGCCGGGCGGGGACGCAGGTCAACCTGGGCAGCGGCGCCCCCGTCCTGCCGAAGGACCTGACCGCGCGCTCCTGGATCGTCGCCGACGCCGAGTCCGGCGAGGTGCTCGCCGCGAACAACGCCCACTGGCGGCTGCCCCCGGCGAGCACGCTGAAGATGCTGTTCGCCGACACCCTGCTGCCGAAGTTCCCGAGCACCGAGAAGCACAAGGTCACCTCCGCCGACCTGGCGGGCATCGGGTCCGGCTCCAGCATGGTCGGAATAAAGGAGGACGAGACCTACACGGTCCACGACCTGTGGCTCGGCGTCTTCCTGCGCTCCGGGAACGACGCCGTGCATGTGCTGTCGGCGATGAACCAGGGCGTCGGCAACACCGTCAAGGAGATGAACGAGCACGCCGAGGAGCTCCAGGCCCTCGACACGAACGTGGTGACCCCGGACGGCTACGACGCCGGCGGGCAGGTCTCCTCCGCGTACGACCTGACGCTGTTCGCCCGCTCGGGGCTGCAGAAGAAGGACTTCCGCGAGTACTGCTCGACCGTGCGGGCCGAGTTCCCGGGCGGGACGACGAAGAACGACAAGGGCAAGACGGTTCGCGAGACCTTCGAGATCCAGAACACCAACCGGCTGCTCAGCGGCGACAGCGACATCTCGGTCTACCAGGGCATCGCGGGCGTCAAGAACGGCAACACCACCAACGCGGGCGCCACCTTCACCGGCGTCGCCGAGCGCGACGGCCGGGTGCTGCTCGTCACGGTCATGAACCCGGCGAAGAACGAGCACAACGAGGTCTACAAGGAGACCGCGAAGCTCTTCGACTGGGGCTTCAAGGCGGCCGGCAAGGTGCAGCCGGTGGGCGAGCTGGTGGCCCCGAAGGGCGCCGCCCAGACGAGCGCCCAGCCCAGTGCCACCGCCGTGGCCGGTGAGGCCGACGGCAGCGGCGGCGCGGGGTCCGCGAAGCCGGTGGCCGCGTCCTCGGCCGAGGACGGCTCCAGCGGCGTCGGGATCGCGTTCGCCATCACCGGCGGGCTGCTGGTGCTGCTCGCGGCCGGCGCGTTCCTGATCAACCGCCGGTGGCCGCTGCCCGATCTGGTGCGTCGCCGCCGCTGACCTCGGTGTCCGTGCTCTGCGTCGCCGTCCAGGAGGCGCAGTACAGCAGCAGCTTCGCGGTGAAGTTGATCCACAGCAGCAGGGCGACGGGGACGCCGAACGCCCCGTACATGCTCTTGGTGGCCACGCCCTGCATATAGCCGCTCAGCAGCAGCTTCAGCAGTTCGAAGCCGACCGCGCCGAGCAGTGCGGCAACGACGAGGCGACGGCGCGGCGGTTCGACGCCCGGCAGCAGGGTGAGGAGATACAGGAGCAGCAGGAAGTCGGCGAGTACGGCGACGGCGAACGCGGCGATCCGCAGCAGGACGCTGCCCCAGCCGTGCTCGGCGAGCCCCAGCTGCCGGGAAGTCCAGCCGACGGCGGCGGAGGCGACCGTGGAGGCGCCGAGCGTGACCAGTACGGCGCCGCCGAGGCCGACGAGGACGCCGGCGTCCTTGGCCTTGCGCAGGAGGGGGTTCTCCTCGTTGTCGGGCAGCTCCCACACCGCGCGCAGGCAGTCGCGCATCTGGCCGACCCAGCCGATGCCGGTGAGGAGCAGGACGGCGCCGGCGATGAGACCGACGGTGCCGGCGTTCTGGATCAGGGCGTTCAGGTTGAGCTGGTCGGAGATGCCGGGGACCTGCTCGGCGAACTTGTCCTGCAACGTCTTCTGCTGTTCGGTGCTGAGCGTGGCGGCGGCGATCGCGGCGGCCACCGTCAGCAGTGGGAAGAGCGCGATAAAGCTGATGAACGTCATCGCGGCGGCGAGCCGCGTCCACTTCACCCGGTCCAGACGCTCGTACGAGCGCCACGCGTGCGTGGCCATCAGGCGCGTGGCCAACGGCCCGATCCCGGGGAGCTTCTTCAGCCAGTCCATGATCCGACCCTGCCCTCGTTGCGGAAGACCAGTGTCCTGGTACCCCAGAACCGCAGGAGCGTGGCCAGCGCCATGCCGATTCCCGCACCGGACACGGTGTCCGCGCGCTGGGAGGTGAGGCCGAGGCCGTAGTGGCTGACGGTCAGGCACAGCAACTGGACCAGGGCGCCGGCGACGTTCACCGCGAGGAAGACGGCGTACTGGCGCCAGGGGGAGCCGCCGCGGCCCCGGTACGTGCCGAGCGCGTTGCCCGCGTAGGCGACCGAGCAGCCGGCGGCGAAGGACAGCGCCTTGGCGGTGAGCGGGTCGAGGGCGGCGGGGCCGCGCAAGTACGTGAAGAGGGCCAGGTCGGCGGCGTAGGCGAGGAGGCCGACGGTGGCGAAGCCGAGGAGTTCGCGGCGCGGCACGGAGCCGACGGTGGCGAAGTTCAGGAGTTTGCGGCGCGGCACGGAGCCGACGGTGGCGGAGCTCAGAAGTTTGCGGCGCGGCGTTGGGCCGACGGTCGCGAAGCTCAGGGGTTCGCGGCGCGGCGGGGGGCTCGTCGGTCGTTTCGCCGGCCGTCTCACCGACCGTCCTACCAATTGGCCACCGCCAGCCCGTACATCGCGAGCCAGACCAGGCCGATGACGGCGAGCGCGCGGTCGCGCAGGACGACCTCCTCGGGTTCGCCCGCGGTGCCGCGGTCGGCGAAGACGGCGTAGCGCAGGACGGCCAGGATGAAGGCGACCATCGACAGCTGGCGCCAGGGCAGCAGGCCGGTGTGCGGGACCCCGCCCTCCTCCAGGGCCCACAGGCAGTAGCCGAGGACGGCGACTCCGGCGGCCAGCTGCCAGACGAAGCGGAGGTAGCCGGTGGTGTACTCGGTGAGCAACGCGCGCGTGGCGCCCGCGTTTCCGGCCATCTGGACCGCTTCGGAGTAGCGCTTGGCCGCCACCATGAACAGCGCGCCGAAGCCGGTCGTGATCAGGAACCAGCGCGACAGCGGGATGCCGAGCGCGAGCCCGCCGACCATCGCCCGCATCAGGAAGCCGGTCGTGACGACGGCGAGGTCCACGACGAGGACGTGCTTCAGGCTGACGCAGTACGCCAGTTGCATGCCGATGTACGCCGCCAGCAGCGCCGCGACGGCGGGCGAGGTCAGCCAGGCCGCGGCGGCCGGCGCCAGGACGGCCAGGGCGGCTCCTGCGGCGTACGCGACCGGCACCGGGACCTGCCCTGCGGCGACCGGGCGGTGGCGCTTGGTGGGGTGGGCGCGGTCGGCCTCGGCGTCGCGGGCGTCGTTGACCAGGTAGACGCCGGCGGCGCAGGCGGTGAACAGCGCGAAGACCAGGGCGAGTTGGGTGAGAGCGTGGACGGAGGCGAGCCGGCCGGCGGCGGCCGGGGCGGCGACGACCAGGGCGTTCTTGACCCACTGCCGGGGGCGCGCCGTCCTGAGGAGGCCGCGCAGCAGGCTGCGCTCGCGTGGGCTCGGCGTGGGCCGCCCGCGCCGGGTGCGCTGCTCGAGGAGGGCCGTTTCCGTGGGGCGGGCGGTGCCCGAAAGAGGCGCTGTCTCAGTCATGGGCACCCCCGGTCATCCAACGCGCTCCCAGACGCGCCGTGAGCGCTCCCAGGGCGGCGCCCGCCGCCACGTCCGAGGGGTAGTGGACGCCGACGACCAGGCGCGAGAGGCACATCGCGGCGGCGAGCGGCGGGACGGCGTACGCCCCCAGCGTTCCGTAGGCGACGGCGGCGGCCGCGGCGGAGGTCGCGTGCGAGCTGGGGAAGGAGTGCCGTCCGACAGCGCGCACGAGGGGCTCGACGTGCGCGGGGCGCGGACGGCGCACGACCCTCTTCACACCCATACTGACGACGTGTGCGCCCACGGTGAGCGCCGTTCCGCGCAACCAGGCATCGCGTCGCGCGCCGTCCACGGCGGCTCCCGCGAGGCCTGCCGCGACCCACAGCGCGCCGTGCTCCCCCGCCCGGGACAGGGCCCGAGCGGCACCCCCGACGCGCGGGTCCGCGCCAAGGGCGCGGAGTGCCGAAAGGATTCGGTGGTCGAGGTCGTCTCGGTGGTCCATGTGGTCCATGTGGATTCACTGTTCACGCCGACACCGCTGGAACTCCGGCAATATTGAGCGACATCCCATTAATCACCCATTTCGGGGAGGGTAACTATGTTTCAGAACTAATCGCCTATACAAGGGCGATACGGTCACCGACATGCCTGCCGACACCGTTTCCGTCACGGGATGGGGCCGCACCGCTCCCTCCGCAGCCCGTCTGATCCGGCCCAGGACGTACGAGGAGGCCGCGGCCGCCGTCCGGGACTGCGGGGCGCGCGGTGGCATCCCCAGAGGCCTGGGACGGGCGTACGGGGACGCGGCGCAGAACGCCGGTGGCGCGGTGTTCGACATGACTGGCCTGGACCGCGTCCACGCGATCGACGCCGGCGGCGGGACCGTGCTGTGCGACGCGGGCGTCTCCCTGCACCGGCTGATGCAGATCCTGCTACCGCTCGGCTGGTTCGTCCCGGTGACCCCCGGTACACGTCACGTGACGGTCGGCGGGGCCATCGGCGCGGACATCCACGGCAAGAACCACCACGTGTCGGGCTCCTTCTCCCGCCATGTGCTGTCGCTGGAACTGCTCACCGCGGACGGCTCGGTCCGCACCGTGAGCCACGGCACCCCTCTGTTCGACGCGACCGCGGGCGGCATGGGCCTGACCGGAGTGATCCTCACCGCCACCCTCCGACTCCAGCCCGTCGAGACCTCGCTGATGTCGGTCGACACCGAGCGCGCCACGGACCTCGACGACCTGATGGCACGCCTGACGGCCACCGACCACCTGTACCGCTACTCGGTCGCGTGGATCGACCTGCTGGCGCGCGGTGCGGCGACCGGCCGCGCGGTGCTGACGCGCGGTGACCACGCACCGCTGGACGCGCTGCCCGAGGGTGCACGCGCGCGTAGGGACCCGTTCTCCTTCCGGCCGTTCCAGCTGCCGGCCGCGCCCGCCTTCCTGCCAGAAGGATTGCTCAGCCGGAGGACCGTGGGATTGTTCAACGAACTCTGGTACCGGAAGGCGCCACGCACGCGTACCGGCGAACTGCAGAAGATCTCCACCTTCTTCCACCCCCTGGACGGGGTCCCCCACTGGAACCGGATCTACGGCCGCGGCGGCTTCGTGCAGTACCAGTTCGTCGTCGGACACGGCCAGGAGGAGGCCCTGCGCCGGATCGTGCACCGCATCGCACGGCACCGCTGCCCGTCCTTCCTGGCCGTCCTCAAGCGCTTCGGCGACGCCGACCCGGGCTGGCTCTCCTTCCCCGTGCCCGGCTGGACCCTCGCCCTGGACATCCCGGCCGGGCTGCCCGGCCTCGGCGCCTTCCTCGACGAACTGGACACCCAGGTCGCCGCCGCGGACGGCCGCGTCTACCTCGCCAAGGACTCCCGGCTGCGGCCCGAACTGCTCGGCGCGATGTACCCGCGGCTCGCCGACTTCCGCGAACTGCGCGCCGAGCTCGACCCGCGCGCAGTCTTCACGTCCGACCTGTCCCGGCGCCTCGGCCTCTGAGACCCGACCCATCGCCCGGAATCGCTAGGAGCTGTCATGAAGGACGCCTTCGGAATCCCCCAGTCCCTGCTCGTCCTCGGCGGTGCGTCGGAGATCGCGCTGGCCACCGCGCGCCGCCTCGTCGCCCGCCGCACCCGCACGGTGTGGCTGGCCGGACGCCCGTCCCCCGCCCTCGACCAGGCCGCGGCACACCTGCGCGCGCTGGGCGCCGACGTCCACACCGTCGCCTTCGACGCGCTCGACCCCGACTCCCACGAGACCGTGCTCGGCAAGGTCTTCGCGGAGGGCGACATCGACATGGTCCTGCTCGCCTTCGGCGTCCTCGGTGACCAGGCGCACGACGAGCGTGAACCGGTGAACGCGGTGCGTGTCGCGCAGACCAACTACACGGGCGCGGTGTCCGCCGGACTGGTCAGCGCCCGGGCGCTGCAGACCCAGGGCCACGGCTCGCTCGTGGTGCTTTCCTCGGTGGCCGGCGAGCGCGCCCGCCGCTCGAACTTCATCTACGGATCCAGCAAGGCCGGCCTGGACACCTTCGCCCAGGGCCTGGGCGACGCGCTGCACGGCACCGGCGTGCACGTCATGGTCGTACGCCCCGGGTTCGTCCGGTCGAAGATGACCGCCGGGCTGGAGGAGGCACCGCTCGCGACGACACCGGAAGCGGTCGCGACGGCCATCGAGCTGGGACTGCGCCGACGCTCGGAGACGGTGTGGGTGCCGGGGGCGCTGCGTCTGGTGATGTCGGCGCTGCGGCACCTGCCACGGTCGGTGTTCCGGCGGCTGCCGGTGTAGCGGCCGACCGGACAGGTCCTGGCGCGGGTCCTGACGCGGGTCCTGGCGAAGGTGCTGGCGAGGGCTCTAGCGCGTGGGGATGGAGCCGCGCTCCACGTGGCTCCCCTGCGGCGGCACCACCGTTCCCGCGAAGGGGAACTCCCGCAGCTTGCGCCACACGCCGTCGGCGCCCTGCTCGTACAGGGCGAAGCCGGTGCACGGCCACTCGGCCTCGTAGTCGGCGAGTTCCTCGAAGGCGCGGTCCATCGCCGCGTCGTCGATGCCGTGCGCCACCGTGACGTGCGGGTGGTACGGGAACTGCAGTTCCCGCGCCACCGGCCCGGAGGCCGCACGGACCTGCTTCTGCAGCCAGGCGCAGACCTCGGCGCCCGTGACGATCCGCACGTACACCACCGGCGACAGGGGCCGGAAGGTGCCGGTGCCGGACAGCCGCATCGGGAAGGGACGGCCGGTGCCCGCGACCTCGATCAGGTGCGCCTCGACCGCGGGGACCAGGCCGGCGTCGACCTCTGTCGGGGGCAGCAGCGTGACGTGCGTGGGGATGCCGTGAGCCGCGGCGTCGCCGAAGCCCGCGCGCAGCTCCTGGAGCTGGCTGCCGTGAGGCTCCGGGACCGCGATCGACACGCCGATCGTTACGGTCCCCACGTCATCTCCTGTCGTCGTCTCGGATGTGCGCCGGGTACGTGCCGGGTTTGTTCTCAGCCGTCCGGCTATCGACTGTAAGGCCACGACTGCGCCGTGGGCAGGCGCAGCCATAGTGATGTGCAGCGCTCTGCCCAGTGGTGCGTGTGTGCCGTGGTACGCCTCAGTGCTTGGCGGGCAGGAATCCGACCCGGTCGTACGTCAGGGAGAGGGTTTCCGCGGCGACGGAGCGTGCCTTCTCCGCACCCTTGGCCAGGATCGAGTCCAGCGTCTCCGGGTCGTCCAGGTACTGCTGGGTGCGCTCCCGGAACGGCGTCACGAACTCGACCATGACCTCGGCGAGGTCCGTCTTGAGCGCACCGTAGCCCTTGCCGTCGTACTTCTCTTCCAGTTCGGTGATACCCGCCCCGGTGAGGTTCGAATAGATGGAGAGCAGATTGCTCACGCCCGGCTTGTTCTCCGGGTCGAAGCGGATGACGGTGTCGGTGTCGGTGACCGCGCTCTTGACCTTCTTGGCGGTGACCCTGGGCTCGTCGAGGAGGTTGATGAGGCCCTTCGGCGTGGACGCCGACTTGCTCATCTTGATCGACGGGTCCTGGAGGTCGTAGATCTTCGCCGTCTCCTTGAGGATGTACGGCTTCGGGACGGTGAAGGTCGGGCCGAAACGGCCGTTGAAGCGCTCGGCGAGGTCGCGGGTGAGCTCGACGTGCTGGCGCTGGTCCTCGCCGACCGGGACCTCGTTCGCCTGGTAGAGGAGGATGTCGGCGACCTGGAGGACCGGGTACGTGAACAGGCCGACGGACGCCCGGTCCGAGCCCTGCCTGGCGGACTTGTCCTTGAACTGGGTCATGCGGGAGGCCTCGCCGAAGCCGGTGAGGCAGTTCATGACCCAGGCGAGCTGGGCGTGCTCGGGAACGTGGCTCTGGACGAAGAGCGTGCAGCGCTCCGGGTCGAGGCCGGCCGCGAGAAGCTGGGCGGCGGCCAAACGGGTGTTGGCGCGCAGCTCCGTCGGGTCCTGCGGAACGGTGATCGCATGCAGGTCGACGACCATGTAGAACGCGTCGTGGGACTCCTGCAGGGCCACCCACTGACGGACGGCGCCGAGGTAGTTGCCGAGGTGGAACGAGCCTGCGGTGGGCTGGATTCCGGAGAGCACACGCAAACTACTCGACATGGCGAAGCCATTCCTCTGAGGGTGGTGGTGGGTGACGGGCGGGCGATCAGAGGCCATGTTCACCATTCTCTCAGGTCCGTCGGGCCGATCCGGAACTGGTCCGAAACAGATGGGAACCGATCCGCCTCCCGCGGTGTAACAACAATGTGAGGACGCGGGAGGGGGGCCGCATCGTCGATGAGGCCGCGGTGATCGCACGCGTACGCGCCGGAGAGCCGGAGGCGTACGCGGAGCTGGTGCGGGCCCATACGGGCATCGCTCTGCGGGCGGCCGCTGCGCTCGGGGCGGGCGCGGACGCGGAGGACGTGGTGCAGCAGGCCTTCGTGAAGGCCTACTGCTCGCTGGGGCGGTTCAGGGACGGCTCGGCGTTCAAGCCGTGGCTGCTCGCGATCGTCGCCAATGAGACGAGGAACACAGTGCGGACAGCGGCGCGGCAGCGCACGCTCGCCGGCCGGGAGGCGGCCTTCGCGGAGGCGGAGCCGCTGATACCGGAGTCGGCGGACCCGGCGGTGGCGACGCTGGAGACGGAGCGCCGCTCGGCGCTGCTGGCCGCCCTGGAGAAGCTGAGCGAGGAACACCGCCTGGTCGTCACCTACCGCTATCTCCTGGAGATGGACGAGCCCGAAACCGCCCAGGCGCTGGGCTGGCCCCGGGGGACGGTGAAGTCCCGGCTCAACCGCGCGCTGCGCAAGCTGGGCCGGTTGCTGCCGGAATTTCAGCCTCGGGAAGGGCGGGAAGGGGGTGATGAGCGTGAATGAGTCGTACGACGGTGTGAGCGCCGACGGCGAGCCGCATGAGCGTGCCTCCCGGTTGCCGGAGGAGCTGCGGGCGCTGGGGCGGTCGCTGGACATGCCGGATGCGGCCGGGGCCGAGTCGATGGTCGAGCGGGTGCTGGAGCAGATACTCGCCGAGGCGGTCCCGGTCCCGGTGGCCCAGCCGCCGGGTGCCGGCGAGCGGCTGCGGGCGGTCCGGCGCTGGACACGGGCGCGGTGGCGCTCCCTGACCGCGGCGCTGTGCGGCCTGCTGACGGTCCTCGCGCTCACGCCCCCGGTGCGGGCCGCGGTCATCGACTGGTTCGACTTCGGCGGCGTCGAGGTGCGGTACGACCCGTCGGCGGTGCCCTCGCCCGGCGCCGAGGTCCCCGGCTGCGGACGCTCGGTGTCACTCGCGCAGGCCGAGCGCCGGGCCGGGTTCGAGCCACTGGTGCCGGGGGCACTCGGCGTGCCGGACGCGGTGACGGTGACCGGTGAGCCTCAGGGCCGGTCCCTGGTGACGCTGTGCTGGCGCGAGCACGGGCACGTGATTCGGCTGGACGAGTATCCGGCGGGCCTGGACGTCGGCTTCACCAAGAGCGTGCGCGAGCAGCCGGAGTGGATCTCGATGGGCGGGACGCCCTCTGCCGACGGCGTGGTGGACGTCGCCCTGTGGTTCCCGCGGCCGCATCTGCTGAGCTTCTGGCTGGTGGACGCGGACGGGGACCACTACACGCGCACGAAGCGGACGGCCGGGCCCACGCTGCTGTGGCCCCACAGAACCGACGCCGGGGAGGTGACGATCCGGCTGGAGGGGGTGGCGTCGAAGGCGCGGGCGGTGGAGATCGCGAAATCCGTCGGGCAGTGGCCGG
Organism: Streptomyces sp. NPDC002088; assembly: GCF_040296605.1. Classification (NCBI taxonomy): domain Bacteria; kingdom Bacillati; phylum Actinomycetota; class Actinomycetes; order Kitasatosporales; family Streptomycetaceae; genus Streptomyces; species Streptomyces sp. NPDC002088. Next base: position 396,928 of record NZ_JBEOXO010000007.1, on the reverse strand, counting down.
AGAACTCCGCGCAGAAGTCCTCGAATTAGTGCCCACGGGGTGGGAACCCCGGCCGGTCGGGCGGTGTACCAGAAGTGACACACGGCTCGCGGGCGGGCCGCTCGGTACCGGACCGGTTGGGGGATGGGATGCGCAAATGGAGGGGCAGCACTCGTGAGCTGGCCGCGTTGATGGGGGCGTTGGCGGTGGCGCTGGCTCTGATGGTGTGGGGCGCGTCGTCGGCCTCGGCCGGCGGGCCGACGAGCGTGCTGGTGACCTCGCCGGAGAGCGGGGAGGCCACCGCGCTGTACTACTCCGACAAGGAGTACGACGAGCTGCAACAACTGCTCGGCCCCACGAACAGCGGCACCCGTAACAAGCCGCCCGAGGCCGACCTGACCCGCACGCGTCAGATCAACGTCACCTGGCTGGCACACGACATAGCGCCGTGGCGGGTGGACCAGGTCTTCCCCGTCGAGTCCAAGCCCCAGGCCGTCTGGATCCACACGGCGGCCAATGTGCCCGAGTCGCCGAACGGGTACTGGCACCGCGCCGACCATCCCGCCCAACTGCGCACCCTGCTCACCAAGCTGGGCGTGATGAGCAAGGCCACGGGCGAGGGCTACACCGGGATCTTCCCGGCGCCCTGGCAGTCGGAGCCGCCGGCCGCCGCCACCCCCGACACGGAGACGGCCACGTTGCGGACCGGCACACCGGCGGCGGACGACAACGGCACCGACTGGTGGTGGGCCCTGCCGGGCGCGGCGGCCGGAGCGGTACTGACGCTGCTCCTGCGACCGCTCGCCGCACGACTGCCGCTGGACCGCCTGAGGCGGGAGCCGGGTCCGCGGCAGGAGCTACGGGACGTATGACGCCCTGCAAGGGGCCGGGAGGGGGACGGATGGCGTGGCAAAGGAGACGGCAAAGGAGACGGACGAGAGTACGGCTCGCCGCTCTCGTACCGGTGACAGTGGCGGTGGTCTTGTGCGGAATGCCAACGGCCGACGCGGCGGCGCAGGCGCGGAGGCAGGACCGGGACGTCCCGGATCTGGCGATGATCGTCGCGGGCGGCTCGGGGCGGACGACGGTGGTGCGCTCCGGGGAGTCGGCCTTCGCCGGCCTGTGGCAGTTGCTGCAGCCGACGTACACCGGGACGGAGCGGGTACCGGATGCCTGGGCGGAAGGCCGTTATCCGCCGGTGCACATGACCGTGGTGTGGGGGCTGACGGGCGTCGGAGGATGGCCGCAGACGAACCGGCCACCGGGTGGTGACGTGGCCGTCGAGCGGCAGGACCAGCTGGTCGTGGCGGCGGACGGCACGCCCTGGGTGCGCTCGGATCCCGCGCCGGACGTGGACGACGACGACATCCGCTGGCATCGGGCGCCACGCTCGGTCTTCGTACGACTCCACCAGGAGGGAGTACTCGGCAGGGTCGGCGACGGGCCCGCTGGGGGCGAGGCCGCCCGGCACGAGGGCGGCCGGACTGCAAACAGCGCCTGGTGGGCCGTACCGGGCCTGGCCGTGGGGTTCGCGGCCGGTGTCGGCGGCTCGCTGCTGATACGCCGCGCGGCGGCCCGGCACGGAGCCGGACCGCCGCGGGAGGAACCACGCCAGGAGCTGATCGATCTTTAGCCCGTCGTCGGGACCGAGGTGTCAGCCGAGGTCGATCTCCGGGTACAGCGGGAAGCCCGACACGAGGTCGGTGGCGCGGCGGGAGATCTCGTCCGCGATCTTCGGGTCGAGGACGTGCTGGGCCTTGGAGGGGGCGCCCTTGGAGGTGGTGCCGGGCTCGGTGGTGGTCAGGACGCGGTCGATGAGGCCGGCGACCTCGTCCATCTCGGCGGTGCCCAGGCCGCGGGTGGTCAGGGCGGGGGTGCCGATACGGATGCCGGAGGTGTACCAGGCGCCGTTGGGGTCGGCCGGGATGGCGTTGCGGTTGGTGACGATGCCGGACTCGAGCAGGGCGGCCTCGGCCTGCCGGCCGGTGAGGCCGTAGGAGGTGACGTCGATCAGGTTGAGGTGGTTGTCCGTACCGCCGGTCACGAGACTGGCGCCCCGCCGCATAAGGCCTTCCGCCAGCGCCCGGGAGTTGTCGACGATGCGCTGGGCGTAGTCCTGGAAGGAGGGCTGACGCGCCTCGGCGAAGGCGACGGCCTTGGCGGCCATGACGTGCGGGAGCGGGCCGCCGAGGACCATCGGGCAGCCGCGGTCGACCTGGTCCTTGAGGGAGTCGTCGCACAGGACCATGCCGCCGCGCGGACCGCGCAGCGACTTGTGGGTGGTCGTGGTGACGATCTGGGCGTGCGGGACCGGGTCGAAGTCGCCGGTGAGGACCTTGCCGGCGACCAGGCCCGCGAAGTGCGCCATGTCGACCATGAGCGTGGCACCGACCTCGTCGGCGATCTCGCGCATGATGCGGAAGTTCACGAGACGGGGGTAGGCGGAGTAGCCGGCCACGATGATCAGCGGCTTGAACTCGCGGGCGGAGGTGCGCAGGGCCTCGTAGTCGATCAGGCCGGTGGCCGGGTCGGTGCCGTAGGAGCGCTGGTCGAACATCTTGCCGGAGATGTTCGGGCGGAAGCCGTGGGTGAGGTGGCCACCGGCGTCCAGGGACATGCCGAGCATGCGCTGGTTGCCGAAAGCGCGGCGCAGCTCGGCCCAGTCGGCCTCGGAGAGGTCGTTGACCTGGCGGACGCCGGCCTTCTCCAGGGCGGGGGCCTCGACGCGCTGGGCAAGGACGGCCCAGAAGGCGACGAGGTTGGCGTCGATGCCGGAGTGCGGCTGGACGTAGGCGTGGCGGGCGCCGAAGAGCTCCTTGGCGTGTTCGGCGGCGAGGGACTCGACGGTGTCGACGTTGCGACAGCCGGCGTAGAAGCGGCGGCCGACGGTGCCCTCGGCGTATTTGTCGCTGAACCAGTTGCCCATGGCCAGGAGGGTGGCCGGGGAGGCGTAGTTCTCGGAGGCGATCAGCTTGAGCATCTCGCGCTGGTCGGCGACCTCCTGGCCGATGGCGTCGGCGACGCGCGGCTCGACGGCGCGGATCACGTCGAGGGCGGCGCGGAAGGCGGTGGACTCGGTGGAGAGGGGCTGCTGCTCTGTCATCTCGGCCTCCGGGCGTGGCTTTGAGCGGTCACGGTTCACGGGTCGGCCCAGGCGCACGGCACTGATCACTCACAGGCCGCTCCCCGATGGTCCGTCCCATCCCAGCGCGCCAGTCACGGCCTGCCGGAAAGCCTACCGGGCGCGTCGCGGGGCCAAGGTCCCGCGTCCACCATGCGAGCGACGATAGTAAGGAGGTCAGCCTGACTTCTGGAGATCCCGTGACCGCTACAGAATCGCTGATCGCCGCGGCCGAGGCGCACAGCGCGCACAACTACCACCCACTGCCGGTCGTCGTTGCCACGGCGGAAGGCGCCTGGATGACGGACGTCGAGGGGCGCCGCTATCTGGATCTGCTGGCCGGTTACTCGGCGCTCAACTTCGGGCACGGCAACCGGCGGCTGATCGAGGCGGCGAAGGCACAACTGGAACGGGTGACGCTGACATCCCGGGCGTTTTACCACGACCGGTTCGGGGCGTTCTGCACGGAGCTCGCCGAGCTGTGCGGGATGGAGATGGTGCTGCCGATGAACACGGGCGTGGAGGCGGTGGAGACGGCCGTGAAAACGGCCCGGAAGTGGGGGTACCGGGTCAAGGGTGTGCCGGCGGAGATGGCGAAGATCGTGGTCGCGGGCAACAACTTCCACGGCCGTACGACGACGGTCATCAGCTTCTCGACCGACCCGGAGGCGCGGGCGGACTTCGGGCCGTACACGCCGGGCTTCGAGATCGTGCCGTACGGGGATCTCACGGCGATGCGGGCGGCGCTGACCGAGAACACGGTGGCCGTGCTGCTCGAGCCGATCCAGGGTGAGGCGGGGGTGCTGGTGCCGCCGGCCGGTTATCTGCCGGCGGTACGGGAGCTGACGCGGGAGCGGAACGTGCTGTTCGTCGCCGACGAGATCCAGTCGGGGCTGGGCAGGACGGGGCGGACGTTCGCGTGCGAGCACGAGGGCGTGGTGCCCGATGTGTATGTGCTGGGCAAGGCGCTGGGCGGTGGGATCGTGCCGGTGTCGGCGGTGGTGTCGAACGCCGGGGTGCTGGGGGTGTTCCGGCCCGAGGAGCACGGGTCTACGTTCGGCGGGAATCCGCTGGCCTGCGCGGTGGCGCTGGAGGTGATCGCGATGCTGCGGTCGGGCGAGTACCAGGCGCGGGCCACCGAGCTGGGCGGGCATCTGCACCGGGAGCTGGCCACGCTGACCGGCACCGGGCGGGTGACGGCGGTACGCGGGCGCGGACTGTGGGCCGGCATCGACATCGCTCCGGCGTACGGGACGGGCCGGGCGGTCTCCGAGAGGCTGATGGACCGGGGTGTGCTGGTGAAGGACACGCACAGCTCGACGATCAGGATCGCGCCGCCGCTGGTGATCGGGAAGGAGGATCTGGACTGGGGACTGGATCAGCTGCGGGCGGTGCTGGACTTGTAGGTGGGCCCTCAGACGGGCCCGTAGATGGGCCCTCAGAGGATCACGTGCGGCAGGAAGCGTGCGTACTCGTCGGTGATCAGGCCGGAGGACTCGCGGATGCCGAGGCCGGCGGACTCGTCCGCGACGACCCAGGCGCCGAGGACGACGTGGTTGCCGTCGAAGGCGGGGAGAGGAGCCAGTTCCTGGTAGCAGCAGGGTTCGTCCCGGAGGACAGGGGCGGTGTCGGCGTCGATGCCGGTGCCGGGCTTGTGGACCGTCACTCCGGCGCCCTCGCGGCCGAGGAGGGGCTTGGCCACGTAGCCGGTCGTGGCCGCCAGGTCGCGAGGGCCGTCGAGGTAGGAGGGGAGCAGGTTGGGGTGGCCCGGGTAGAGCTCCCAGAGGATCGCCAGCAGGGCCTTGTTGCTGAGGAGCATCTTCCAAGCGGGCTCGATCCAGAGGGTGGTGCCCGTGCCGCCGCCGTTGTCCACGGTGTCGAGGACGTGGTCGGCGAAGCGGTCGGTGGTGAGCCACTCCCATGGGTAGAGCTTGAAGCAGCTGCGGATGAAGCGCAGCCGGTTGTCGACGAAACGGCCGGAGAGCGGGTCCCAGCCGATCTCCTCCATGGGGATCCAGGCGGTGTCCAGGCCCGCCTGCTCGGCGGTCTCCTTCAGGTAGGCGACCGTCATCAGGTCCTCGCCGAGTTCGTCGGCGGTGGAGTGCGCGAAGTACAGGGGGTTGCCCGGCGGGAGGAGGGGGCCCTGCTTCTTCCAGGCGTCGACGAGGCGTTCATGGAGGGAGTTCCACTGGTCGGCGCCGGGGAAGCGGTCCTCCATCCAGAACCACTGGGGTGAGGCGGCCTCGACCAGGGAGGTGGGCGTGTCCGCGTTGTACTCGAGGAGCTTGGCCGGGCCGGTGCCGTCGTAGCGGAGGTCGAAGCGGCCGTAGACGGAGGGGAGTTCGGCGCGGCGGTGCCAGGCCTCGGCGACCGTGGCCACCACGCGCGGGTCAGTGATGCCGAGGTCGGCGAAGCGGTCGGCGGTGACGATGTGGTCCGCCGCCGCCAGGCACATGCGGTGGAGTTCCTCGACGACGTCTTCGAGCGCCTCGACCTCCTCCAGGGTGAAGGCGTAGTAGGCGCTCTCGTCCCAGTAGGGGCGCAGGGAGTCGTCGGGGTGGCGGGTGAGCGGATAGACGAGCCCCTGTTCCTCGACAGTCTGCTGCCAGCCGGGGCGGGGCTCGATGGTGCGGCGTTCCATGGCGTGCGTTCCCGTGTGTCCTGTGCGTTCCCGGCGTTCCGTGCGTTCCCGCGCGTGTCCGTGCGTTCCCGTGGTCCGCTCAGCCGCCGCCGCTGCCGGAGCCCGAGCAGCCGAAGCCACCGCGGTCGACGGCCTCGCTGCGGCTGAAGGTGCCGTAGTCGGCATACTTGCCGCTGACTTCGGAGTCGTAGTACCAGGCGGCGTCGACGCTCTTGCTCGTCCCGGCGCCGGTCTTCTTGCTGCTCTTGCTGGTCTTGGAGGTCGACGAGGAGCCTGAGGAACTCGACTTGCAGTTCTTGTCGGCGATGATCCGGTAGCCGTCGAGGGTGTCGTAGCTGTCGCGGTCCACACACCGGCGGTCGGGCTCTGATCCGCAGGAGGTCAGGGCCGCCGCGATGACTCCCATCCCGCCGAGCACGACCGTGCTCGACCGCAGCCGTCTGCGTGTCTCCGCCATGTGGTGTCTCCCCCGTTGCCCGGCCCGCCGCTCGGCGGGCTGTCCTGGCGGTCAGCCTAGAGATCGGTGAGAGACCTCGTGCAGGAGCCCCCTTCCCTACGTCCTCCCCTACAGTCACTTCGTGCTCTTTGGGATGGTGTGCGCGCTCGGTGCGGCGGTCTGCTTCGGCACGGCAACGGTGTTGCAGGCGATGGCCGCGCGGACGGCCGCGGCCTCCGGCGGCGGGGAGGCGGCGCTGCTGTTGCGGGCGCTGCGGCAGTGGCGGTATCTGGCGGGGCTCGCGCTGGACGGGCTCGGGTTCCTGTTGCAGATCGCGGCGCTGCGCTCGATCCCGATCTACGCCGTCGGCGCGGCGCTGGCCTCGAGTCTCGCCGTGACGGCGGTGGTCGCGGCGCGGCTGCTGCGGGTGCGGCTGAGCCGGATCGAGTGGGGCGCGGTGGGGGTGGTGTGCGCGGGTCTGGCGATGCTGGGGCTGGCGTCCGGGCCGGAGGGCGATCGGGCCGGGTCGACCGCGCTGAAGTACGCGATGCTCGCCGCGGCCGGGGCCGTGCTGCTGCTGGGGCTGGTGGCGGGGCGGCTCCCGGAACGCGGGCGGGCCCTGCTGCTCGGGCTGGGCGCGGGCTTCGGGTTCGGGGTCGTCGAGGTGGCGGTCCGGCTCATCGACGACCTCTCCCCCGGCGCGCTGCTCGCCAATCCGGCGGCGTACGCGCTGCTGCTCGGCGGCGGGGCCGCGTTCCTGCTGCTGACGTCGGCGTTGCAGCGCGGCTCGGTGACGACGGCCACCGCCGGGATGGTGATCGGGGAGACGATCGGGCCGGCGGCGGTGGGGGTGGTGTGGCTCGGGGACCGTACGCGTGAGGGGCTCGCCTGGCTGGCGGTTCTCGGTTTCGCGGTCGCGGTGGCGGGTGCGCTGGCGCTGGCGCGGTTCGGGGAGGCACCGCAGGAGACGGCGGCGGAACCGCGTGCGGTGCCCTCGCACCCCGGGGATTTCCCCTAGCCCTTCCCTGAGGCCGCGGCCCCGTCCCGCTCCCTAGCGTTCGACTGCACGGCCGGAGAGCCGGCCGGAAGAAAAGGGGGCAACTCATGGGACCGAACGACGCCCAGATCGTGCGCGTGTTCAGCCGCGAGCCCAAGGGCCCGATCGCGGACTTCACGCTGGACCCGAAGACCGACGCGGAGATCGTGCTGGAGGCCGAAGCCGGCGGGACGCTGCACCAGAACGCGGGCAAGTACATCGTGACGCTCATCCTGCGTGACCTCAACGATCTGACCGCGATTCCCGCGCGTGTGCTCAACGCGGCCACGGCCAACGAGGTGGCGGGAAACTTCACCGACGCCAACTGGCCGAACCTCCCGGCCAGCTTCGTGTTCGTCATCGACCGCGCGGAACTGGACGCCCGCAAGGGGCACATGGTCCAGGCCCACGGCTCGGTGCTGTACGGGACCAGCGACCCCGGCGTGACCTTCGCCGTCAGTCCGCAGTTCCAGATCCTTCCCAGGTAGGGCCCGCGGCGAGACACCCGACGAGTTCCACCCGGGACCGGATGCCCAGCTTGGCGTAGGCATGGCTCAGGTGGTACTCGACGGTCTTCGCGCTGAGGACCAGCTCGCGTGCGATCCGGCGGTTGGTCAGGCCGGTCGCCGCGAGTTGGGCCACGGCGTACTCCTGTGGGGTGAGCCGCTCCCGTGCCCAGGAGGGTGACGCAGCCTCGGGGGCGGCGCCGCAGGCGGCCAGTTCCCGGTCGCAGTCCCTGAGGAGGGGGACCGCGCCGAGGACGGCCAACCGCGACCGGGCCGTCCGCAGCAGCTCCAGGGCCGGGGCACGGCGGCCGGTCCGGCGCAGGAAGGCCCCGAAGTCGAGCTCGGTACGGGCCTGCTGGAAGGGCAGACCGAGGCGGGTGACGCGGTCGAGCGCCTCGGTGTAGGCGTCCCGGGCGAGCTTGGGCTCGCGGCGGGCCGCGTACAGGGCGCCGCGCATGCGGTGTACGGCGGCGAGTGTCGAGGCGCGTGAGCGGCGGGCGGCCCGTTCCTCCAGCGCGTCCAGCACCTTCTCGGCCTCGTCCGGTTCGCCGGCCGCCAGCAGGGAGTCGGCGAGGAGGTCGCGCCAGGGGATGTTGGTCGTCTCCGCGGTGAAGTCCAGGTCCTCGTGGATGAGCAGCGGCCGCAGCAAGCGGGCGGCGGTGACGGGGTCGCCGCGGACGTGGGCGAGGAAGGCGCGGCCGTACGTCACAAAGATCTCGAGCATCGTGGACTCCCGGACCACGGGAGCGCCTTGGGCGTGCCGCAGATGCTCGTCGGCGCGTTCGAACGCGCCGCGGGCCGCGAGCGGGAGCGCGGCCTCGGCGTGCACCACGGGGGCGATCCATCGCTGGCCGAGGTCCGCGGCGACCGAGGACGCCGTCTCCCAGTGCAGCTCCGCCAGGTCCCAGTCGCCGCACAGGAACTCGGTCTTGGCGAGGATGGCCAGGGCGATCACCCGCAGGGGTACGGGGCCCTTGCGGGCGAGTTCGACGGCGCTCTCCAGGTCGGCGCGGGCCTGTGCGACATGGTCGGTGTAGAGGTACAGCGTGCCCCTGCCGAGGAGGAGTTCGACATCCTGCGGCCCCACCAGCGGGGCGTCCGGCAGCCCTTCGGCCAGGGCGAAGGCCTCGTCGTAGGCGCCGAGATGACCGAGGGCGACCAGGTGAACGAACCGCAAAGTCCCACCGGCCCGCGCCCGCCCGCCACCACGCACAGCACCCACCGCCCGGGCCGGGCCGTCACCATGCCAAGCACCCACCGCCCGGGCCGGGCCGTCACCATGCCAAGCACCCACCGCCCGGGCCTGGCCGTCACCATGCCAAGCACCACCTGCCCCAGCCGGTCCGTCACCGCACAGGTTCCCACCCACCCCCGCCGAACCATCCCCGCACAGGGCCCCGCCCACCCCCGCCGAACCATCCCCCCGCCGGGCCATGTCCGCCCCCGCCGAACCATCCCCCCGCCGCGCCGTGTCCGCCCAGCGGCAGCACAGGGATGCGTGGCCGGTCATCATGTGGACCATCACGTACTGTTCCGCGATCCGCGCCTCCAGCCCGGGGTCCGCGCCGGGTGTGCGCAGTCGCCAGGCCTCGTCCAGCAGTGTGCGGGCCTGTCCGACGCGTCCGGCGACCAGGGCGAGATGGCCGCGGGCGCAGCAGCGTACGGCCGTGTCGGTCGCGTCGGGGAGGCCGGCCACCACGCTGCTCGCTTCCTCTTCTCTGCCGTCGAACAGCAGCGCCTCGACGGCCTCGCAGTCCAGCCGTCCCCGCTCCCTGGGGCTCGCGGTCAGCGCGGCCGCGTGGCGCAGCAGCGGCGCGGCCTCCACCCAACGGCCCACGGCGCCGCGCCGCCGTGCGCAGTCGGCGAGTTCGGCGGCCAGCTTCTCGTCGGGGCCGTGCGCGGCGAGCACCCGGTGGTGCAGCCGCGGGTACTCGTCGTCCTCGGCCGCGGCGGCCCGGGTGTGCAGGGCGGTACGCCGTACGGGGCCGAGCGCGTGGTAGACGGCGGCGCGGACCAGGGGGTGGGTGAAGGCGATGCCGATCGCTCCCGTGCCCGGGATCTCGTGGAGCAGCTCGTGGGCCAGGGTCTCGGCGAGGGCGGGCAGCGGTTCCTCGATGCCGGCGAGGCGGGCGGCGCGGGCAAGGGTGCAGTGAGTGCCGAGTACGGCCGCGGCCCGCACCAGGTCGCGGGCGGGCGGGCCGCAGCGCGCGAGCCGGTTCAGGACGAAGCGGGTGTACGACTGCGGGGCGGGCAGCGGGGCGTCGGCGCGGCGCAGCGTGGCCGCCGGCACCTCTTCCAGCAGGGCCCGGCAGTGCAGCGGGTTGCCGCCGGTGTGGGCGTGCAGTCGCCGGGCAGCGGCCGGGGGCAGCGGTTCGGGCAGCAGCCGGGCGCTGAGTCCTACGACGTCCGTGACGTCGAGGCCGCCGACGCGCAGCCGTACGGCGGTGTCGTCGGTGAGAAGCCGGTGCAGTCCGTCGGGCAGCCGGCCGTCACCGAGGTCGCGCACCACGACCAGGCACAGCACACGGTCCGCGCGCAGCCGGCGCAGGGCGAAGGTGAGGGCGTGCAGCGACGGCGCGTCCGCCCAGTGCGCGTCGTCCACGACGAGCACGACGGGTTCCCGGCGCTGCATCTCGCCCAGCGGTTCGAGCAGCCCGGCCCCGGCGGTGAGCGGGTCGGCGTGCACGGGCCGGCCGAGGAGCCGGCCCAGCACCCCGTACGGCAGCGACGTCTCGTTCTCCGCGCCGGCCGCGGTCAGGACGCCGCCCCTGGCGGTGCCGGTGACGAAGTGCCGGACGAGCGCGGTCTTGCCGATGCCGGCGGGGCCCTCGACGGCGACCAGCCGGGGCCGTCCGCCCGACGCCTCCTCGTACAGCGTGCGCAGACCGGCGAGTTCGCCCGCGCGTCCGAGGAACGCCGTGTGCCCGAGGAACCCCGCGTGTCCGAGGAACCCCGCGTGTCCGTGGTGTCCCCCGGGCATGGCGGTAGCGCTCATGGCAGAACCTCCCCCGAGGCCGCGCCCGAATGTCGGCCCAAGTCCAGCACCGGCGTCTACGGAGGGCAATGAGGGCGGGGCGTAAGGGGACGTAATCGGGCAGTCTGCTTACGGCACCCGGCCCCGAACCCCATGAGGAAAGGGCCAGTTCGAGGAGGACCGGGGCAGGCATCCGTCCGACACCGCCCTACGGCAGCGCCCGGCACAGCGCCTCCAGCGTGCCCGCCCACGCGTGGTCCGACGGGGTGCCGTAGCCGACGACGAGGGCGTCCAGGGGCTCGGTGGTGGCCAGCTCGTGGCGGAAGCGGGACAGGCCCTGGAGGGCCAGCCCCTGCCAGGCGGCCGCCTGGATCACCGACTGCTCGGTGCCGGGCGGGAGCCGGACGACGGCGTGCAGGCCGGCGGCGATGCCGGTGACGCGGGCGTCCGGTGCGCGGTCGGCGAGGGCCGCGACGAGGGCGTCGCGGCGGCGCCGGTAGCGCTGGCGGGCGGCGCGCACGTGGCGGTCGTAGGCGCCGGAGGTGATGAACTCGGCGAGGGTCAGCTGGTCCAGGACGCCGGTGGACGCGCCGCGGGCCGCGACGACCTCGGGGACCAGGGACGGGGGCAGCACCATCCAGCCCAGCCGCAGGCCGGGGGCGAGGGACTTGCTGGCCGTGCCCAGGTAGACCACGTGCTCGGGGTCGAGGTCCTGCAGGGCGCCGACGGGCTGGCGGTCGTAGCGGAACTCGCCGTCGTAGTCGTCCTCCAGGATCAGGCCGCCGGTGCGGCGGGCCCAGTCGACGACGGCGGCCCGCCGCTCGGGGCGCAGGGCCACGCCCATCGGGAACTGGTGCGCCGGGGTCAGCAGCACCGCCCGGACCCCGGTCATGTCCTCGGTGCGGGTGCCGAGGTCGTCGAAGGGGAGCGGGACCGTGCGCAGGCCGGTGCGCTCGACGAGGCCGCGGTGCACGTCCAGGCCGTACGACTCGACGGCCAGCGTGCGCAGCCCGCGGGCGTGCAGTACCTCGCCGAGCAGCCGCAGCCCCTGGGCGAACCCGGAGCAGATGATGATGCGGTCGGGGGCCGTGCGTACGCCCCGGGCCCGGGAGAGGTAGGCGGCGAGCGCGGTGCGCAGTTCGACGCGGCCGCGGGGGTCGCCGTAGCCGAGGGCGTCGTTCGGGGCGGCGGCGAGGGCGCGGCGGGCGGCCTTGAGCCACTCGGTGCGCGGGAAGGAGGCGAGGTCCGGGGTGCCCGGGACGAGGCTGTACGTGGGGCGGCCGGGCCGGCGCGGGTGGGGTGCGGGACGGTCGGGTGGCTGGGGTACGGCGCGTTCGGCGACCTGGGTGCCGGAGCCCTGGCGCGCGGTCAGCCAGCCCTCGGCGACCAGGTCGGCGTAGGCGTCGGCGACCGTGTTGCGGGCGATGCCCAGGTCTGCGGCGAGCGAACGGGAGGACGGCAGCCGCGTGCCGGGGGCCAGACGGCCGCTGCGGACCGCCTCGCGCAGGGCGTCGGTCAGGCCGCGCCGCAGGCCCGGTCCGGTCGGTTCGAGATGCAGGTCGACACCCAAAGTGGCCCAGGATTTCGCCATGGAAATGGACCATACTCCTGGGCTGCCTTGCTCCTAGTGTCGATGGCATGACGACGCACGACGACATCACGACGACCGACGGGTACGCCCCCGAACAGCCGCCCCGGATGTCCTGGGCCAAGCACGCCCCCGAGGTCTACCGGACGATGGTCCGCCTCGACGCGGCCGCCAAGCAGGGCCTCGACCCCGGGCTGGTGGAGCTGGTGCGGCTGCGCGCCTCCTCGCTCAACCACTGCGCGTTCTGCCTCGACATGCACACGAAGGACGCGCTCGCGGCCGGCGAGAGCGTCCACCGCATCGTGCAGCTGAGCGCGTGGGAGGAGTCGAAGCACTTCTACACGGAGAAGGAGCTCGCGGCGATCGAGCTGACCGAGGCGGTCACGGTCCTGACCGACGGGTTCGTGCCGGACGAGGTGTACGAGAAGGCCGCCAAGCACTTCGAGGAGGCGGAGCTCGCCCAGCTCATCGCCACGATCGCGGTGATCAACGCGTGGAACCGGTTCGGCGTGACCACGCGTGCGGTGCCGGGTCACTACAAGGCGGGCGACTTCAAGTGACGGAACGTACGTCGCTCCTCGACCGCGAGGTCGGCAAGGCCATGTCCACGCTCAGCGCGGCCGCGAAGAAGGGCCTCGGCGACCCCGGTCTCGCCGAACTGGTCGTGATCCGGGCCTCGCAGCTCAACCACTGCGCCTTCTGCCTCGACATGCACCTCGCCATCGCCCGCAAGCACGGGGTGAGCGAGAAGCAGCTCGATCTGCTGAGCGCCTGGGAGGAGGCCGGGGACGACATCTACGACGACCGGGAGCGGGCGGCGCTCGCGCTGACGGAGGCGGTGACGGTCCTGACCGACGGGTTCGTGCCCGACGGGGTGTACGAGGAGGCCGCCAGGCATTTCGACGACGGCCGGCTCGCTCACCTCATCGGCCTGATCGTCGCCATCAACAACTGGAACCGGGTGATGGTCAGCCGCCGTGTCCCGCCCGGGGGTTACCAGCCGTGAGCAAGGCCGAGATCTTCCGCGCGCTGCACCGCCGGCCGTCCCCGGGCGACCCCCTCGTCCTGCCCGGCCCCTGGGACGCGGCGAGCGCCCGGGTCTTCGCCGAGGCCGGTTTCCCGGCGCTGGCCACGCCCAGCGCCGGGGTCGCGGCCTCGCTGGGGTACGCGGACGGGGCGACCCCGGCCGACGAGATGTTCGCGGCGGTGGCGCGGATCGTGCGGGCCGTGGACGTGCCGGTGTCGGCGGACCTGGAAGGGGGGTACGGGCTCACGCCGAAGGAGCTGGTGGAGCGCGTGCTGGAGACGGGGGCCGTGGGATGCAACCTTGAGGACTCCGTCGGCGGTGTCCTCAAGGACCCGCGGGAACACGCCGACTGGCTGGCCGAGGTGCGGTCGGCCGCCGCCGGCCGGCTCTTCGTCAACGCGCGCATCGACACCTTCGTCCGCAGGGTCGCCGATCCCGAACGGGCCATCGAGCGGGCCGCGCTGTACATCGCCGCGGGCGCCGACTGCGTGTATCCGATCGCCGCCCCGGTGACAGTACTGCCGCTGCTGCGGGCCGGGATCCAGGGGCCGGTGAACATGCTGGCCCGGCTCGACGGCAGTGGCCCCTCGCCCACCGAGCTCGGTGAACTCGAGGCCACCCGCGTCACGTTCGGCCCGGGTCTCCAGCGGCGCGCGGAGCAGTCGCTGCGGGAGATCGCGGCCGGGCTGGGTCACTGACCCTCAGGACAGCCACGCCTTCCACGTCGAGGGGTGGCTGTCCACCCACTTCTTCGCCGCCTCGTCGGAGCTCAGCTTCTGGTCGGCGATCATCAGGGAGACCTCGTTCTGGTCCTCGGTCGTCCACTTGAACTTCTTCAGGAAGGCGGCCGCTTTGCCCCCGCTCTTCGCGAAGTCCGCGTTGAGGTACTTCTGCAGCGGGGTGTGCGGATAGGCGCAGGCGACCTTCGCGGCGTCCGTGTCGCAGCCCTCCTTGTACGCCGGCAGCTTCACCTCTGTCATCGGGACCTTCTTGAAGAGCCACTGCGGCGCGTACCAGTAGGTGAGGAAGGGCTTCTTCTCCTTCGCGAACTGCTTGATCTGGGTGATCTGCGCGGCCTCCGAACCGGCGAACACCACCTGGTAGTCCAGCTTCAGGTTGTTCACCAGCGCCTTGTCGTTGGTGACGTAGGAGGGCGAGCCGTCCATCAGCTGACCCTTGCCGCCGCTCTCGGCGGTGCGCAGCTGCGAGGCGTACTTGTTGAGGTTCTTCCAGTCGGTGACGTCGGGGTGCTGCTTGGCGAAGTACGTGGGGACGTACCAGCCGATGTGCCCGGTGACGCCGAGGCCGCCGCCGGAGGCGATCGTCTTCTTGTCGTCGACGTACCGCTTCTCCTGGTCTGGGTGGCCCCAGTCCTCCAGGATCGCGTCGACCCGGCCCTGGCTGAGGGCGTCCCAGGCGGGGACCTCGTCGACCTGGACGGTGTCGACGCGGTAGCCGAGCTTGTTTTCCAGGATGTACTGGGCCACGGACACGTTGGCCTGTGCGCCCACCCAGGACTGCACGGACAGGGTCACGGTCTTCGCGCCCTGGGCGCCCGCGAAGGGCGAGGCCTGCTTGGTCATGTCGGCGGCGCCGCAGCCGGTCAGCAGCAGGAGTGCCGCCGCGCCGGCCACCGCGGATGTCGTACGAAGTCGCATGTCACGCTCCCTTCTTCGGGCGTCGCTCGGTCGGCTGGGTCACCCGGTCGAGCATCAGGCCGAGGCAGACGATCGCGGCGCCGGCCACCAGGCCGGTCGCGAGGTCGCCCTGCGCGAGGCCGAAGACGGCGTCGTAGCCGAGCGCGCCGCCGCCGACCAGGCCGCCGATGATGACGACGGCGAGGACCAGGACCACGCCCTGGTTGACGGCGAGCAGCAACGACCGCCGGGCGAGCGGGAGCTGGACCTGCCACAACTGCTGGCCGCTGGTCGCGCCGAGCGAGCGGGCCGCCTCCATGGCGGCCGGGTCGACCTGGCGCAGGCCCTGGGTGGTGATGCGGACGACGGCCGGGAGCGCGTACACGATCGCGGCGGCCACCGCCGGCGCGCGGCCTACGCCGAAGAGGGCCACAACCGGGATCAGGTACACGAACTGCGGCATCGTCTGGAAGACGTCCAGGACCGGGCGCAGCGCTCGTTCGAAGCGGTCGCTGCGGGCGGCCGCGATGCCTGTCGCGAAACCGAGGACGAGGGTGACGGCGACGGCCGCGAGGACCTGCGACAGCGTGTCCAGGGACGGTTCCCACACGCCGAGCACGCCGATCGCGGCCATGGCGAGGACGGCGGTGAGCGCGGTGCGCCAGGTGCCGATCAGCCAGGCGAGGGCCGCGACGACGAGCAGCACCGACCACCAGGGCAGCCACTGGAGGCCGTCGCGGAGCGGATCCAGCACCCAGGTGGTGAAGTGGCCCGCCCAGTCGGCGGTGCCGCCCACGTACGGGACGCCCGAGTACAGGTGGGCGGTCATCCAGTCGACGGCGCGGTTGACCGGCTCGGCGATGTGCACCGTCCAGACGCCGGGCCAGTCGAGGCGGCCCACCATGCGGCCGATGAGGGCCACGGCGACGATGGCGGCGAGGGCGTACGCCCACGGCCCTCGCCGGGGTTGCGCGCTGCCGAGGTTCTCCCCCGCGGCGCCCGTCACCCGGTCCAGGACGACGGCGAGCAGCACGATCGGGATTCCGGCGGCGAGTGCCGCGCCCACGTCGACCGAGGCCAGCGCCTGGTAGACGCGGTCACCGAGGCCGCCCGCGCCGATCACCGACGCGATGACGGCCATGGACAGCGCCATCATGATCGTCTGGTTGAGGCCGAGGAGGAGTTCCCTGCGGGCGAGCGGGATCCGGGCGGTCAGCAGGCGCTGGCGGCCGGTGGCACCCAGCGACTCCACGGCCTCCAGGACCCCCTGGTCGGCGCCGCGCAGGCCGAGCGAGGTGAGGCGGGCCATGGGCGGGGCGGCGTAGACGACGGTGGCCAGTACGGCGGCCGGGACACCGATGCCGAAGACGAGCACGACGGGGAGCAGGTACGCGAAGGCGGGCATCACCTGCATGGTGTCGAGGACCGGGCGCAGCGCCCGGTCCATGCGGTCGGACAGACCCGCGGCGAGACCGAGCAGGGCGCCCACGACGACGGACGCGAGGACCGCGGCCACCATGAGGGCGAGCGTCTGCATGGTCGGCACCCACATGCCGAGCAGCCCGCAGACGAGGAACGCGGCAGCCGTGCCGAGCGCGAGGCGTACGCCGGCGACCCGCCAGGCGACGAGCGCGCCGAAGGCCGTCACGCCCGCCCAGCCGGCGCCGAGGAGCAGCAGGTACACGGCGCGTACGGAGAGGACGACCGCGTTGCTGACGTAGCCGAAGAAGTAGAGGAACAGGGGGTGGCTGTCGCGGTTGTCGATGATCCAGTCGCTGGCCCTGGACAGCGGCCCGGACAGGTCGACGGTGAGCGCGTGCGGCCAGCTGCCGTCGGCCCAGCGGGCGCCCGAGAGGGGGACGAGGACGGCCGCGGCGAGCGCGAGGAGCAGGAGCTTGGCCACGGCACGGTGTCTGAGGATGCCCGGCAGGGCCGTGCGCGGGGCGGGAGCAGTGACCGTCGCCATCACGCCGCCTCCTTCTGGGGCTCCTTGTGCGGCTCCGTTCCGGCGACCACGCCGAGCAACCGCTCGTGGTCGACGACCCCCAGGCAGTGGCCGTCCCGCACCACGCAGGCCGCCCTGCCGCTGTCGGCAACGGTCCTGATCGCGTCGGCGACGACGGTGTCGGGGGCGAGGGCGCCGGGGTGGTCCTGGCCTCCGCAGTCGCCGGTGCGCATGGCCGTACGCACGGTCATGACCTGCTCGCGCGGGACGTCCCGGACGAACTCGCGTACGTAGTCGTCGGCCGGGGAGCCGACGATCTCCTCCGGGGTGCCCAGCTGCACGATCCGGCCGTCGCGCATGAGGGCGATGCGGTCGCCGAGTTTGAGGGCCTCGTTCAGGTCGTGGGTGATGAAGACCATCGTGCGGCCCTCCTCGCGGTGCAGCCGGATCACCTCCTCCTGCATGTCGCGCCGGATCAGCGGGTCGAGCGCGCTGAACGGCTCGTCGAAGAGGAGGACTTCGGGGTCGGCGGCGAGCGCGCGGGCCAGGCCGACGCGCTGCTGCTGGCCGCCCGACAGCTGGCCGGGCCGCCGCTGCTCCATGCCCTCCAGGCCGACCTTGGTGACGACCTCGGCGGCCCGCGCCCGGCGCTCTCCCCGCGACACACCCTGGATCTCCAGGCCGTACGCCACGTTGTCGAGGACCGTGCGATGCGGGAGCAGGCCGAAGTGCTGGAAGACCATCGCGGCCCGGTGGCGGCGCAGTTCGCGCAGTCGCGCCTTGTCCATGGCGCGGACGTCCTCGCCGTCGATGGCGATGGTGCCCGCGGTCGGTTCGATCAGCCGGGTGAGACAGCGCACCAGCGTGGACTTGCCGGAGCCGGACAGGCCCATGACGACGAACACCTCGCCCTTGCGCACATCGAAGCCCACGTCACGGACGGCGGCCGTGCAGCCGGTGCGGGTGCGCAGTTCGGCGGGGTCGAGGGCGGTGAGCTCGGGGTCGGCGGGGACCTGTTCGGGCTTCGGGCCGAACACCTTCCACAGGCCCTGGACGGAGAAGACGGGAGTGCCGCTCGTCACGACGGGAGTACCGCTCATCACGCACCACCTCCGATCAGGTCCACGGCCCTCTCCCCGACCATCAGCACCCCGATCATCGGGTTCACGGCGGGCATGGTCGGGAAGACGGACGCGTCGGCGATGCGGATGCCGTCCAGGCCGCGGATGCGCAGCTCGGGGTCGACGACCGCCTGTGCGTCGTCGGCGGCGCCCATGCGGCAGGTGCCCGCCGGGTGGTACACGGTGTGCGCGACCTTGCGGGCGTACTCGCTCAGCTCGGCGTCACCCAGCACCTCGGGTCCTGGGCACACCTCGCGCTTGAGCCAGCCGGCCAGCGGCTCGGTCTTCGCGATCTCGCGGGCGATGCGGATCCCGTCGACGAGGGTGCGGCCGTCGTAGTCGTCCTCGTCGGTGAAGTAGCGGAAGTCGAGGGCGGGCTTGACGGATGGATCCGCGCTGGTGAGGTAGAGCCGGCCGCGGCTCTTCGGCTTGGGGATGTTCGGGGTCATGGAGACGCCGAACTCCGGGCGCTCGTAGCCCAGTCGCTCCGGATTGTCCGTGAACGGGATCTGGTAGAAGTGGAACATCAGGTCCGGGCCCGCGTGGTCGGGGTCGCGGCGCACGAACAGGCCGGCGTCGGAGTCCATCGCGGAGTTCTCCGGGATGGGCCCGTGGGTCTCCCAGACGATCACGGACTCGGGGTGGTCGAGCAGGTTCTCGCCGACGCCGGGCAGGTCGTGCGCGACGGGGATGCCGAGGGCTTCGAGGTCCTGGCGCGGGCCGATGCCGGAGTGCAGCAGCAGCCGGGGCGAGTCGACGGCGCCCGCGCACAGCAGGACCTCGCGCCGGGCCCGTACGAGGGTCTCCTCGCCGTCCTTGTCGCGCACGTGCACGCCCTCGGCGCGGGTGCCGTTCAGCTCCAGCCGGTACGCCCAGGTCTCCAGCAGGATCGTCAGGTTCGGCCGCTCGTCCATCACCGGGTGCAGGTACGCCACCGACGCGCTGGAGCGCTTGTTGTTCTCGGGGTGATAGGCCAGGTCGAAGAAGCCGGCGCCGTCCTTGAACGGCTTCTTGTTGAAGCCCTCGACGCGGGGGACGCCGAGCGCCTGCTGTGCCGCGTCGACGAAGTCGCGGGCGATGGCGTTCCGGTCCTTCTCGTCGACCGGGACGATGTTGTTGAGGAGGCGGGCGTAGTACGCCTCCATCGGCACCGCGCCCCAGCCCTTGGCGCCGGCCGCCTCCCACTCGTCCCAGTCGGACGGCAGCGGCTTGAAGGCGATGAGGGTGTTGTGGGAGGAGCAGCCGCCGAGGACACGGGCCCGGCTGTGCCGGATGTGCGAGTTGCCGCGGGGCTGTTCGGTGGTCGGGTAGTCGTAGTCCAGCTCGCCGCCGAGCAGGCCCATCCAGCGGCGCAGGGTGAGGACGTCCTCGCGGCCGACATCGCTGGGGCCGCCCTCGATGACGGCGACGGTGACATCCGGGTTCTCGGTGAGACGGGCGGCGATGACGGATCCGGCGGTGCCGCCGCCTATGACGACGTAGTCGTATTCGTGGGTGTTCTCGGGCGTGGGCGGGTTCTCGGGCATGGGGGGTGCTCCAGAGTGTGGGGGGCTTGGGCGAGTCGGGGGGAACTCAGCCGGTGAACCAGCGCACCGGGCGCGGTGCGAGGTTCTGGTAGACGTGCTTGGTCTCGCGGTACTCGGCGAGTCCGGCGGGGCCGAGCTCGCGGCCCACTCCGCTCTTGCCGAAGCCGCCCCACTCCGCCTGCGGGAGGTAGGGGTGGAAGTCGTTGATCCAGACGGTGCCGTGGCGCAGCCGGCCCGCGACCCGGCGGGCGCGTCCGGCATCGGCGGTCCAGACGGCGCTGGCGAGGCCGTACTCGGTGTCGTTGGCGAGGGCGATCGCCTCGTCCTCGGTGCGGAAGGTCTCGACGGTGAGGACCGGCCCGAAGACCTCCTCCCGTACGACCCTCATCTCGCGGTGGCACTGGTCGAGGACCGTCGGCTCGTAGAAGTAGCCGGTGGCCGGCCTGGTCTCGCCGGGTTCCGGTCGCCTGCCGCCGGTGCGCAGCACCGCGCCCTCGGCGAGCGCGGAGTCGACGTACGCCTCGACCTTGGCGCGCTGTTGCTCGGAGACGAGCGGGCCGCACTCGACGCCGGCCTCGGTGCCGCGGCCGAGGCGGATCCGGCTTGCCCTGCGGGCGAGTTCGGCGACGAAGCGCTCACGGACGGTCTCCTCCACGATGAGGCGGGCGCCGGCCGAGCAGACCTGGCCGCTGTGGATGAAGGCGGCGTTGAGGGCCTGGTCGACGGCGGTGTCGAAGGCCTCGTCGGTGGCGCAGGCGTCGGCGAAGACGACGTTGGGGTTCTTGCCGCCGAGTTCGAGGGCGACCTTCTTCACGGTCGGGGCGGCGGCCCGGGCGACCTTCGTGCCGCTGATGAGACCGCCGGTGAAGGAGACGAGGTCGACGTCGGGGTGTTCGGCGAGACGGGCGCCGACCGAATGGCCGGGCCCGGTGACGAGGTTGGCGACACCTGCGGGCAGCCCGGCCTCGGTGAGCAGATCGATGAGGGCGACGGTGGTGAGCGGGGTGATCTCACTCGGCTTGATCACGAAGGTGTTGCCGGCCGCGAGGGCGGGGGCGACCTTCCAACTGGCCTGGAGAAGGGGGTAGTTCCAGGGCGTGATCAGCGCGCACACGCCGACGGGTTCGTGTACGACGACGCTGTGGATGTCGGGCGAGCCCGCGTCGACGACGCGGCCGGGGGCCTCCGCGGCGACGAGGTCGGCGAAGTACCGGAAGGCGTCGGCGACACAGTCGATGTCGACCCGGCCCTCCTCCAGGGTCTTGCCCGCGTCCCGGCTCTCCAGGAGCCCGAGCGCCTCGCGGTCGCGCACGAGGAGACCGGCGACGCGGCGCAGCAGCGCGGCGCGCTCGGCGACGGGGGTGCGGGGCCACTCCCCCTGGCCGCCGCCGAAGGCGGCGCGGGCGGCCGCCACGGCCAGGTCGGTGTCCTTCTCGTCGCCCTCGGCGACCACGGCGAAGGGCCGGGCGTCCGCGGGGTCGAGGATCTCGCGCGTGGCGCCGGAGACGGCTTCAAGCCATTCCCCTCCCGCGTGGATGGTCCTGCGCGCCTGGAGTTCCGTTCTGTCGACCATGATCGGTGTTGCCTTCCGTTCCTGTTCAGCGCCCCTGTGTGACATGGATGCCACTCACCGGGACCATGAGCGCATGCCCTCGGCCTCCGGTCGCATGCGCAATGAGTGGCCGAAAGTGCGCCGAGTCACTGACTATTCGGACAAACGGGGGCGAAAGGCGGGGCGGAAGGCGGGGCGGAAGGCGGGGCGGAAGGTGGGGCGCGCCATGCGAGCGACGGTGTCCCGCCGGGACCTACCCGCACTCCCTGCCCGGCGGGCAGAAGGAGGCCACTGCCGTGGTGAGCGGTTCGCGGACCAGGGCGCGGGCCAGGTCCTCGGGGCCGCTGACGCGGATCGCGTAGAGGGTGCCGTCGGCCGCCCGGAAGCGGTGGTCGATCACCTGGCGGGGGCCGTTGTCCGCGTCGTCGTAACGGTAGGTCAGCTCGGACCAGGTGGTGTCGGACCTGCGGACGAGGGCCCGGTAGCCGGGCTGGCGTGCGAAGCCGTAGCCGGGGTCGTTCTCGGCGAGGTCCAGGGACTCGGCCGGGGTGCGCTCGGCGAGCGCGAAGATCTGGAGTTGGCGGCCGTCGTCCGGGGAGTCGTAGTAGACGACCGGGGCCTTCTCACCCTGCTTCTGTCTGCGGGTCCAGCCCTCGGGAACGGCGATGGTGTAGCCGATCGGGTCGCGGGCCGTGCGGTAGCCCGGGGCGGCCGACGCGGACGGGGAGACGGGCGCCGACGCCGACGGGGTGACAGCCGGGGGCGACGAGGTCACGCTGACGCTCGCGTGCGGGGTGGTTCCGGTCGCGCTGGAGTGGTCACGCGCGAGGTACCAGACCCCGGCTCCGGTGCCCGCGCCGAGGACGACGGTGGCGGTGAGGACGAGCAGCAGACGGGCGGCCCCGTGAGAACGAGCGGGGGCGGGCGCGGGTGCGTACATGGGCGCGGGCGCCCAGGGCGGCGGGAGTGCTCCGCCGGTCCTGGTCGGCGGCGGGGCCCACGGCGGCGGGAGTGCTCCGCCGATCTCGGTCGGCGACGGGGCCCACGGCGACTGAGACGTTCCGCCGCCCCTTGTCGGCGGCGGGGCCCACGGCGGCGGAGGTGCTCCGCCGGCCCCCGTCGGCGGCGGGGCCCACGGCGGTGGGAGCGTCCCGCCGGTCTGTGTCTCCGCCGAGGCCCACGGCGGGGTGGAGCCCTCCTCGGCGGCCCAGGTCGCGCGGCCGCTCTCCTCGCTCGGCTCGTGCTCCGACCCCGAGTCGGAGCTGTGGCCGTCCCATCCGAATCCGCCCATCGCGAACCCCCCGAATGCCCTGCCGGGTACCGCTTCCGACGGTAGCGGCGAAAACGGCCACAGGCCCCGTTCCGGTCGGAACCGGAACGGGGCCTGTGCAGGGCCGTGACAGAACCGCGAAGGCTCAGCAGGCTCAGAAGGCTCGGAAGACTCAGATGAGACCGAGGCCTCGGACCGCGTCGCGCTCCTCCTCGAGCTCCTTGACGGAGGCGTCGATGCGGGCGCGGGAGAACTCGTTGATGTCCAGGCCCTGGACGATCTCGTACTTGCCGTCCTTGGTGGTGACCGGGAAGGAGGAGATCAGGCCCTCCGGGACGCCGTAGGAGCCGTCCGACGGGATGCCCATGGAGGTCCAGTCGCCCTCGGCGGTGCCGTTGACCCACGTGTACACGTGGTCGATGGCGGCGTTGGCGGCGGAGGCCGCGGAGGACGCGCCACGGGCCTCGATGATCGCCGCGCCGCGCTTGGCGACGGTCGGGATGAAGTCCTCGGCCAGCCACTTCTCGTCGTTCACGGTCTCGGCGGCGTTCTTGCCGGCGACCGTGGCGTGGAAGATGTCGGGGTACTGGGTGGCGGAGTGGTTGCCCCAGATGGTCAGGCGCTTGATGTCGGCGACCGTCGAGCCCGTCTTCTTCGCGAGCTGGGTCAGCGCGCGGTTGTGGTCCAGACGGGTCATCGCGGTGAAGCGCTCGGCCGGTACGTCCGGGGCGGCGGCCTGCGCGATGAGCGCGTTGGTGTTGGCCGGGTTGCCGACGACGAGGACCTTGATGTCGTCCGCGGCGTTGTCGTTGATGGCCTTGCCCTGCGGCTTGAAGATGCCGCCGTTGGCGGAGAGCAGGTCACCGCGCTCCATGCCCTTGGTGCGCGGGCGGGCGCCCACGAGGAGGGCGACGTTGGCGCCGTCGAAGGCGACGTTCGGGTCGTCCGAGATGTCGATGCCCTGCAGGAGCGGGAATGCGCAGTCGTCCAGCTCCATGGCCGTGCCCTCGGCGGCCTTCAGCGCGGGCGTGATCTCCAGGAGACGCAGCTTGACCGGCACGTCCGCGCCGAGCAGCTGGCCGGAGGCGATGCGGAAGAGGAGGGCGTAACCGATCTGGCCGGCCGCGCCGGTGACGGTGACGTTCACGGGAGTGCGGGTCATGGCGTTCTCCGTATGACAGCTGGCGGTGGGGCGTCCCTGCCCCGGGGGTTCGGGATCCCCGCCGCCGACTCGTGACCGGCGCCGGCCACGATGATCGATCACCGAATGATCGATCTCTTGGCGTCAAGAGAGATCCAGCGATCAGGCTATCGCGCATCCGAGATCCCGGATGCGCGGGCCCGTGTGGCCCGCCCCACAGAGTGACGCCGACGGGGCAAAAGGAGGCGGCCGCCGGTCCGGGAGAGGGGGACACAGGCGGCCGCCGTGGGGGTACCGGATTGCCGGACTCCCGTGGGGGTAACGTGCGCCTGCCCCGGATGTCGGCGGCCATGCCTGCCTCACGCCAATTTGTTTCGACGCCTGCCAGCGCCTACTGGGTGCACCCCTTCCGCCCGGACGCCAGCGTCGCGCACGCCGTCGCCTCGCCCGCGTCCTTCACGGCCACCATCGGCGTGTACGCGATGGTGTCCCCGGCCGTCGTGATGTTCCCGGACTGCTTGGCCGTACCGACGCTCACCTGGACCGCATCCCCCTGTGCGGCCTGCGTGATGCGCCCCCACGCCGCCCCGCAGGTCTCGCTGTAGCGGACCTCGACGACGGTCGTGCCGACGGTGGCGGTCTTGGCGGTGGTCACCAGGTCGCCGCTGCAGCCCATGCTCTCCGCGTCCTTGCCGGTGCAGCCGGCGCCGCCGCACTTCACCCCGGCGGGCAGATCGAGGGCGGTGCTGGCGGACGACGAGGGCGAGCCGGTCGCCCCCTCGCTCTTCTTGTCGCCGCCGTTGGCGAAGAAGAACACCGCGGACACGACGGCGAGGGCACCGACGGCACCCGCGAGGAACATCGTCGCCCGCCGCTTTCCGCGCGAGGAGCCGGAGCCGTCCGCCGACGCACCGGCACCCGGCCCGGCACCCTGTGGCGGTTCGCCGTAGGGACTCGCAGTCGGCGTCGGAACCGGATCCGGACCCGGCGTTCCCGGCGCGGATGCCGGCGACGAACCCGTGTACCCCGCCAGCCCCCACGAGTTGCCGCCCGAGGAGCCGGAACCGGGCCCAGAAGCGGACCTGGATTCGGACTTGGATCCGGAACCCGTGGCGGAACCGGATCCGCTCCGTGAGGAGGCGTCCCGCTCCCGGGCGTCGGCGTCGGGTGCCGTCGGCTGCGGCGGCACCGTCGGGGCGACGCCCGCGGGCCCCGCGATCCCGGGGACCACCGTGGCGCTGCCGCTCTTACGGGCAGCCTTGCCCGGCTTGGTGTTCGCGGGCGGCGCACCGAACTCCCCCAGCGCGGCGCGCGCCTGGGAGATGCGGATCGCCTCCATGGTCATGTCGTGGCGCATCTCCGAACGGCTCCAGGCGCGTTCGGCGAGCTCCCACATCGTGGTCAGATGGATCGGATTGGTGCCGGTGACCTCGGCCAGGGCGACGATCGCGCCCTTGGGCGCGAGGAGCCGGCCGTTGAGGTAACGCTCCCAGGACGTCTTGCTGTAGCCCGTGCGGTCGGCCACCGCCGCGATGCTCAAACCGCTGCGGTCCACCAGTCGGCGCAGCTGACTGGAGAACTCCCGCACCTGCGGATCGAGTTCATCCGGTAAGGCCCTCCAACGAGGCATTGAACCCCCCTCTTCCCCCCGGTACGTGCCGGTCGTTCCCCGTGCGTGACGCCCTGCCCCCAAGTCCCCGTTCTGGCTACCCACAGAGATGCGCCCAGTAAGGCCCTCAGTTCCCGGGGTGGGGGCGCACGGGAGCATTCGGGCCCGTGGGCATGCACCATTGCACGCCTGGCTGACCTCGGGACGTCCCGGACCGTCCCGATTGGACACGTTAGCCGCGCTGTACAGCCGATTCGGGATACTTCCCGAACTTGTCAATTCATCGACACAACGGGGACACACCCGTGACCTCGCCCGCCCCAGGGGCGTTCAAGTCACCCAGCCACCACGGCACCGACGACGGCGGTGAGCAGCAGAACGAGCAGCAGCAGGACGGCGTACAGCAGCAGGCGTCCGGGCGGCCGGGACGGCGGTTCCTCCTCCGGACGCTCCCACCACGGAACGGTCGGGTCGTCCTCGTACGCCTCGCCGCCCGCCCCCTGCGCGGGCTCCGCCGCCGGGCGGGGCCAGGCCTCGACCGCCAGTTCCCAGCGCACACCGAAGCGTTCGGCGTCCGGACCGTCCAGTCCCGCGACGCGGCAGAGCGCGGTCACGGCGTGCCGCGGCGGGGGCTGTACGGCGTTGAGATAGCGGGACGGCGCATCGGTTCCCGGACGCACCCTCGTACCGGAACGGTCACTTCCGTGCCACAGCGCACAGACAGCCGTTGAACAGCACGTTCATGGCGGGGGAGGGTGGTTCCCGTACGGCGGTCCGTCCTTCATCGGGGGTGAGGACGGACCGCCGTACGGGAAACGAGGCCTCGGGGCCGCTCAGCTGCTGACGGTGAAGTGCAGCGCGCCCTTCAGGAACGGGATCACCAGCCAGGGGTTCGGCTGTGCCATCAGCGCCAGCAGCACGATGGCGAGGCCCAGCACGCCGTAGGTGGTGATGTCCGTGAAGCGGGAGCGCACCGCGAGCATGCCGACGCCGGGCAGTATCCAGCGCATGACGGCTCCGCCGAGCAGGGCGACGCCGATCAGTATCGTCCCGACCCGGAACAGGTCCAGCGCCGTCAGCAGCAGGCCGAGCGCGACCACGATCAGCACAGCGAGGATCGGCCACTGTCTGGCGGGCGCCGGGGCGTCGCCGGCGGCGGCCCGGCCGCCGCCCTCGGGGCGCGCGGTGTCCTTGGTGAACAGCGGGAACCGGCGCGTGGTGCGCCTCGGCGTCCCCTCGGCGTCGGGCGCGCTGACCGGATCGCGGACGGTGAGTTCCTCGTCGCCGTGCGCATCGCCGTGCGCGTCGCCGTGCGCCTCACCCTGCTGGTCGCCCCGCTTGTCGCCCCGCACGTCATCCTCCGCGGTGTCCAGCGCGGACTCCCGCGGGGTGCCCTCCGCCTCAGCCGACACTGCGCTCCGCCGCCTCGACCACGTTGACGAGCAGCTGGGCGCGGGTCATCGGGCCGACGCCGCCGGGGTTCGGGGAGATCCAGCCGGCGACCTCGGCGACGCCCGGGTGGACGTCCCCGACGATCTTGCCCTCGGCGTTGCGCGAGACGCCGACGTCGAGAACGGCGGCGCCCGGCTTGACGTCCTCGGGGCGGATCAGGTGCGCGAAACCGGCCGCGGCGACGATGATGTCGGCGCGCTTGAGGTGGGCGGACAGATCACGGGTGCCGGTGTGGCACTGGGTCACCGTCGCGTTCTCGCTGCGCCGCGTCAGCAGCAGCGGCATCGAACGCCCGATGGTGACGCCCCGGCCGACGACCACGACCTCGGCGCCCTTGGTCTCCACGCCGTAGCGGCGCAGCAGGGTCAGCACACCGTTGGGGGTGCAGGGCAGCGGCGCGGGCTCGTTGAGGACCAGCCGGCCGAGGTTCGTCGGGTGGAGGCCGTCGGCGTCCTTGTGCGGGTCCATCAGTTCGAGGATGCGGTTCTCGTCGATGCCCTTGGGTAGCGGCAGCTGGACGATGTAACCGGTGCACGCCGGGTCCTCGTTCAGCTCCCGGACGACCGCCTCGATCTCCTCCTGCGTCGCCGTGGCGGGCAGCTCGCGCTGGATGGAGGCGATACCGACCTGGGCGCAGTCGCGGTGCTTGCCGGCGACGTACTTCTGGCTGCCGGGGTCGTCTCCGACGAGGATCGTGCCGAGGCCGGGCGTGACGCCCTTCTCCTTCAGCGCCGCCACGCGGGCGGTCAGATCGGACTTGATCGCGGCTGCGGTGGCCTTGCCATCGAGAATCTGGGCGGTCATGACCCCATCCTCCCGGATGACCACCCCCTGGTTCCAATCCGGGTCCACAGCCACGCCGCCCGGCCCGTTTCACCCCATGATCGGCGATGTTGCACTTGCACAACACATGCGGAATGCGGCTGGACAAGTAAGCGGAGACTAAAGAACGATGAGCAGCACAGTGCCGCGGGCAGTACCGGGGGGACGGACCGCATCTGTAGAACTTTCCTCCGAACCGTGCCGCGCGTCGTCCCCGCACTTGGGCAACACGGAGGAAGGACCGCCATGAGTTTCGGCGACCCGAACAACCCCTACGGGCAGCCGCCCCAGCAGCCGCCGGCCGCTCCCGGCTACGGATACCCGCAGCAGCCGCCCGGCGTACCGCCGCAGGGCTATGGCTATCCGCAGCAGCCGGCGTACCCCGGCTACGCCGGGGCGAACATGCTGCCGCAGTCGATGCCCGGTCTGATGGTGACCGCGCGGGTCCTGCTCTACATCGTGGCGGCCGTCCAGATCCTCATCGGCATCTTCGCCATCTTCGGCGCCGCGACGATCAACGACGCCTCCAACTCGGGCGAGGACGCCTTCGGCAGCAACGACTTCTCCGACATCGGCCACGCCTCGGCCGGCATCATCTTCGTCGTCGCCGTGCTCTTCCTGGCCCTCGCGGGACTGTCGATCACCCTGGGCGTGAAGTTCTCCCGCGGCGGCCAGGGCATCCGCATCACCACCATGATCTACGGCATCCTGGGCGCCCTCTTCGGCGTCCTCATCCTGATCGGCGCGGCCGACGCCAGCTCCTCGGCCGCCCTGGTGTGGGCGCTGCTGTGGATCGGCTTCGGCGGCATCATGGCGGCGGCGATGATCGCCCCGTCGGGCTCGGCCTGGTTCAACCGCCCGCGGTACTGAACGGACCGGACGCGGCCGAAGATTCGCACCAGCAACACCCGAGGGCCGTGTCTCACCCCCGTGGAGGGGGAGACACGGCCCTGGTGTCTTCGGGCGAGGCGGCCGAGCGATCAGGCGATCAGTGGAAGAAGTGCCGCGTCCCGGTGAAGTACATCGTGACGCCCGCCTTCTTAGCGGCCTCCACGACCAGCTCGTCACGGACCGATCCGCCGGGCTGGACCACGGCCTTGACGCCGGCCGCGGTGAGGATCTCCAGGCCGTCGGGGAACGGGAAGAAGGCGTCGGAGGCGGCGTACGAGCCGCGCGCCCGCTCCTCGCCGGCCCGCTCCACAGCCAGCTTCGCGGAGTCGACCCGGTTGACCTGGCCCATGCCGACGCCGACCGAGGCGCCGTCCTTGGCGAGCAGGATGGCGTTGGACTTCACGGCCCGGCAGGCCTTCCAGGCGAAGGAGAGCTCGGCAAGCTCGTCCGCGGTGAGCGCCTCACCGGTCGCCAGCGTCCAGTTGGCGGGGTCGTCGCCCTCGCCCTGGAGGCGGTCGGTCACCTGGAGCAGTGCGCCGCCGTCGATGGGCTTGACCTCGGCGGGGTGCGAGGGCGCGGTCGGGGCCTTCAGCACCCGGATGTTCTTCTTCTTGGCGAGGGCCTCCAGGGCGCCCTCCTCGTAGTCGGGCGCGACGATGACCTCGGTGAAGATCTCGGCGACCTGCTCCGCCATCTCCTTGCTGACCGGCCGGTTGACGGCGATGACGCCGCCGAACGCGGACAGCGGGTCGCAGGCGTGCGCCTTGCGGTGCGCCTCGGCGACGTCCGCGCCGATCGCGATGCCGCAGGGGTTGGCGTGCTTGATGATCGCGACGGCCGGCTCGGCGTGGTCGTACGCGGCACGGCGGGCGGCGTCCGTGTCCGTGTAGTTGTTGTACGACATCTCTTTGCCGTGCAGCTGCTCGGCCTCGGCGAGGCCGGCGCCCGTGCCGTCGACGTAGAGCGCGGCCGGCTGGTGCGGGTTCTCGCCGTAGCGCAGCGTGCTCTTGCGCTCCAGGGTGGCGCCGAGGAAATCGGGGAACTGCGAGTCGTCGACGGGGGCGTAGGAGCCGGCGAACCAGCCCGCGACCGCGATGTCGTACGACGCCGTGTGCTGGAAGGCCTCGGCGGCCAGCCGCTTGCGGGCGGCGAGGTCGAAGCCGCCGTCCTTGACCGCGGCGAGGACGTCGGCGTACCGGGCCGGACTGGTGACCACGGCGACCGACGGGTGGTTCTTGGCGGCGGCACGCACCATCGACGGACCGCCGATGTCGATCTGCTCGACGCACTCGTCGGGGGAGGCGCCCGAGGCGACGGTCTCGCGGAACGGGTAGAGGTTGACGACGACGAGGTCGAACGGCTCGACACCCAGCTCGGCGAGCTGCTCACGGTGGCTGTCCAGCCGCAGGTCGGCAAGGATGCCCGCGTGGACCTTGGGGTGCAGGGTCTTGACCCGGCCGTCCAGGCACTCGGGGAAGCCGGTGAGCTCCTCCACCTTGGTGACGGGAACGCCGGCGTCGGCGATACGGGCGGCCGTGGACCCGGTGGAGACGAGCTCGACACCGGCCTCCTGGAGCCCGCGCGCGAGCTCCTCGAGCCCGGTCTTGTCGTAGACGCTGACGAGCGCGCGACGGATGGCTCGCTTGTTGCTCTCGGCGGTGGCGGTCACTGGATAACTACCTTTCGTCCCTCAATGCGATAGCCGTTGCGGGCGAGCCGCCCCACGACATCGACGAGCAGCCTTCGCTCGACTTCCTTGATGCGCTCGTGCAGAGCGCTCTCGTCGTCCTCGTTCCGGATCTCCACCACGCCCTGAGCGATGATCGGTCCGGTGTCGACACCGTCGTCGACGAAGTGGACGGTGCAGCCGGTGACCCTGGCGCCGTACGCGAGCGCGTCGCGCACACCGTGGGCTCCGGGAAAACTGGGCAGCAGGGCGGGATGCGTGTTGACGAACCGCCCGCCGAACCGGGCGAGGAACGCCTTCCCCACGATCTTCATGAACCCGGCCGACACGACCAGGTCGGGCTCGTAGGCGGAGACGGCCTCGGCGAGGGCCGTGTCCCACTCCTCCCGGCTGCCGTAGTCCTTCACCTTCGTGACGAAGGTCGGCAGCCCGGCACGCTCGGCGCGCGCGAGCCCCTCGATGCCCTCGCGGTCGGCGCCCACGGCCACGATCTCGGCTCCGTACGCCTCGGTGCCGGCGGTCGCGATGGCGTCGAGGAGCGCCTGCAGATTGGTGCCGGATCCGGAGACCAGCACGACGAGGCGCTTGGCCACGGGCTTGGCGGCCACGGTGGGGCCCTTTCTCGGGGAAGCGTTTGTACGGTCGTACGAATGCTTCGCGCCCCCGGATACGGGGAAGTCTACGAAGCGGCCGACCGTCAGCAACGATACCGGCACACGAGGCGGCCCCCACGGGACGGGGGCGTGGCCGGAAGGTAGCGTCTGGGAGGAGCGGGCTCGGGAACGCGGTCGGTGTGCGGTGCGTTCACGAAGTGACAGCTCACGCAGGACCGTGACAGCTCACGCAGGACCCGTCGCGATACCAGTCGTATTCACCAAGGGGAAGACGCTCACTTGATGCCGGACCGCAGCCAGCGACTCCTCACGCTCCCCCCGCAGTCGGCGCAGGGAGTGGTGCGCAGCGGCGTGCTGCTGCGCGAGCAACCCGCCTCGCCTCCCGACGCATCCTCGGGCAGGAAGAACGGCGGCGAGCAGGGCGGCAACGGCCCGGCCCAGGAGGACAACCCGTTCGCGCCGCCGCCGGAGGGCACGCCCGACCGGCCGTGGCAGCCGCGACGCCCGGCGGGCGGCGAGGGCGACGACGGCGGCTCCGGCGGCTCCCCGTGGGGCAGCCAGTGGAGCGACCGGCAGCCCGGCCGCTCCCAGGGCGGCTTCGGCGAGCGCCCGGGCAGTGGCAACAGCAATGGCAACGGCAACGGTGGTGGTCCCGAGGGACCGTCCGGCGGCGGCCCCGGCACCGGTATGCGCTGGGACCCGACGGACCCGGTCCAGCGCCGTGCGCGCTACGCCCTCCTGTGCGGCATGTGGGCCTTCTTCTTCGCCCTCTTCAGCTGGCCCTATGTGGCCCTGCTGCTCGGCGCCCTGGCCCTCTACTGGGGCATCAGCGCCCTGCGGACCAAGCCCCGCACCGGCGACCCGAACACCCCCGCCACCGACACCGGCAGCCGCCCCCAGACCACGGCCGCGGTGAGCGGCCTGGTCACGGCGTCCCTGGCCATCGCCCTGGTCGCCGCGGGCTTCACCGCGCAACTCGTCTACCGCGATTACTACACCTGCACCACCGACGCCCTCACCAACGAGGCCAAACAGTCCTGCAAGCAGCTTCTGCCGGAGGAGCTGCGGGGAGTGCTGGGAACGAGCTGACGGGGGCGAGTCACCCCTCGGCGACGTCAGTGCCCAGGAGCCTCGCCAAGGGCCTCGCCAGGGACGTCCTCCGGCGAGCCGGACACCTCCCTCAGCGCCGACCAGCGAGCCTCGCGAAAGGTGTCGTCGTACCAGAGCTCGGGCGTCGGCTCGACGGCTGGAGGATCGGCGGGCAGGAGGTCGTACAGGCTCTCGTGCTCGCTGTGCTTTCCGGTGTCCTGGCGGCTCCCCGGCATCGTCCCTCGCCCACTCGAGCCCCGCCCCCGCCCCGGCATCCGCATCCGTAGCCCACGCCGACGCCCGCTGGAAGGTCCCTCCAGTGGCGCCTCCCCTGATGTCTCCCCCGGCGTCTCCCCACATGCCTCCCCCCGCGGCCTGCCGATCTCCGACTCCTGCCCCGCCCCCCGACCGCCCCTGCACCGCCACTCCCGCACCGCCACCGCCACCGGAACCCCCGCACCCACCGTCCACACCAGCGTCGCCCCGCCCACCTGCCACCACACCGGCCCGAAGCGGGCGAGCGCGGCGACGCCGAGCGCTCCGCCCGCCAGCGCGGCGAGCACGGCCAGCGCCACCGCGCACAGCAGGGCCGCCAGCACAGCGGAGGCGAAGGTCCGCCCACGCGACCAGACCCCCACCCCCCGCTTCCCCACCCCGTCCTTCCCCGCCCCGTCCTTCTTCACCGCCGAAGCCGCTCCGCCGACGAACCACCCCACCGTCACCCCGGCTGCCACCGGCACCGCCACGGACGCCCAGTTCAGCGGTGTGCCGGGGCCCGCGTCCGGTACCGCCGCCAGCAGGGGGAACGGCGGGAACAGCGGGGCGGGGGCCGAGGACAGGGGGCTCGTCACATGGCCGACGCCCAGCGCGAAGCCGGGGCCGACGGCGTACGCGGCCGCCCACACCACCGCGTTCGGGAGCAGCACGAGGCACAGGAACAGGACGGCGAACCGTCCGGACCAGCCGTCCGTCAGCTGCCAGAAGGACGCGCGCGCCGCCCCTCCGTGCCACACCAGCGACGCTCCCACCAGCAGCGCGCCGCCGCCGAAGAACACCGCCGTCCCGGCACCGGCGGCCCGTACGACGGCCCGCAGCCGCACCCGGGCGTCCACCCCGAGAACGAGCCGCCGCAGCGCACCCGGCAGGAGGACCAGCACGCTGTCCGCGGCGTCGCCGGGCCGCCCGTACGCCGCCCACACCCCCGCCCCGGCCGCCACCGCGGCGACCAGCGGCAGACACGCCCCCGTCCACACCCACGAGGGCCGCAGCTCGCCGCCCGCGGCATAGAGGGCGGCGGTCGCACCGACGGCGAGGTAGCCGAGGACGACGCCCACCCATGCCGTGCACGCGGCCACCCGCGGTGCGGCCACATCCGCATCCACGTCCCCATGTGCATTCCTGTTCAGGTTCCCCTTTACGTCCCCCGCGTCCCCGTCCGTATCCACGTCTTCGCCGCCGTCCGCCACGTCCCGTGCCGCCCGGTACACCAGCCAGACCGGCAGCACGAGCAGCAGCATGGGGGTGACGCCCACGGGGGCCGGGACGCCGGAGAGGGTGTCGGTGCGGACCAGTTCGGCACCGTGCGCCAGCAGCCACAGGGCGGCGGCGACGTGCAGGGCGCCCCCCGGCCCGCTGTCGGGATACGGCGAACTGATCCACAGCACCAGCACGAGCACGGCGAACGAGCCGAGCCCCAGCCCCGCGGCGACGGCACCACCCAGGAGACTGGCGGCCAGCCCGGGCGAACGGTCACGCATCCGGGCGAGCAGGGGCGACAACGACGGTCGGCGAACGGTCATCTGGATCACGACCGTCATGCTCCCAACGACACGCGCTTTCCCGTCGTAACAGGCGAACTTCCGCCGTGTCACTCAATATATGTTTATGTACTTTTTCGTACGAAAGGGCACCCTGTGACACAGAGCCCTGCACCCCCGCTCCCCCCGCCCGAGGAATGCCGACGCCTGCGCGAGAAGGCCTCGCTGACGCAGGACCAGGTCGCGGCACGGGTGGGCGTCACGCGGAAGACGGTGCGCGCATGGGAGGCCGGCCGCACGGCTCCGCGGGGCCGGAAACGGGAAGAGTACGCCAAGGTGCTGGCCGCGTTCGCCGAGCCCTGGAGCGGCATGACGACCGGTCAGGATACGGCGAGCGACACCGAAGTGACCCTACGCCTGGAGAAGCAGGCGTCGGCAGCCGCCGAGGCGTCGCAGCCCCCTGGGACGACCGACCCCCTGACGCCCGCTCAGGCCTTCGACGCGCTGTACGCCTTCTGCGCCCCCGCCCTCGTACGCCAGACGTACCTGCTCACCGGGCGCCGCGAGCTCGCACGCGAGTCCGTCGAACGGGCCTTCCAGCTCGCCTGGCAGCGCTGGCCCGAGGTGGCCCGGGACCGCGACCCGGCGGGCTGGGTGCGGGCGACGGCGTACGAGTACGCGCTCTCCCCCTGGCACCGCTTCCGCCTGCGCTACCGGCACCCCGAACCGCCGCCCGCCGACGCCACCGACCGCGCGCTGCTGGACGTACTGCTCAAACTCCCGCCGCCGTACCGTCGCACCCTCCTCCTCTACGACGGTGTCGGCCTCGGTCTGCCGGAGACCGCGGCGGAGACGGAGGCAAGCACACGGGCGGCAGCGAAGCGGCTGCTGCACGCGCGCGAGGCCGTCGCGGCGCGCCTGCCGCAGCTCACGGAGCCGTCCGGCCTGCACCGGCAGCTGACCGAACTGGCCTCCACGGAACGTCTCCAGGCGGCCAAGCCGACGACCGTGCGGGTGAACGGCGAACGCAGGGCACGCTTCTGGACCCGGGCCGCGATCGCGTTCACGGTCGCCATCGTCGGCGCGACCTCCCTCACCCTGCGCACCGCACCCACGCGCTACGAACCACCGGTGCCCGCCGGGGAGACGGTACGGGGAGTCCCGCCGAAGGCGGCGCCGGGCCCCCTCTCGCACACGGAACTGACCCTGCGGGCCAAGCTGCGCTCGGAGGCGCAGCACGGGCCGGAGAGGCTGGTGCCTCTCTCGCGCTGAGCACGCTGAGCATGCGGAAGGGCCCGCACCCCCCGTGAGGGTGCGGGCCCTTCTGCCATGCCCGGAGCTGTCATGCCCGAGCTGTCATGCCCGAGCGTCAGCCCGCGAGGATCTCGCGCGCGAGCTTCGCCGTCTCGGTCGGCGTCTTGCCGACCTTGACGCCGGCGGCCTCGAGGGCCTCCTTCTTCGCGGCAGCCGTGCCGGAGGAGCCGGAGACGATGGCGCCGGCGTGGCCCATGGTCTTGCCCTCGGGCGCGGTGAAGCCCGCGACGTAGCCGACGACCGGCTTGGTCACGTTCTCCTTGATGAAGGCCGCGGCCCGCTCCTCGGCGTCGCCACCGATCTCACCGATCATGACGATCAGATCGGTGTCGGGGTCGGCCTCGAACGCGGCGAGCGCGTCGATGTGCGTCGTACCGATGACCGGGTCGCCACCGATGCCGACGGCCGACGAGAAGCCGATGTCACGGAGCTCGTACATCATCTGGTACGTCAGCGTGCCCGACTTCGACACCAGGCCGATGCGGCCCGGCTTGGTGATGTCGCCCGGGATGATGCCGGCGTTCGACTGGCCCGGGGTGATGAGACCGGGGCAGTTGGGGCCGATGATGCGGGTCTTGTTGCCCTGCGACACGGCGTACGCGTAGAACGCGGCCGAGTCGTGGACGGCGATGCCCTCGGTGATGACGACCGCGAGCGGGATCTCCGCGTCGATCGCCTCGACGACGGCGGCCTTGGCGAAGGCCGGCGGTACGAAGAGGACGGACACGTTCGCGCCCGTCTTCTCGATCGCCTCGGCGACGGTGCCGAAGACCGGGATCTCCGTACCGTCGACGTCGACGGTCGTGCCCGCCTTGCGCGGGTTCACGCCACCGACGATGTTCGTGCCGTCGGCGAGCATGAGCTTGGTGTGCTTCATGCCCGTGGAGCCGGTCATGCCCTGGACGATGACCTTGCTGTCCTTGTTGAGGAAGATAGCCATGGCTGTCTGAGTCCCTCTTCCTTACTTCGCAGCCGCGAGCTCGGCGGCCTTGTCGGCCGCGCCGTCCATGGTGTCCACGCGCTGGACCAGCGGGTGGTTGGCGTCGGAGAGGATCTGACGACCCAGCTCGGCGTTGTTGCCGTCCAGACGGACGACGAGCGGCTTGGTGACGTCCTCGCCGCGGTCCTCCAGGAGCTTCAGCGCCTGCACGATGCCGTTGGCGACCTCGTCACAGGCGGTGATGCCACCGAAGACGTTGACGAACACGGACTTGACGTCCGGGTCGCCGAGGATGATCTCCAGGCCGTTCGCCATGACGGCCGCGGACGCGCCGCCGCCGATGTCGAGGAAGTTGGCGGGCTTGACGCCACCGTGGTTCTCACCGGCGTACGCGACGACGTCCAGGGTGCTCATGACGAGACCCGCGCCGTTGCCGATGATGCCGACCTCACCGTCGAGCTTGACGTAGTTGAGGTTCTTCTCCTTGGCCGCAGCCTCGAGCGGGTTCGCCGACGCGTGGTCGACGAGCGCCTCGTGCTCCGGCTGACGGAAATCGGCGTTCTCGTCCAGGGAGACCTTGCCGTCCAGGGCGATGACGTCGCCGGAGGCGACCTTGGCCAGCGGGTTGACCTCGACGAGGAGCGCGTCCTCTTCGATGAAGGTCTTCCACAGGGTGACCAGGACGTTCTCGACCTTGTCGGCGACCTCGGCCGGGAAGTTCGCGGCCTCGACGATCTGGCGCGCGACCTCGGGGGTCACACCCACGTTGGCGTCGATCGGCGTCTTGGCGACAGCCTCCGGACGGGTGGCCGCCACCTCCTCGATCTCCATGCCGCCCTCGACGGACGCGATGGAGAGGAAGGTGCGGTTGGCTCGGTCGAGGAGGAAGGAGACGTAGTACTCCTCCAGGATCTCCGGGGCCGTCTCGGCGATCATCACCTTGTGGACCGTGTGGCCCTTGATGTCCATGCCGAGGATGTCCGTCGCGCGGGCGACGGCCTCGTCCGGGGTCGCGGCCAGCTTCACGCCGCCGGCCTTGCCGCGGCCACCGACCTTCACCTGCGCCTTGACGACGGACTTGCCACCGAGACGCTCAGTGGCTGCGCGGGCCGCCTCAGGCGTGTCGATGACTTCACCGGCCAGCACCGGTACATCGTGCTTGGCGAAGAGGTCCCTCGCCTGGTACTCGAACAGGTCCACGCGCTTCCGTCCCTATCAGTGATCTCGCGGTTCGTTGGATGCGTGGGCGTGCCGCGAAGGGCAACGTGACGACCGCATGTGTCACAGGGGATGCGCACACGGTGTCCGAGCGCGCGGCATGTCCGTCTCGCAGGTTATCGCCGGTTGCAGGGGGTCTCTAAATCGAGGGTCACACATGAGCGGTGATACCTGTCACATGATGCCGTTTTTACGGCCCTCTTTGGCACGGCGTGCCGCGAAGGTGGGGCCTCACCGGGCTGGGGTTGACCCGGTGAGGCCCCTTGAAACAGCCCACAAGGGGCCCAGGCCGGGTGATCCTCACCCCAATGAGGACCACCCGTCCCATCCGCGGAGACTGGGCCGGACCAACCGACGGCTTTCGGCCATCCGGGTCCTTCGGCCCCGCGGGGTCAGATGCTGTACGTGCTTCCGTAGTGCACGTTCTGCATGCTTTGCATGTTCCGCACGTCCTGCATGTACTGCGCCTCCTGCACGTCCTGCACGTACTGCACGTACTGCGCGTCCTGCGTGTAGCTCGGCGTGATCGACTCGACGACGCCCTCGACGCCGGTAAGGGCGTGGCCGGCCAGCGGGCCGCCGGTCGCCTCGACGGTCCCGGTCAGGTCCTGCGCGAACGGCGCGACTCGGCCCGTGACCCCGTCGACGAACGGCGCGGCCTCGCCGAGGACCCCGCCCCCGAAGGGAGCGACATCGCCTGCGACGCCGTACGCCAGCGTCGTGGCACTGCCGCCGACGCCCTGGACGACCGGCCGCACGGTCTCGGTGACGGTGTCGACGACGGGCTGCACGGCCCCCGTGACCCCCTGCACGAACGCCGGAACCTCACCCACGACACCCCCGGCGAAGGCCCCGGCCTGCCCGGCCACGCCGTGCGCGAGCGGCGGTACGGCACCGACGACGCCGCCCGCGAAGGGCTCCACGTCACCCACGACGCCGTACGCCAGACCGGTCGCGTCCGCGGCGGCCTGCCCGGCGACGGGCACGACCCCGTGCACGGCGGTGTTCGCGACGGGCGGCAGAACGGCGCCGGTCGTGTCGGCGGTCACCTGCCCGACGAGGCCGGTGGCGTACGGCGGTACGTCCGTGACGACGCCGCCGACCACCGGCTGAACGTCGGCGACCACCCCGGCGGCGACGGGCTGCACACCGGTGACCGCACCGCCCGCGGCCCCTCGCACGTCGGAGACCGCGCCCCAGGCCACCGGCGACACGCCCTGGGCGACACCGCCCGCGACCGGCTGGACGTCAGCGACGACCCCGTACGCCAGACCGGTCGCCGCATCGACGGCGTGACCGGCGGTCGACTCGACCCCCGTCACCGCGTGCGTGGCGACGGGCGCGACCCCGGTCACCGCGTCGCTGACGGTCGGAGTCAGCCCGCTCACCGCCCCCGTCGCCACGGGCACCACGCCCGACACGGCGTGCCCTGCGACCGGCGTCACGCCCGCCACGGCCTGGCCGGCGACCGGCAGCACGCCGTCGACCGCGGCGGCGGCCACCGGCGGGACGACCACACCGGCCGTCTGCTCGACCACCGGAGTGACCGTGCCGGGGACGGCGGCGACGGTACCGACGACCCGCTGCTCGACCCCGCCGACCGTGCCGGTGACGTGGTTCGGCACGGAGCTGACGGTGGCCTCGGCGGCGGACTGCACGCCGTCCGCCGTGCCGGTGACCGCTCCGGCGGTGTGGAAGTCGACACCGGCGACCGTGCCCTGTGCGGTGGCGGTCGCTTCCGCCCCGATACGGCCGGCGCCCGCGACCGTGTGCCGCGCCTTCGTCCGTATGACGCCGTCGACGCCCTGCCCCTGACCACGGGCCGCCGACTGGGCACCCTGGAGCTTCGTCTGGGCGGCGGCCAGGGCCTGCTCCAACTCCGGTGCGAAGACGGAGAGCGGGCCGAAGAGGTAGTCGATCCCGTCCTGGGGGGTGATCGGGGTCTGGGTCGGGGTCTGGGTCACGGCCGGGGCCGCGTCGGAGACTGCGCCGGCGGCCTTGCCGGCCGCGACGGTGGCCGTGGCTGTGGCTGTCGCCGTGGCAGTGGCAGTGGCCTTCGCGGCCCGTGCGCCCTGGATGGCCTGCGCGCCCCTGATCCTGGACGCGGTGGGGGCGGTGACCTTGGCGTCGACGTAGCGACGGGCCTGCTCCGCGGTGTCGGCGGCGTGAGTCGTCGCCTTGGCGTGGGTACCGGCGTCGGCGCCGGCATTGGTGCCGGCCTGGGTCGCGGCGCCGAGGGTCTCGGTGACCGAGGAGGTGACCTCGGCCGCGGTGTCGGTGGCCGTTCCGGTGACGGCGTCGACGGTGTCGGCGACCGCGCCGAGGGTGCCACCGGCGTCGGTGGTCGCGTCCGGTACGGACACGGTCGAGGAGGGCAGCTCGTCGGCGCTGGCGACGGCGGAGCCGAGCGCCCACGCGCCGGAGACGCCGGCTGCTATCACGATGGAGCGGCGGATGTTCTTGTTCATGCGTGCGTCAGATCCTTACGGGATTCCGAGGCGTCGAGACGTCGAGACGTCGGGACATCGGGACATGGGGTCCGGAGAACGGAGGGGTGTCCGGACGGGAGGGCAGGCCTGTTCCGCCCCCGCGCGGCAGGTCAGCAGCGGGGGAAGGCCTGCCCTAGGCGGGGAATACGGGGATGTCCCGGTACCTGTCCCTGGTCCCGGCAGCGTCGGCACGCGCCGCGGTGCCGGGCACGAGCCGCAGCGGCGCCTGGAGGCTCGGGGGCACGGCATGCGCGTCGCCATGCCGCGACGTGCCGTTGTCGAGCGCCGACTGGTTGACCAGCGCACCGTTGGGGTCGCCGGTGGGCGCCGGGTACGCCGGCGCGGCGTGGACGGGGCGGTGGCGGGTGATGTCGGCCGCGGTGCCCGTGTCGGTGCCGATGCCGTCAGCGGCGGGACACGGCCCGTACGAGTCCGTCGGCGCCGGATGTTCCGTACGCCCGCCGGACGACACGATGTCCGCGGAGCCCGCCGGCTGCGGTGCCGTGGTGACCGGCGCGGGCAGCGTCTTCCCCGGCAGCGGGGGCAGGCCCGGCAGCGAGGGCGCCGCGGGCAACGCAGGCAAGGCAGACAGGGATGGCAGCGGCGGCACTTGCGTCCGCGTCTCCGCCAGCCCCGCGGTCACCAGCGTCCCGACCGGCTGCGTCACGGCCTCGGTCACCGGGTGCGCGAGCGCCTCCCGGACGGAAGCGGCGACACGGTGACCCGCTGGACGTACGACGGGCTTGTCCGGCGTGAGCCGACCCACCGTGCCCTTCGTGCCCTTCGTGCCCTTCGTGCCCTTCGTGCCCTTCGTGCCCTTCGTGCCCTTCGTGCCCTTCGTGCCCTTCGTCAACGACCGGACCCCGTCCACCGCGGCCGACGGCACGGCAGAGGCCGAGCTCGTCGTCGAAGCCGAAGCCGTAGCCGAAGAGGAAGAGACCGAGGTCATCGGCGTCGTGCCCTCCGCCGCATGTGCCTGCTCCCCGCAGAGGAACCCGAGCGCGAACAATCCGCCCACCAGCACCGCGACTTGCAGCGCACGCCGCCCGGCCGCCGTGCGCAACACGCGCAGAGCGGCACCGGACAGGACTGCGGGCCAGGTCAAGAGGGGGCGGATCCTCACGTGCGGCGGAGCAAGTGACAGATGACGGGTGGCATCGATCCTCGCACGCGACTCCCGCGGTTGCGCAAGCCCCCTGTTACCGATGGGTAGTCATGTCCGCTTTCGTGCCCCCCTTTTCCCTCACCCCATCGGCTGTCACTGACTGTCCGGCACCGGTATCGGACGCTTCTCGATCGCCGCCGCCATCACCTCCGGGAACAGGTCGGGCGTGCAGGCGAACGCCGGTGCTCCCAGTGCGGCGAGCGCGGCCGCGTGCTCCCGGTCGTAGGCCGGCGCCCCCTCGTCCGACAGCGCGAGCAGGGTCACGAACTGCACCCCCGACGCCTTCATCGCCGCGACCCGTTTGAGCATCTCGTTCCGTATCCCCCCTTCGTAGAGGTCGCTGATCAGCACGACCACCGTCTCCGCGGGCCGGGTGATCTGTGACTGGCAGTAGGCGAGTGCCCGGTTGATGTCCGTGCCGCCGCCGAGCTGTGTCCCGAAGAGGACGTCGACGGGATCGTCGAGCTGGTCGGTGAGGTCGACGACCGCCGTGTCGAAGACGACGAGCCGCGTGCTGATCGACCGCATGGAGGCCAGCACCGCCCCGAACACGGACGCGTAGACGACCGATGCCGCCATCGACCCGGACTGGTCGATGCAGAGGACGACCTCCTTCTTCACGGACTGCGAGGCGCGCCCGTACCCGATGAGCCGTTCCGGCACGACCGTTCGGTACTCCGGCAGGTAGTGCTTGAGGTTGGCCGCGATCGTGCGGTTCCAGTCGATGTCGTGGTGGCGCGGCCGGCTGACGCGGGCGCTGCGGTCGAGGGCGCCGGTAAGGGTGGCGCGGGTGCGGGTGGCGAGCCGCTTCTCGAGGTCCTCGACGACCTTGCGCACGACGGCCCGTGCGGTCTCCTTCGTCGTCTCGGGCATCGCCTTGTTGAGCGAGAGCAGCGTGCCGACGAGGTGCACGTCGGCCTCCACCGCCTCCAGCATCTCCGGCTCCAGCAGAAGCGTGGACAGCCCGAGCCGGTCGATGGCGTCGCGCTGCATGACCTGCACGACGGAGGAGGGGAAGTACGTCCGGATGTCCCCGAGCCAGCGCGCCACGGACGGCGCCGACGCTCCCAGCCCCGCCGAACGGTCCCGCCCCGACTGCGGCTTGTCCCCCTTGCCGTAGAGCGCGGTGAGCGCCCCGTCCATCGCGGAGTCCTGCCCGGACAGCGCGCACCCGGTGCCGTCGGCAGAGTCACCGCCGAGCACCAGCCGCCAGCGCCGCATCCGCTCCTGCGTCGGATCCGGCGCGCCCGTCGGCCCGGTCGTCATGTGCCCACCCCCACAAGGTCGTTGTCGTCGGCCTGTCCCTCGCCGGTCTTCCCCTCTTCGGCGTCCAGGCCGAGCAGCAGCCGCACCACCGGCAGTACGGCGTCCGCGCGCACGGTGTCCGGTTCCGGGTCGAAGCCGGGTATGCCGGAGCTCGGACCGCCCGCCGCGCTCCCCCGCTCTCCGGGCCCGCGCCGCACCAGCTCGCCGAGCGTTCTGCGCACCCCCGGTTCGTACGCCGAGAAGGTGCGCCGCAGCAGCGGCAGCACGTCCGTGAACGCCCCCGCCGGCACCCCGGTGAGCCAGCCGTCGACCAGGCCGAGCAGCCGCTCGTCATGCACGAGGAGCATCCCGCCCCCGCCGCCGACGAAGCCCTCGATCCAGGCCGCCGCGTCCCCCGGCGGCGTCCCCGGGGACAGAGCGAGCCCCATGAGCCGCGCCGCCTCGTCCTGCGCCAACTCCCCGCCGTCCAGCAGAAGCCGCACGGCCCGCCCCCGGACCACGCCGGGCACGGTGTCCCGCGCGGACAGCACCCTGAGCACCCGGTGCCAGCGCCCGCGCAGGTCGCCGTGGACTGGTGCGGGAACGTCGCCCAGCAGGGCCACCGCCCCGTGCACCGCGTCCACGTGGCGCCGCATCTCGTCGGCGGCGTCGGCGTCGAGTCCGGCGCAGGCCGGCGGCAGACCGACGAAGACCCGCCGGGCGAGGCCCGCGGCGACCTCGGCGAGCGCCCCGGTGTCCGTGCCGCGCACGTCGCCGTAGCGCAGGGAGCGGACCAGGGCCGGCAGGGCCTGGGCGAGGTGACCGACGTCCGTGTCGAGGGCCGCGCGGTCGGCGAGGATCCGCATGACCGTGGGGAGCGCGTCGGGCAGGTCGGCCAGCAGGCAGTGCTCGGCGAGTGCGGTGACGTCGGCGAGGCTCTGCGCGGCAACGGCGT
The DNA here is from genome assembly GCF_040296605.1 of Streptomyces sp. NPDC002088. NCBI lineage: Bacteria > Bacillati > Actinomycetota > Actinomycetes > Kitasatosporales > Streptomycetaceae > Streptomyces > Streptomyces sp. NPDC002088. Next base: position 354,181 of record NZ_JBEOXO010000007.1, on the reverse strand, counting down.
CCGCCTCCGCCTTCCCGGTCGCGGCGGCGAGCACGGTGGTCCCCCACACGCCGGCCTCGGCGACCCGCACGGACAGCTCCGGCTCCCAGCGCAGCCGCCACGTCTCCCGGAACGTGCCCGTGCTGCCCCGCGAGGCGGCCGGCTCGCCCCAGTCGACGCGCAGCAGCCGCAGCCGGTGCAGCAGCCTGCTGCGCCCGGCGTCGGTCTCCTTGCGCAGGTCGAGCTCCAACTCCCGCTCCAGGGCCTCTGGTTTGAGCCGCAGTCGGCGCTGCGACCGGTCAAGGTCGCGCTGCAACGGCACCGCCGGCGCCGCCCGCGGCACCTCCCCCAGTACGTCCCCCACGACCAGCCGGTCGTGCACCAGCGCCAGCGGCACGTCCGAGCCCTCGCACATCACCGCCCGCACGGCGTCGGTCGTCTCGCTCAGCCCGGGCAGCGGGCGGCCGCGCATCGCGGCGAGCGTCCCGGCCAGCCGCACCGCCTCGATGACGTGGGCCGAGGAGACGAGCCGGTCCTCCGCGCGCAGCAGTCCGGCGACCTTGGTCATCCACCGCTCTACCGGCCGGTCCGGCGCGCCGAACAAGTGCCCGTACCAGCCTGGCGAGTCGATGCCTGCGCCGTAGCCGCTGTCCCGCGACAGTCTGCGGTGCGTCCACGGCACCCAGGTCATGTCCGTCCTGACCTTGGGCAGCCCCTTCAGCAGCGCCCGGTCGGCGGCCGCGGTGGTCCTCTGCCGCAGTGCGGGCACGTGCCAGGCCCCGCACACCACGGCGACGCCGCCCTCGAACTCCCGCTGCGCCCCCCGCACCTGGAGCCGCATGTACGCCTCTCGCACGAGATCCCGGTCGTGGCCCCCGCTGCCGTAGGCCTCTCGCAGCGCCCCCATGGCCTCCTCGAGCGCCACGAACGGAGCGAACACGTCCTCGTCACCCGCGCCCGACTGGGCGCCTACGTCCCCGTCACCCGCGCCCCGATGCTCGACGACGTCCTCCCACCAGCGCTCGGGATCGTCGTAACCGGCGACTTCGGCGAGCACGCCGAGGGGGTCGATCCGGACGTCGGCGCCGGGAGCGTGTGCCTCGGCCTCCCCTTCTCCTTCTCCCTCGTCGCTCGCTGCCCTCCCCCACGCCAGGGTGTGGGTGGCCGGCAGATCGATGAAGCGGGCCGGGACGCCGTGTTCCACGGCCCAGCGGATCGCCACCCATTCCGGGGAGAACTCGGCCAGCGGCCAGAACGCCGAGCGGCCGGGCTCGTCCACGGCATGGGCGAGGAGGGCGACCGGCGGCCGCATGTCCTCGTCGGCGGCCAGCGGGATCAGCGCGTCGGCCTCGGGCGGCCCCTCGATCAGCACCACCCCCGGCCGCGCCGCCTCCAGCGCGGCCCGCACCGCCCGCGCCGACCCCGGCCCGTGATGCCGTACGCCCAGCAGCAGCGGCCCCGGGCCGGCACCGGTCGTCATCCCACTCCCCCTTGTCCTCGCCGTCGCCCTCGGGAGCAATCCAGGAACCCCCACCCGGTGTCGCTCATGCGCTCACCTCCCGGCAGGCCCGGTAGAAGTCCTTCCAGCCGTCCCGCTCCCGTACGACCGCCTCCAGGTACTCCTGCCAGACGACCCGGTCGGACGCCGGGTCGCGGACCACTGCGCCGAGGATGCCCGCGGCGACATCGCCCGCCCGGAGCACGCCGTCGCCGAAGTGGGCGGCCAACGCCAGGCCGTTGGTGACGACGGAGATCGCCTCGGCCGTGGACAGCGTGCCGCTGGGCGACTTCACCTTCGTACGGCCGTCGGCGGTGACCCCGTCACGAAGTTCGCGGAAGACGGTCACGACGCGGCGGATCTCGTCGATGCCGTCAGGCGCGGCCGACAGGTCGAGGGAGCGGCCGATCTGGTCGACGCGGCGCGCGACGATGTCGACCTCGGCCTCGACGCTCTCCGGCAGCGGCAGCACGACCGTGTTGAAGCGGCGGCGCAGCGCGCTGGACAGGTCGTTGACCCCACGGTCGCGGTCGTTGGCCGTGGCGATCAGGTTGAACCCGCGGACCGCCTGCACCTCCTGGCCCAGCTCCGGTATCGGCAAGGTCTTCTCCGACAGGATCGTGATGAGCGTGTCCTGCACATCGGCCGGGATACGGGTCAGTTCCTCGACGCGCACGGTCATCCCCTCCGCCATGGCCCGCATGACGGGGCTGGGCACGAGGGCGTCGCGGCTCGGGCCGTGGGCGAGCAGTTGCGCGTAGTTCCAGCCGTAGCGGATCGCCTCTTCCGGTGTGCCGGCCGTCCCCTGCACCAGCAGGGTGGAGTCGCCGCTGACCGCCGCGGCCAGATGCTCGGAGACCCAGGTCTTCGCGGTGCCGGGCACGCCGAGCAGGAGCAGCGCGCGGTCGGTGGCGAGCGTGGTGACGGCAACCTCGACGAGGCGGCGCGGGCCCACGTACTTCGGCGTGATCACCGTGCCGTCGGGCAGGGTGCCGCCGAGCAGGTAGGTCGCCACCGCCCACGGCGACAGCTTCCAGCGGGCCGGGCGCGGGCGGTCGTCCTGCGCGGCCAGTGCGGCGAGTTCGGCGGCGAAGGCGTCCTCGGCGTGCGGCCGCAACGCCTCGCCCGTCTCTTGCGCGGGCGGATCGACCACCGTCGGTTCCACGGACACAGTTCCCACGGACACAGTCATGGCTGAGGCCCCCTCCAGCTCGGCCGGTTCGGATCTGGTGCCCACCGTGCACCACGGCACTGACAATGCGTTCCGACCTGCGCAAACGCGGCGCCGTCCCGCTCGCGGGGCCGATTGTCAGTGGTGGGATCTACCTTCGATGGCATGACTCAGCAGGGGGTGCGCTGGACGGCGGACCAGGTGCTGGCACTGGCGCCTGACGCTGCTTCACGCAAGGCGGGGAGCAAACTCGGCACGGCCGGCCCGTGGTCCGAGGCGGGCAGTTCTGACGAGGGGGCGGTGTGGGGACTGTGCAAGGGCAGCGGCAGCAAGCCGTATCAGACGGTCGTCGACGTCGCGGACACGTCCGGCCCCGAGTACAAGTGCAGTTGTCCGAGCCGCAAGTTCCCGTGCAAGCACGCGCTCGGGCTGCTGTTGCTCTGGGCGGGCGGGGACGGTGCGGTGCCGCCGGGGCAGCCGCCGGCCTGGGCCGGGGAGTGGCTGGAGGGGAGGAGGAAGCGTGCGGGGGAGAAACGGACGGCGGGCGCCGGGGGTTCCTCGCCGGGGAGTGGTGATCCCGAGGCGGCGCGGCGCAGGGCGGAGCGCCGGGCCGAGCGGATCACAGCGGGGGCGTCGGAGCTGGAGCAGCGTCTGACGGACCTGCTGCGCGGTGGCCTGGCCACGGCGGAGCAGGCGGGGTACGGACTGTGGGAGGAGACGGCGGCCCGCATGGTCGACGCGCAGGCGCCCGGACTGGCGGCCCGCGTGCGCGAGTTGGGGGCGATCCCGTCGTCGGGGCCCGGCTGGCCGGTGCGTCTGCTGGAGGAGTGCGCGCTGCTCCACCTCCTCGACCAGGGCTGGCTGCACCGGGAGCGGCTGCCGGACGGCCTGGCGGCGACGGTCCGTTCCCGCATCGGCCTGCCCGGCGCGGCGGACGGCCCGCCACTGCGCGACCGCTGGCTGGTCCTCGCCCAATACGACACGGCGGACGCGAAACTGACGACCCGCCGCATCTGGCTGCACGGCGCCGACTCGGGGTGTACGGCGCTTGTCCTCTCCTACGGCGCCGCAGGCCGGGCCCCGGAGCTCGCGCTGCCGGTGGGGCTGGCCCTGGAGGCCGAGGTGTCCGCGTACCCGGGCGCCGGACAGCCACGGGCGGCCCTGGGCGGACAGTTCGCACCACCCGCGCCGACGGCGGTACGGCCGCCGGGAGTGACGACGACCGAGGCGACGGCCCGCTACGGCGAGGCTCTTCGGGACGACCCGTGGCTGGACTCGGTCCCGGTGACGCTGGACCGGGTGATCCCGGTCCAGGACGGCGACGCCTGGCAGCTGGCTGACGCCGACAAGGACACGGCCCTGCCGCTCGCCCCCACCGCCCGCGCACGCCCGGGCCTGTGGCGCCTGGTCGCCCTCTCGGGCGGTGGCCCCGTCAAGGTCTTCGGCGAGTGCGGCCACCGGGGCTTCACCCCGCTGACGGCCTGGCCGGAGGGCGCGGGCGAGGCGGTGCCGCTGTGCTGAACCGTCGGCCACCGCACGCCACCCATCTGTGGAAAGGAACCCTATGAACAGGACGTCCGCTCCCGTGGACGCGCCCGCGCCGGGCGCCTGGGAGGACCTGGTCACCGCGGCGCTGCTCGGGACGGACCGGCGTACACCTCCCGCCTCCGGGCCCGGCCGGGGCCGGGAAGCACCGGTGGCGCTGCTGGACGCGGCGGCCACGGAGACCGTACGGCGGCGGGCCGGGCTGCGGCCGGCCCGCGCGGCCCGGCGCCCGGAACCGGCCCCCGCCGACCCGCGCCCGGCGCTGCCCGCGGCGGCGGCGCACAGGCTGACGATGCTGCTGGCCGACCGTTCCGGTGTGGGCGGCGGAGGTCGCAGAGGCACGGCGCCGGATCTGATGGAGCTGCTGCCCCAGTGGCTCGCGGTGGCGAACTCCCGCGGTTTCGCCGCACCCCCTCAAGCGCTGCCCGCGCTGCTGGACGCGGCCCGCGGTCGTACGGACCTGCGACCGGCGGCGCTGACGTTCGCGGGCCCGCGCGCGGTGTGGCTGGCCCAGCTGAACCCGGACTGGCGGTTCGCCCTGCGCGCGACCCCGGGCGGGGGTGCGGCGCTGCCGGCCCCGGAGGAGGCGGACAGGGTCGGGCAGCTGTGGCAGGAGGGCCTGTTCGCCGAGCGGGTCGCCCTGCTGTCGGAGATACGGGCGCGCGAGCCCGAGGCCGCGCGCGAGCTGCTCGCGGCAACCTGGGCGACGGAACGCGCGGAGGACCGGCTGATGTTCCTCGACTCCCTGCGTACGGGCCTCGGTCCGCGGGACGAGGACTTCCTGGAGCAGGCGCTGGCCGACCGGAGCCGCAATGTGCGGGCGACGGCGGCGGAGTTGCTGTCGGCGCTGCCGGGCTCGGCGCTCGCCGCGCGGATGGCGGTGCGGGCCGGGGCGTGCGTGGCCGTCGACCACATGCGGGCCGAGCCGATGCTCACCGTCGAGGCGCCGCACGAGTGCGACGCGAACATGGAGCGCGACGGGGTCGTGGCCAAGGCTCCGGCGGGCCGGGGTGAGCGATCGTGGTGGTTCGGCCAGCTGGTGGAGGCGGCACCGCTCGCCACCTGGTCCGGGCGGCTCGCCGGACGGACCCCGCGGGAGATCGTGACGCTGCCCGTGGCGGACGACTGGCAGGGCGAACTGCACGCGGCGTGGTGCCGGGCGGCGGTGCGCCAGCGGGACGCCGAGTGGGCGTGGGCGCTGCTCGGGGTGCCCTCCGCGCCTGAGGCGGGCGGGCCGGGGGCGGTGTCCCTCGCCGAGCGGGCGAAGCTGCTCGGGACGCTGTCCGCTGGGGAGCGGGCCGGGTGGGTCGCCGGGTTCATCGCCGCGCACGGCCTGTCCGAGGCGTTCCAGCTGCTCGGGGTGTGCGCGGTGCCGTGGGCAGAGCCGCTCGGGCGGGCGGTGGTCGACGCGCTCAACATCGCACGGGACGCCGGGAGCTACCCATGGAGCTTCAGCGGAGTGATGGGGCTGGCGGAACGCTGCCTCGCCCCGGCCGAGGCGAGCCGGCTCGACGGCCTGCTGGCGATACCCGACGAACCGGAGGACGCGTCACCGGGGGCCGGGGGGTACTGGGCGGAGGCCTTCCAGCGCCTGGTCACCACATTGCGCCTGCGCGCGGTGATGGCGGAGGAGCTGGGCGCGGCCGTCCCCGCCACCACGGCGCTCACCGCCTCGACACTCACCGTTCGTAGCTGAACCGCTACGCTCCGGCGGGTTGCCGTACGTTCGCCCGCACCCAGTCCACGATCGACGCCGTCGTCGCCCCGGGCGTGAAGATCTCCGCGACGCCCTTCTCCTTGAGCGGCGGGATGTCCGCCTCAGGGATGATCCCGCCGCCGAAGACCAGGATGTCCTCCGCGTCACGCTCCTTGAGCAGGTCGATCACCGCCCCGAAGAGCGTGTTGTGTGCCCCGGAGAGGATGGACAGCCCGATCGCGTCGGCATCCTCCTGGATCGCGGTGTCGACGATCTGCTCGGGAGTCTGATGGAGCCCGGTGTAGATGACCTCCATGCCGGCATCGCGCAGCGCCCGCGCGATCACCTTGGCCCCACGATCATGGCCGTCGAGCCCCGGCTTGGCCACTACGACGCGGATCGGACCGGCTGCCACACCCATCACTGCCTCCATGAAGCGACTGCATCCATCCCTACCGACAAGTACCGCACACGCCAGACCGCCGGGGAAGTGAACGAACGTTATCGCCAACATCCCGTAACCGGCGGTTTCGCGGAGGACACCGAGGGGGAAATCACACGATGGGACACGTTCGCCGCGCATCGTTCCGAGTCTCCGCGGCCCACGCGCCGCATGCCCTGCGGCCGAGGGGCGAGGAGGGAACCCGCGCACGGGAGCCGCAACGAGGTCGCCGGTACCACCGCGCCGCAAAACCGCGCGCCGTGGCGGTGCGGCGAGTCGACGCAGGAACGCCGGACACGCAGGGCAGCAGGAAACGACAGCGCACCCGGCGCACCCGCACCGACAGCCTCCGCCGCGACTTCCACGAGAGCACACGGGGGACAGAGCCGTCCTCCGTGTGCCGACAGGAGGTCGGCCATGAAGGTCACCCGGGCACTGCCGCCCTTACTGCCCCTCTGTCAGTGGCTGCTGCCGACCAGACTGGCGGGATTCTCCGTCGCCCTCCTGAAGGCCACCGCCCTGGAGGTCGCGATCCTCGCGGGACACCTCCTCCTTTATCCCTCCGGCATCGCCCAGGAGCGGCGCACGTCGGCCGCCCCGGACACCCCCCAGCTCCCGGCCCGGCCCGACCACCCCCCCGTCCTCCTGCTCCACGGCTTCATCGACAACCGCTCCGTGTTCGTCCTGTTGCGCCGCAGCCTCGCCCAGCACGGCCGCCACCGGGTGATGTCACTCAACTACTCGCCGCTCACCTGCGACATCCGCACCGCCGCAGAACTGCTCGGCCGACACGTAGAGGAGATCTGCGAGCGCACGGGCAGCGGGCAGGTCGACATCGTCGGGCACAGCCTCGGCGGCCTGATCGCGCGGTACTACGCCCAGCGGCTCGGCGGTGACCTGCGCGTCCGCACGCTGGTCACGCTCGGCACCCCGCACTCCGGCACCCGGGCCGTGCCACTGGCGAACGCGCACCCCATCGTGCGCCAGATGCGCCCCGGCTCCCAGGTCATCGAGGAGCTGGCGCTACCCGCCCCCGGCTGCCGTACGCAGTTCGTCAGCTTCTGGAGCGACCTCGACCACGTGATGGACCCGCTGGAGACCGCCTGCATCGACCACCCGGACCTGCTGGCGCAGAACGTGCGGGTGAGCGGGATCGGACACCTCGCCCTGCCCGTACACCCGGCCGTCGCGACCGGGATACGGCAGGCCCTCGAGACCGCACAGCAGCCGGCATCGGACGCCGCCGCCGACACCGCCGCGCATGCAGATGACCTGACCGTGGCATAAGAACACGACGGAAATAGCAGACATATAGCGCGCTTCGCCCTGACAGTGGCCCACCGCGGCCGGCTTACCGGGGCCTGAGGGCACCTCGAACTCGAACAATCTTCGAACGCAAAGCCAAACTCGTGCCCGCAGTCCCCCGAAACACGGCCGAATGCCCGTTTCCTGCGCGCACGAAACCTGCAGAAGATTGTCGCGCCCGCATACCGACGGGTACAGTCACCGCACTGCTCTGGCAGCCCCTGTTGTCGAGGCGAAAGAGAAGTTGGTGAACGACCGTCACCCGTCGGGGACCATGACCACCCCGGCTCCGGCTTCCGACGCCGCCTCGGCGCACTACGCGTCGTACGGCACCCAGGAAGCCCAGTACGGTGACTTCACCACGTACGGCGGCGGCTATGACGCGAACGGCTTCGCAACGGGCAGCTTCGACACCGGTGCCCAAGCCGCCACGGCCTTCGCGACCGACCCCCTCTTCGGCGACCTCCCGGGGGACGCTCACGGCGTCGGCTCGTACGACACCGGCCACAACTCCGGTCACAGCAGCGGCTCGTACGACGCGGGCCAGTGGTCGACCGGCGCGCACCAGACCCTGAACTACGACCCGTACGCGGCCCAGCACCACGCCGCCTACGACACGGGCGCGTACGACACGACGACCTGGTCCGCCGACTACCAGCAGCTGTCCGCCGTCCCGCAGCAGGCCACGGCCTCCGATGTCTCCGGCTGGGGGTCCCCCCTCTGGGGGAGGGACGCGAACACCTGGCTGCAGCCGGACCAGTCCAGCACTCCGGCCGACCGGACCCAGCAGTGGGAATGGGGCACGCAGGTCTTCGACACCGGCGCGTACGACGCCACGCAGTGGAACACCGACGGCGACGAGTCCCCCGCCTCGGACGACGAACCGGCCCCGGCAGAGGGCGAGTCGACCGACACCGGCGAACTCCCCTCCGTAGCGCCTCTCCTTGACGACCAGGAGGAGGCCGTTCCGCTCCCGGCGCCGCGCGCGGCGTCCCGCGGCGCGTCCCGTTCCCGTCGCCGTACGCCCCCGAAGCGCTCCGCGCTGCTCACCGTGGCCGTGCCCTCGGCGTGCGTGATGGGTGTCGCCGGGATCGCGGCCGCCTCCGTCGGCACCCTGACCGACGACGGCAATGACACGACGGCGTCCGCCTCGGACGCGCAGGCGGTGAAACCGTCTGCCGCCAACAACAAGCTGGACACCCAGCTCGAGAGCCTCTCCGCCGGCGCCGACGACTTCGCCGACCGGGCCAGCCGCACGCAGGAGCGCATCGACCTCAAGGCCCAGCAGGAGGCCGAGAAGAAGAAGGCGGCGGCGGAGGCGGCCCGCAAGGAGCGGCTGCGCCCGAAGTACGCCCTTCCGGTCGAGCAGAAGGGGCTGAGCGCCTACTTCGGCCAGGCCGGTATCAACTGGATGTCTGTGCACACCGGCATCGACTTCCCGGTCTCGTACGGCACGACCGTGATGTCCGCGACCGACGGCACCGTCCGTACGCAGTGGAACAGCGCGTACGGCAACATGATGATCGTGACGGCGAAGGACGGCACGGAGACGTGGTACTGCCACCTCTCCAGCTACCGCGTCGCCTCCGGCACGACGGTGAAGGCCGGCGACCCGATCGCGTACTCCGGGAACTCGGGCAACTCCACCGGTCCTCACCTGCACTTCGAGGTACGGCCCAGCGGCGGCTCGGCGATAGACCCGCTCCCGTGGCTGCGGAGCCACGGTCTCGACCCGACGTAAAACCCAGCAGTAAGGGCCGGCGGTGAGCACCGGCAGTAAGTACCAGGGAGCCCCCGGCATGTGCGCCGGGGGCTCGACTCATGACCGCTAGAGCTTCTCCACCGGCGCGTATCGCAGCAGCAGCCGCTTCGGCTTCGTGTCCCCGAAGTCGATCGTCGCCTCGGCGTTCCCGCCCGTGCCCTTCACCCCGACGACCGTGCCGAGCCCGAACTGGTCGTGTGTGACCCGGTCGCCGACGGCCAGGGACACCACCGGCTTCTCCGAGGCCCTGCGCGTGGCGAAACCGGACGCGCCCGACGCCGACGAACGCGAACGCGAGGACGACAGCGAGGCCGCCAACCCCGAGGCCGGTCCCGAGGACACCGGCGCCGTGGCGCCCGTCCGCTTCCACTCCAGGTGAGCGGGCGGGATCTCCTCCAGGAAGCGGGAGGGCGGGTTGTACGACGGCTGCCCCCAGGCGCTGCGCATCGCCGACCGCGTGAGGTAGAGCCGCTCACGCGCGCGGGTGATGCCAACGTACGCCAGACGGCGCTCCTCCTCCAGCTCCTTCGCCTGGCCGAGGGCGCGCATGTGCGGGAAGACGCCGTCCTCCATGCCGGTCAGGAAGACGACCGGGAACTCCAGGCCCTTGGCGGTGTGCAGGGTCATCAGCGTGATGACTCCGGAGCCGTCCTCGTCCTCGTCGGGGATCTGGTCGGAGTCGGCGACCAGGGCCACCCGCTCCAGGAAGGCGGCGAGCCCGGTCGGCGTCTCGCCCTCGCCGGCCTCCTGCTCGAACTCCAAGGCCACCGCGGCGAGTTCCTGGAGGTTCTCGATGCGGGTCTCGTCCTGAGGGTCGGTGGAGGCCTGCAACTCGGCGAGGTAGCCGGTACGTTCGAGGATCGCCTCGAGGACGGTCGCCGGGCCCGCGCCGGAATCGACGATCGTACGGAGGTCCTCCATCAGCGTATTGAACCGCTTGACGGCGTTCGTCGACCGCGCCGCCATGCCGTACGCCTCATCGACGCGCTTCAGCGCCTGCGGGAAGCTGATCTTCTCGCGCTGGGAGAGGGCGTCGATCATCGCCTCGGCGCGCTCGCCGATGCCGCGCTTGGGCACGTTGAGGATGCGCCGCAGCGGGACCGAGTCCTCCGGGTTGGCCAGGACGCGCAGGTAGGCCAGGACATCCCGGACCTCCTTGCGCTCGTAGAAGCGGACGCCGCCGACGACCTTGTAGGGCAGGCCGACGCGGATGAAGATCTCCTCGAAGACACGGGACTGGGCGTTGGTGCGGTAGAAGACGGCGACGTCACCGGCCTTCGCCTGGCCCGCGTCCGTGAGGCGGTCTATCTCGTCGGCGACGAACTGCGCCTCGTCGTGCTCGGTGTCGGCGACGTACCCGGTGATGCTCGCGCCCGCGCCCGCGTTGGTCCACAGGTTCTTGGGACGGCGGGACTCGTTGCGCTCGATGACGGCGTTGGCGGCGCTCAGGATGGTCTGCGTGGAGCGGTAGTTCTGCTCCAGCAGGATCGTCGTCGCGTCCGGGTAGTCCTCCTCGAACTGGAGGATGTTGCGGATGGTCGCGCCACGGAACGCGTAGATCGACTGGTCGGCGTCACCCACGACGCACAGTTCGGCGGGCTGGAGGTCGTGCTCGGCGGGCGGCACGTCAACGGGGTGTTCGGACGTGCCGACGAGCTCACGCACCAGGGCGTACTGAGCGTGGTTCGTGTCCTGGTACTCGTCGACGAGTACATGGCGGAAGCGGCGGCGGTAGTGCTCGGCGACGTCCGGGAACGCGCGCAGCAGGTTGACCGTCGTCATGATCAGGTCGTCGAAGTCGAGGGCGTTGGCCTCGCGCAGCCGCGACTGGTACATGGCGTAGGCCTGGGCGAGGGTCTTCTCGAAGCCGTCGGCGGCCTGGGCGGCGAAGTCCTCCTCGTCGATCAGCTCGTTCTTCAGGTTGGAGATCTTGGCGCTGAAGGACTTCGGCGGGAAACGCTTGGGATCGAGGTCCAGGTCGCGGCAGACCAGGGCCATCAGACGCTTGGAGTCGGCGGCGTCGTAGATCGAGAAGGAGGACGTGAAGCCCAGCTTCTTGCTCTCGCGGCGCAGAATGCGCACGCACGCGCTGTGGAAGGTCATCACCCACATCGCGTTCGCGCGCGGGCCGACGAGGTGCTCGACGCGCTCCTTCATCTCGCCCGCGGCCTTGTTGGTGAAGGTGATCGCGAGGATCTGGCCCGGATGCACGTTCCGCTCGCCGAGCAGGTGGGCGATGCGGTGGGTGAGGACGCGCGTCTTGCCGGAGCCGGCGCCGGCCACGATGAGCAGTGGGGAGCCGGAGTGGACGACGGCGGCACGCTGGTTCTCGTTCAGCCCCTCCAGGAGGGCGGCCGGGTCGACCGCGGGGCGCGGGGCACCGTCGCGGTAGTACGCGTCCCGGTCCGGCGGCACGTCGAACTTCCCGCCGAACAGGTCGTCCGGAATCGGCTCCGATACGTGCTCGTCCTCGGGCGGAGGCGGGGGTTCCTCCCCATGGGCCCGGGGGGCCTGGAGATCCGCCAGGAAGCTGTCGTCAAAGAGGCTGCTCATCGCTCTCCGAGTCTAGGCCGCCCCACCGACAACCCGCCGCCACCCTGAGAACATCCCCGGAATCGAGTGACGGGGATCGGGAGCCGGGGACCGGGGACCGCGGGTCTCAGAAGCCGAGGATCTTCCAGACCTGCCCGCCCGGCGTCTTCCTGCCGTCCAGGACGGTTCCGTCGCGGTCCGCGATCGACCAGGCGGAGACGTAGACCTTGCCGTCGTACGGATCGACGGCCACGCCCGCCGGGAAGGGCACCTGGACGTTCGTACGCTTGCCGCCCGAGACCTTCGTCACCCTGCTCGCGAAGAGCTGGCTGACGTACAGGTCGCCGTCGTCGTTGAAGGCGATCCCGGTGATCGAGCCGAAGCCGGACTTCCAGCCGAGGATCTTTCCGGTCCGCGGGTCGACCTTCCACACGCGCGCGGTGGGCTTCTCCGCCTCGCCGTTCAGCTCGCCGACGTAGAGCTTGCCGTCGGGGCCGAGCGCGAGGGACGTCGGGACGGCCTGGTGCCTGTCGTGGTCGGGGAAGACCGTGAAGGGCCGGGCCTTTCCGGACGGGTCCACCACGACCAGGTCGTTTCCGGCGGCGTCGGCGACGATCTTGCGGCCGTCGGGGAGGGCGAGGACGGCGTACGGGTTGGATTCGACCGTCGCCTTGTGCGGGTTGTACTTCTGTTCGACGGCGGTGACGTCCGCGGCGATCCGTGCCGTGCCATGGTCGACGGAGAGCAGTTTCCCGAGCGTGTTCCAGGGCGGTCCGGTGGGAATGCCGGCCTCCGGCGGGGCGTAGGTCTCGACGGCCCAGACGCAGCCGTCGAGCGCGGAGACGCCGTCCACACCGGTCGCGAAGCCGCCGTCCGGTGCGGCGCCTGACGGCAGCCCTTTCACCACCCGGTAGTGGTGCCATGCGCCGCCGTCCCAGTAGATCTTGGTGACCGCGGACGAGAGGCCGACGCAGGTTTGGCCTTCTTCTCCCGCGCCGACGCACTTCTTGCCGCCGCGGCCGGCTTCGGCGACGTACACGTGCCCGTCGTCGTAGGAGAGCTGGCGCGGGTTGTCGAGGCCCTTGGCGATGACGCGGATCACGGGCTTGGCGCCGGCGTGTCCGCCCGTGGCGCCGGCGGCGCTCGCGGGTGCGATGCCCGCGGTGACGGCGAGCGCGACCGACGTGCCGACGACGAGTGCTGTGCGCTTCCTCATGGCCGTACCTCTCTCCCCCGCCACGGCACCCGACCGTGGCTGACTGGAAGCTAGCGCGACGAAGCGGGCGGACGTCACCACTCCGGACAAGTCACCACAGATCACTCCAGATTGGCCACGGCAAGCAATGCCCTGGCCTTAGGTCACGAAAATGTATCGGGCATATCGCCCATCAACCTTCACAGGCGCCACACGAGTTGGCTACCGTGCCGAGCAGGCCGCACGACCCCCACCGGCGAACGTCGCCGGGCCGCGCGGCCTCCGCCGAGTCCGGTACGCCCGCACGGCGACCGGAGCCGGGGACCCAACCGAGACCCGGGGTGAATCGGCCCGACTCCCCATGGGAGACAGGCCGTAGGGCAACCCTTCCGATCCATCCGCCCGAACCCGACAGCTAACCCGGTAGGCGGAGCGTGGAAGGAGTCGCCTCCCTTGGCGTCGCACCGCAAGTCGCGTCCCGCAGGTACGCGCGTAGCCGGCATACGAACCCCCGCCCTCGCCACGGCGGCCCTCACCTCCGTCGCCCTGCTCTCCCAGACGGCCAACGCCAGCCCCTCGGCCGACGACGGCAAGCCGAGCCTCGAAGAGGTCGAGAAGAAGGTCGACGACCTGTACCGCCAGGCCGAGTCGGCGACCGAGAACTACAACGCGGCCAAGGAGAAGACCGCGAAGCAGCGCAAGCGCGTCGACACCCTCCTCGACAACGTCGCCCAGCGCACCCAGAAGCTCAACGAAGCGCGCGAGGAGCTTGGTTCCTTCGCCGCGGCGCAGTACCGGACCGGCGCCACCACGGCCGACACCGCGACCTTCCTGCTCGCGGACTCGCCGCAGGACTACTTCGACCAGGCCCAGCTGATGAGTCGCCTGACCTCGCGCCAGAAGGACGCGGTCGATGACTACGTCACCGAACAGGCCGCGACGATGAAGCAGCGCCGGGAGGCCACCGAGAGTCTCGAGACGCTCACCGACTCGCAGGACGACCTCAAGACAGCCAAGGCGACCGTGCAGGAGAAGCTCACGGACGCGCGCGTGCTGCTGTCGCAGCTGACCGCCCAGGAGAAGGCCCGGCTGGCGGAGATCGAGAAGCAGAAGCAGGAGGAGGCCGCGCGCAAGGCGGCGGAGCTCGCGAAGCAGCAGGCAGCAGCGGCGGCTGCGGCTGCTGCTACGGAGAGCACGACATCGAGCTCGGGCTCGTCCTCCTCGTCCTCCTCGTCCACCTCGTCCACCAAGGCCGAGAAGGCGCTCGCCTTCGCCCGCGCGCAGATCGGCAAGCCGTATGTCTGGGGCGCCACGGGCCCCGACTCCTACGACTGCTCCGGCCTCACCCAGGCAGCCTGGAAGGCCGCCGGCGTCACCCTCCCGCGCACCACCTACGACCAGGTGAACGCCGGCACCACCGTCTCCCTCGCCGACGCGCAGCCGGGCGACCTGGTTTTCTTCTACGACGACGTCAGCCATGTCGGCATCTACATCGGCAACGGCATGATGATCCACGCCCCCAAGCCCGGCGCGTACGTCCGCGAGGAGTCGATCTACTACGACGGCGAATCGGGGATCCACAGCGTGGTGCGTCCGGCCTGACCGCCGACTGCGGTGCGGCACGCGCGCGTGGGGGAGCACTGGTCCTGAGGGAGCGTGGTGCTGTGCCTGCGCCCGCGCGTATTTTCGGGCGCCCGCGCGCGTGCCCCGCTCGCAACGCGCGCGGTGCTCCTTAGCATCGGCCCATGCCCCGCTCCTCCTCTCCCCGCGCCTGGTGGGCGCAGCGTCCGCCGGCGGCCGGGGCCGCCGTGCTCGCGACCGGCATCCTGTCCGTCGGTCTGCAGCTGTCGGGGTACGAGGTCCTGTCCCGGATCGCCCTGGTGCTCGCCTGCGCCGCCTGGCTGGCGCTGGCGGCGGACTTCGCTCTGCAGCTGCTGTGGGAACGGGAGAAATGGGTGCGCCGGGCGGGCACGCCCGCCGCACTCACCTCGGTCGCCGCCACCACCGTGCTCGGCACCCGTTTCTCCGCACTGGGCCGGCACACCCTCGCCGAGGCGCTGCTGGCGCTGTCCGTGGTGCTGTGGCCGGTGCTGCTCGTCGACGTCGTACGGCACTGGCGGCGGCGTATGCCGGGGACGGTGTTCCTCGGGTGCGTCGCCACGCAGGGGCTCGCGGTGCTCGGTGCCACCCTCGCCGGGGCCCTGTCGACGGCCTGGCTCGCGCGCGCGGCGATGGTGCTGTTCTGGCTGGGGATCGTGCTCTACGGCTTCGCCCTGGCCTACTTCGACCTGCGCCAGACCGTCGAGGGGGCCGGCGACCAGTGGGTGGCCGGCGGGGCGCTCGCCATCTCGGCGCTGGCGGGGGCGAAGCTGATCTCCGCCCAGAGCGCGAGCCTGTACCTGTGGAACGACGACAACCTCGGCGTCCTGCGCACCGTGACCGTCGCCCTGCTCGTGCTCGCCCTGTGCTGGTACGCCGTCCTGCTGGTGGCCGAGCTGCTGCGGCCGCGACCACGGCTGCGCTACGACGTGCGTCGGTGGTCGACCGCGTTCCCGACGGGGGTGACGGCGGCGGCGACGCTGTCCGTCGCCTCGGCCGTCGGCGTCCCATGGCTGAAGGGGCTCGGGGAGGTGCTGCTGTGGGTCGCCGTGGCCGTGTGGCTCGCGGTCGCCGCGGCGGCGGTCCGGGCGGCCTTGGTGGCCGTCCGTGCCGATGTCACGTCCACAGCACCGCGATGAAGATGTTCGCCGTGGTCAGCAGGCCCACCAGGCCGAACAGGCCCTTGTCCACCTTCTCGTCGTCCCGCTTCACGTAGACGAGGCCCAGGATCACGATCAGCAGGGCCAGCTTCACGCCGATCTTGATGTTGTTGACCGGATGATCGTCGGCCTGGTCGAGGCCGACCAGGATCACGCCGGTGACCAGCATTGTCGCCGCGCCGTGCAGCATCGCGGGGACGAAGCGGGCGGTGCCCTGGCCCATCGCCTTCATCTGGGTGAGGAAGCCGCCGAGGAGCGAGGCGATGCCGATGATGTGCAGGCCGACGAAGAGATGGATGAGTACGTCCATGAGGCCGGAGCCTAACCAGGTCCGCTTGAGCCCTCCGACACCGGCCCACCACATAGGACAGCGCCTGCATATATGCGCCCCATAGCACCATGTCACCCGAACGTGTCCAGGAATCCCGACATCGGTCATCACACTGCGTGAAGTTGACGGCTCCGCGCGCGGATCACGGTCACCTGAGGTCACCATTCGGTCCGCTCGCGCCAGTTCCGCACATCGCGTTACCAAGCCGACACAGACAGGCCTAGCGTCCTCCCCCAGGTGACCGGCTCCCCACCGCCGCCCGGGCCAGGGGCGGCAGTCGGACACCACCGCCGAGAAGGTCCGGCGGCGGCCCTCTCCCCCCTGTGCGGGCCGCCGCCGGACGCGAAGACCGCCCCGGGCGGCCATGCATCCGCTCTCCCGGGCGGCCGTACGTCCGCTTGGCGGCCGTACGGACCCGGCGGTCGTACGAAAGGACGTGCAAGTCCACGTGGCAGCGCACCGCAAGCCCCGTCAGCGCTCGCTCAGCGGCAATACGGCCCGTACCGCCGCCACGCTCGCCCTTGCGGGCGCGGCGACCGCGACGGCCTTCGACGGGACCGGACACGCCGAGCCGAATCTGACACCGTCGCAGGTCAAGGCCAAGGTGGACAAGCTGTACCAGGAGGCCGAGGCGGCCACCGAGAAGTACAACGGCGCCAAGGAGAAGGCGCAGGCGGCCGAGGAGCGGCTGGAGACGCTGCAGGATGAGGCGGCCCGCCGGGAGGAGCGGCTCAACGCGGCGCGGGACGCGCTGGGTTCGGTCGCCGCCGCGCAGTACCGCGACGGCGGCATGGACCCCGCGCTGCAACTCGCGCTCTCCGACAACCCCGACCAGTACCTCGAGGGCGCCGCCCTCGCCGAACGGGCCGGCGACCGGCAGGCGGGCGCCGTCGCGCGCGTCCGCAAGCAGCTGCGGGAGATCGAGCAGTTACGCGGGGCCGCGCGCGTCGAGCTGACCTCGCTCAGATCGCGGCAGGCGGAGCTGCGGCGGCACAAGCAGACAATCACCGGAAAGCTGGACGCGGCACGTCAGCTGCTGTCCCAGCTGACGGCCGCGGAGCGCGCGCGACTGGGCGGCGCCGACGGCACGGGCCGGGCCTCGCGGGCGTCGGCGGCCGGACGCGACAGCCTTCAGGCGCCCGGGGCCGCGACGGCCGCGGCGCCCAACTCCCGTGCGGCGGCGGCCGTCTCCTACGCCTACTCGAAGCTCGGCAGCCCCTATGTGTGGGGCGCCACCGGCCCGGACGCCTTCGACTGCTCGGGCCTCGCCCAGGCCGCGTACCGCGACGCCGGCATCTCCCTGCCACGCACGACGTACGCGCAGATCGACGCGGGCCGCCGCGTCTCCCGCTCCGAACTACTCCCGGGCGACCTGGTGTTCTTCTACTCGGGCATCACTCACGTCGGCATCTACGTGGGCAACGGACAGATGATCCACGCCCCGAACCCCTCGGCACCGGTACGGCTGGCGCCCATCGACGAGATGCCGTTCGCGGGGGCCACGCGGGTCGCGTGACGTGGCCGCAAGAGGCACAAAAGGTATGAAGGGCGTTAAGGGCTCGAAGGGCAAGAAGGTGCGCTGAGGGGGGGGCAAGAGCCGCTCGGGGATGGCCTGATGAGGCCGGGCGGGGCGGCGCGGGACTGGCACGAGCGCGGTGGCACGGTAGCGTCGGCGCGCGAAGCGGCAGTGGGCCGCCCGTACGCCGTCCGCGGTTCCGCCGCCGCCCCGGCGCCGTCCGAGAGGGTCCCGATGTCCCGGTCCATGCTGCCGCCGCCTCCGCCACCACCTCATGTCCGGACCTGGCCGGACCGGGGAGCGCTGCTGGCCGACCGGGGGCGGGCACTGGAGGAACTGAGGCGGCGCAGCCTCGGTGTGCACCGGGTGCTGCTGCTGTGGCTCCTCGCGCTCGCGGCGATCATCGGCTGGTCCCTGCTGGTGCTGCCGCTCCAGCAGATCGAGGAGGAGGACCCGACGGGTTTCCTCCTCGGTCCCGTGTTCGTGATCCTCGGCCTCGCCGCCCTCGCCCCGCCGGTCATCGCCGTCGCCCTCGCCATCCGCCGGGACAGCCAGATACGCCGACTCCTCGACGCCTGGCTCGCCCTGGACAGCCACCCGCCGACGGACGCCTGTCTACGCTCCCCCGGCCTGAGCCTCTTCTGGCTGCTCTCGTCTCTCGCGGTCTGTGCGACCGGCCTGTGGGCGTCCCTCGCGGCCTCGGCGGGCGCGGAGCCCGGCCGCTCGGCCTACAACGATGTGGCACTCGGGATGGGCATCGGCACGATCCTGTGGCTGACGGGCCTGATCGGCGTGGTGAAGGCCGTACGGCATTACCGGTGGGCGCTGCGGGTGCTGGGGCCGGCGCCGGCGCCGGGGCACCGCTAGGGACGACCTCCGCGGCCCCGGCGCCCGCAGCTCACACCAGCCGGCGCGCCGTCGCCCACCGAGTCAGCTCGTGCCGGTTGGAGAGCTGGAGCTTCCTGAGGACGGCTGAGACATGGGACTCGACCGTCTTCACCGAGATGAAGAGTTGCTTGGCGATCTCCTTGTAGGCGTAACCGCGAGCGATGAGCCGCAGCACCTCGCGTTCGCGCTGGGTGAGGCGGTCGAGGTCCTCGTCGACCGGCGGGGCGTCGGTGGAGGCGAAGGCGTCGAGGACGAAGCCCGCCAGTCGCGGGGAGAAGACCGCGTCGCCCTCCTGGACACGGAAGACGGAGTCGACCAGGTCGGTGCCGGTGATCGTCTTCGTCACGTATCCCCGCGCGCCGCCACGGATCACGCCGATCACGTCCTCCGCCGCGTCCGAGACGGACAGGGCGAGGAAGCGGACGGGCTGCTCGGCGTCGGTCATCAACGGGGCGCAGCGGCGCAGCACTTCGACCCCGCCGCCGCCCGGGAGATGGACGTCGAGGAGGACCACCTCGGGCCGCGTCGCGGTGATGACCGTGACCGCCTGGTCGACGTCCGCGGCCTCGCCGACGACCTCGACACCGGTCTCGTCGGTCCGTCCGATCTCGGCCTGTACACCTGTACGGAACATGCGGTGGTCGTCGACGAGAACCACGCGCACGTGGCGCCCGGCCGCCTGCTGTTCCGCCCCCGCGGTACCGTTCGCCCCGGTCGGGTCGCTCATGACGTCTTCTCCGCCCTCTCCATCTCCAGCTCGACCTCCGTGCCGCCGCTCGGCACCGCCCGCAGCCGGGCCGTGCCGCCGTGACGCTCCATGCGGCCGATGATCGATTCTCTGACGCCCATGCGGTCGGTGGGTATCGAGTCGAGGTCGAAGCCGGGACCGCGGTCCCGGACGGACACGAAGACCGTCTTTCCCTCGACTTCGGCGTAGACCTGTACGGCGCCGCCCTCGCCACCGTACTTGGCGGCGTTCACCATTGCTTCCCGCGCGGCCTGCATCTGTGCGCCGGTCCTCTCGTCGAGCGGGCAGTCGCCGACGACGACCACCTCGATGGGGACGCCGTGCTTGTCCTCGACCTCGGCGGCGTTGCGCCGCACCGCGTCGGCGAGGGTGGTCGGCTCGTCGGCCTCGTCCTTGCCGGTGCCCTCGGGTTTGTAGAGCCAGGTGCGCAGATCGCGCTCCTGGGCGCGGGCGAGCCGGCGCACCTCGCTCGCGTTCTCCGCGTTGCGCTGGATCAGGGTCAGGGTGTGCAGCACCGAGTCGTGGACGTGGGCGGCGACCTCCGCACGCTCCTGGGCGCGGATGCGCATCAGGCGCTCCTCGGAGAGATCCTGGGTCATGCGGACTAGGTAGGGCCCCGCGAGGAGCGTTATGCCGACGAGGACCGCGAGGGCCGCCTGGAGCACCGAGCCGAGGTGGGCGGCGGAGCCCTGGAGCACGAAGATGCCCGAGACGCCCGCGGTGACCAGCAGCACACCACCCACGGCACGCAGCAGGCTCAGCGTGCGCCGGCGGCGCCCGACCTCGACCCAGCGGGCCCGCCGGGCGTTGTCCGCCTGGCGCCAGACAAGAGCGACGCCCGCGCCGACCAGGACGGCCGGCAGGAGATACGCCTTGGCGCCGTTGCCCAGGTTCACACTGCTGACGAAGACCATGGCCACGGCGACCATGAGCAGCAGAGCGACGATCTGCCCCTTGTCCGGCTTGCGGGCGATGAGTCTGCGGCGGCCGTCGGGCGAGGTCTCGGCGCTGACGAGGGACGGGGGCTTCTGGCCGCCCACGCCGCCCACGCCGAGGGGGACGAAGAACCAGAACGCGGCATACAGCAGGGCGCCGAGGCCGTCGGCCATCAACAGGCCGACGAAGACGAGCCGCACCCAGATCACGGGCAGTCCGAGATGCCCGGCGAGCCCCCGCGCCACGCCTCCGAGCCAGCGTCCGTCGCTGCTGCGGTAGAGCTTGCGCGGGGGCCGCGGTTCGACGAGTGGCGCTGCTGCGGCTTCCGGCATGCCAATGATGGTCACACGAACGGCGGACCAGGGCATCAGGGTCGAGCCCCGAGACTCCCCTGATCTCCGGCGCGGATCTCCGGCAGGCCGGACCCCCGGGGCCGTCTCGCGGGCCGTCTCGCAGCTCCGTCGTCTCACGAATCCATCTCGCAGGCCGTCTCGCGGTCCTGTCTCTCCGGCTCGCGGTCCGTCGAACGCTTCCCCGCCGCGGCTCAGGGCCGATATCAGGGGCGGGCCAGGGTCATCCCGACTGCCGCGGCGGCGGCTCGCCCGGCACCATGGACTCATGACTGATCACCAGCACGCCGCGGACGCCGTGCCCGACGAGAACGCCTCGTCCGGCACGGACGCCGACACGGCCACCGCAGGTGAGAAACCGCGCGCACGCGAGCAGGCAGGAGCGGGGGAAAGGACGAGCGTGGCCGAGGAGGCGGTGATGGCCGGCTTGACGGGGAGGGCCGAGGAACCGACTCCGGGCAGCGGAGCCGGGAAGAACACGGACGCCGAAAAGCCCTCGGAAGCCGAGGAGTCCGAGGCGTCTGGGACGCCCCACGGATTCCGGCGTGATCGGCAGTACAAGACGCTCGCCGGGGTGTGCTCCGGGCTCGGGCGGCACTTCGACATGGATCCGGTGATCTTCCGGATCACGCTCGCGGTGCTCGCCGCGACCGGCGGCATCGGCCTGATCTTCTACGGCTTCGCCTGGCTCCTCGTCCCGTACGAGGACGAGGAGGAGAACGAGGTACGCAAGCTCCTGACCGGCCGTGTCGACGGCCAGGCGCTGGCTGCCGTGCTGTTCGCGCTGGTCGGCTGCGGGGTGTTCCTGTCGATGCTGAACAACGGCAGTGTGCTGGCCTTCGCCGTCGTCCTCTCCTTCCTCCTCGCGGGTGCGGGGTACTGGTCGCAGCGGCGCGGCGCCTCCGACCCCGATCCGCTGGCCGCCCAGGCCGTGGCCGACGCACCACCGGAGGCCCAGGCGCCGCCGGTCCCGACCGCCTACCCGTCCTGGTGGCGCGACCCGATCGTCAAGGACGGAACGCATGTCGGTGGCACGGGCTATCTCTGGGGCCCCCGGGACTCGCGCGAGCGCGACATCGCGGCGGCCGTCAACATCAGCCTCGGCGCCCATGGAAGCAGCCACGCCGACATACGCTCCCCGGGCGCCCGACAGCCCAGGCCGCGCGGGCCCCGCTGGATCGGCGGTTGGATCTTCCTGCTCGCCCTGCTCGCGGCTGGTCTCGGCACGGGCCTGACCTGGCAGGACCAGCCGCTCGGCACGAGTCTGCAGACGGGACTGGCCGGTGCGCTCCTCGTGTTCGGTGTAGGCATCGCGGTCAGTGCGGTCCTGGGCCGTACAGGGGCGGGGTCGGTCTTCCTGGCGATCGTCACGGCTGCCCTGCTCGCGGGGGCGACGGCTCTCCCCAAGGACATCGGCACGCATTGGATACGCACGACGTGGCGGCCCGCCGCGGTGGCGGACGTCAAACAGAAGTACGACCTCGGGAACGGCGTCGGGACCCTGGACCTGTCCCGGCTGGACCTGGCCAAGGGCCGGACGGTGTCGACGGACGCCAGTGTCGGGGTGGGCCGGCTGCGGGTGATCCTGCCGCCGGACGTGACCGTGAAGCTGAACATCGATGTAGGGGTGGGCGACATTCAGTTGCCGGGCGACGAGGCGAAGGACGTGGACGTGGAACCGGGCAAGCACAAGCAGGTGACCCTGCCCCCGATCTCGGGCGGCACGAATGCCGGCACGCTCGACCTGGATCTCCAGGTGGGCGTGGGACAGGCGGAGGTGACGCGTGCTGCGTCATGAGTTCCAGCCGGGGAAGCTGGTCGCGGGGGTCTTCCTGATCGTCGCGGGCACCGTGTACGCCGGTGACGCGGGCGGGCTCTGGGACACCCCGTGGTTCGTGATGATCCCGCTGGTCGTGGGCGGCCTCTGCCTGGCAGGTGCCGTCGGGGTCCTGGCCAAGGGCATACGCAGACGCCGTGGCCGGGACCGGAGCCTCAGCGGGGAGACACAGCAGGAGGCTCCGGTCTGACCGGGCGGGCGCCGAAAACCGCCGGCTACAGGTACCCGCCACCTCGTCGCCGCCGTGCGCGTAGGGCGGCGTCCAGGGAGAGCATGGGGGCGCCCGCGAGGACCAGGGGCAGCCAGGCCATCAGGTAGGCGAGGTCGTTGCCGAAGTAGTAGGGGTCGGTGGACCAGCTCACGGTCAGCCAGAGGCTGAGGGAGATCAGCGCGCCGCCGAGCGCGGCGAGGCGTGACAGGAGGCCCAGCAGGGTGCCGATGCCGACGGCGAGTTCACCGAAGGCGATGGTGTAGCCGAAGCCGACAGGGCTCTTCAGGGCAAGGTCGACCAGGGCCGGGATGGCCGAGGAGTCGCGGACGGCGCGCATCGTTTCGCCGATCGAGCCCGTGCCGGAGGCCTTCATGAAGGCGCTGTCGGTGAGTTTGTCGAGCCCGGCGTAGATGAAGGTGACGCCGAGGAAGACGCGGAGTGGGAGCAGGGCATAGCGGGAGGCGGTGTCCCGCCAGGATCGGCCGCTGTTGAAATAAGGGGAGTGCGTGTCCGTACGAATGCCGTGAGTCATCGCTCGTAGCCGCCTCTCGCCGCGCTGACGTGGCCCCTCGACAGACCATACGTACGAAACGGGCGTCCCGCTCAACCCCGTCGCCGCCAATTCCCCGGTTCCACCCCAGCGGCACACCCGGCCGACGCATCCGCCAGGCCGACGCCCCTGTCTGGCAGCCCGTCAGTCCGTCCGTCAGTCCGTCAGTCCGTCAGTCCGTCAGTCCGTCAGTCCGTCAGTCCGTCAGTCCGTCACATCGATCTCGTACCGGTTGGTCTCCACCCCGGCGGCGGTGACCACCTGTACCTCCACCCGTCCCGGTTCCACGTCCGCCGGGACGGGGACGGTGAGGAGGGCGTCCGTGGGGTTGCTGAAGCCGCCGGTGACCGGGACCAGGGGGACATGGACGTGGACCGGGCCGATGCGGACGACCATCCGGGACAGCCGGTCGGCCCCCTGGGCGCCCGGCGGTACGAAGCCGGCCCCGCGGATCTCGATGTCATCGCCCGTGCGGATGGGGGCGTCCAGGTCGCCGGCCTCACGGGACCGTACGACGGAGAGGACCACCGGGCGGCCGCCCTCGGCGTACTTGCCGGCCAGGTAGGTCGCGGCCGACACCAGGACCACCACGGCGAGGCCCCAGGGCAGGTCGGGCAGCTGGTCGGGGCGGCGGGCCAGCCGTACCGCGGCGAACAGCAGGGCGACCGCACTGATCACGACGTACTGGATGTCGGCGAAGGTGCCGCGCCCGGCGTCGTCGGTCAGCAGGTCGGCCGCGCGTGGGCGATACGCACGCACCTTCTGCAGCTTCTGTCCCAGCACCCGCAGCCCGACGACCCGGCGCACCAGTACCGCGATCCCGCACACCACGGCGAGTACGGTCACGACACCCGCCCCGCGGGCGAGTTCGAAACCGGAGATCAGCGCGTCGCGCTCGGCGTGGCCGGAGGCCGAGGCCAGTCGGCCCACCAGCACGAGGACGGCGTAGGCCACGAACAGCACCCAGGCCGCCGCCACCGCACGTGAGGTGGACAGGCGGTTGTCGTCGCCGATGACGGGGGCCAGCGCCCCGCCGCGTGCCCGGTGGAACCACGACGCGGCGGTCAGTGCACCGGCCACCACCAGTGCCGCCAGCAGCCCGGCCGTGCGGGCCGTAGTCCAGCCCGCGCCGATCGCCGTCAGCGACTGTGCCAGCAGCAGCGCGACGACCGTCCCCCACACGGCGCAGGCGGTGCGGCGCCACAGCCGGGCCAGCCAGGCCCCGCCCTCGGCGCGGCCGCGTTCGGCGACGGCTTCCGCGGACTGCGTCAGCTCCTCCGAGACCCACTGGCGGGAGGCCGAGGCCGAGTGCGCCACGGCCGCCGGCAGGCCCTGCCCAGCGGCGAACTCGTCCCGCTTCACCAGGAATTCGGCGACCGCGCGCCGATGCCCCTCACGGGCCCCGTGTGGGCAGTCCCCGCAGGTGCAGCCACCCGCGTGCGCGCCCGCTTCCGCGCCCTGTCTCGCCTCCTGCACCGCCACGCCCGACGCCCGCCTTCCCGCGACCACAACCAACCGACCGGCGGCTCTCCGCAGAGCCCGGACACCGCCGCCGGTCTTCGAACAACTCCCCCGCGACGTCAGCGAATTGTGCCCTACGGCACACGGTGTGTGTCCGGCAGGTCTGGTCAGGGCGGGTGAAGCGCGGTCGGCCGTGTTGACCTGGCTGCGAGAATTTCCGTATGGCCGAGATCATCCAGCGTGACGGGACCTGGGCCTTCGACGGCACAACGGTCCGGATCACGCCGGGACTCCACCGCTCCGTGCCGCTGTTCCGGCAGACGTACGGGGAGGTCGCCGTGCCGCTCGAAGCGGTCGCGGGTGTCGTCTACGAGCCGGAACGCAAGCGCGGCCGGCTGCGTATGCGGCTGCGCGAGGGGGCCGATCCGCTGCTCCAGGCGACGGGGGGCCGGCTGCCTGATGCGGCGGATCCGTACCGGCTGGTGGTGGACATCGACCGTTCCGGGGTCGCCGAGTACGTGGCCGAGGAGATCCGGCACGCGCTGCTGCTCGATCAGGTCCCCAAGGAGCCGACCAAGGCCTATCTGCTGCCCGGACCGCCGGTTCCGGTCTCGGTGCGGTCCTCCGACGGGACGGTGTCGTTCGACGGCAGCCAGGTGCGTATCGACTGGTCCGACACCTCCGACCGGGTCAAGCGGGCCACCGGGCCGCGGATCATCGCCGTCGGCGATCTCGTCGACGTCGAGTGGCTGCCCAACTCCGGTTACGAGGACGGCTTCCTGCGCTTCGTCACGCGCGAGACGGCGTTCTCCAAGCTGCCGACCGAAAAGGACCCGTACGCCCTGGACCTGTGGGGCAGCGCCCGCCGCGACCTGCTCACCGCGCTCGTGGCGACCGCGGTCACCGCCCGGCTGCCGCACCCTTCCGCCCGCACGGGCGGCGCGTACGCCGACCGCCCTGCCGACCGCCACGTCGGCCGCCCCCGGCATCCGGGGCCCGCCGTCCCGCCCCAGGCCGACCACCACGACGTGCTCCTGCGTCGTCTGCGGGAGCTGGGCGAGCTGCACCGGGACGGGGTACTCACGGACGAGGAGTTCGCGATGACGAAGGCGGCCGTACTCAGCGGGTTCCAGCTGGATCGCTAGCTCAGCAGGTCCGGTTCGCTCCGGCTGATGTCCTGCCACATCGGCTGGTAGTTGATCCAGGCCACCAGGTCGCCGCCGAGCTGCTCCCGGGTCGCCACCGCCATCTTGTGGTCGATGGGCATCGGCCGGCCGGCCGCCTTCGCCAGCAGCTGCACCTGGCAGGACCGTTCCAGCGACAGGAACCACCAGGCCGCCGCGTCCACCGAGTCGCCTACGGTCAGCAGGCCGTGGTTGCGCAGGACGAGTGCCTTGCGCGAGCCGAGCGCGTCCGCGATGCGCCGGCCCTCCTCGGCGTCGACGGCGACGCCGGTGTAGGCGTCGTAGAGGGCGTGGTCCTCGTAGAAGGCGCAGCTCTCCTGAGTGATCGGGTCCAGGAGATCGCCGAGCGCCGACAGGGCGCGGCCGTGCACCGAGTGGCAGTGGGCGACGGCGACGACGTCGGGGCGGGCGGCGTGGACCTGGGAGTGCACGGTGAACGCGGCCTGGTTCACGTGGTAGCGGCCCTCGATCACCTGCCCGTCCTCGTTGGCCAGCACCAGGTCGCTCACCGTGACGTGCTTGAACGGCATGCCGAACGGGTTGACCCAGAAGCAGTCGGTGAACTCGGGGTCGCGTGCGGTGATGTGCCCTGAGACGCCGTCCTCGAAGCCGAGCCGCCCGAAGATACGCAGCGCACCCGCCAGCCGCTCCTTGCGGTGCCTGCGCTCGTCGTCGAGCGAGTCGTGCATCGGCGGCATCGCGAACTGCAGCTGGTCCGTGGGCAGGGGCAGGGGCGGGGTGGGCCCGTGCATAGGTCCTCCAGCACTGAGTTGCTTTACGGGGCGGAAGTTACCCTCGGTCAGCGCAGGAGAACAGGGATGTCGTGCAAAGAAGACGTGCGCAGCAGAAATTCGGCACCGCGGAGGCCGTGTCGCGGATACCGGACAGCGGGTGTCCGGTATCCAGGGAAGACTGGCGTGTATGAACTGGGCAGATTTCTCCGCGGCGGAACCTGATCTCGCCAGAACCGTAGAAGAGCGGTTCGGCGCCTTCACGCATCACGTTCTCGCGACCCTGCGCAAGGACGGCTCCCCGCGCACCAGTGGCCTCGAGGTGCGCTTCCTGAACGGCGAACTGTGGCTCGGCATGATGCCGGGCTCGCTCAAGGCGCTCGACCTGCGCCGCGACCCGCGCTTCGCGCTCCAGGCGAACCCCGGGGAGGGCACCGGGATGGGCGGCGGGGACGTGCGGATCAGCGGGCGTGCGATCGAGGTGGACGACCCCGCGACGAAGGGCGCGTATGTGAAAGAGGTGGAACCGCCGCAGCCGTTCCACCTCTTCCGCACCGAGCTGACGGAGGTCGTACGGACCTACGTCGAGGACGACACGCATCTGGTCGTCCAGGTCTGGCAGCCCGGAGAGCCGGTGCGGGCTCTCAAGCGGACCTGAACCCCGTAAAGGGGCTTACTCCCACTCGATGGTGCCCGGGGGCTTCGAGGTCACGTCGAGGACGACTCGGTTGACGTCGCGGACCTCGTTCGTGATGCGGGTGGAGATCTTCCCGAGGACCTCGTACGGGAGGCGGGACCAGTCGGCGGTCATCGCGTCCTCGGAGGAGACCGGGCGCAGGACGATCGGGTGGCCGTAGGTGCGGCCGTCGCCCTGGACGCCGACGCTGCGGACGTCCGCGAGCAGGACCACCGGGCACTGCCAGATGTCGCGGTCGAGGCCGGCCGCCGTCAGCTCCTCGCGGGCGATGGCGTCGGCCTCGCGAAGGAGGTCGAGACGGTCCTTGGTGACCTCGCCGACGATACGGATGCCGAGGCCGGGGCCGGGGAAGGGCTGGCGCTGGACGATCTCGTCCGGGAGGCCGAGCTCCTGGCCGACCATCCGCACCTCGTCCTTGAAGAGCTTGCGGAGCGGCTCGATGAGCTGGAACTCCAGGTCCTCGGGGAGGCCGCCCACGTTGTGGTGGGACTTGATGTTCGCGGTGCCGGTGCCGCCACCGGACTCGACCACGTCCGGGTAGAGCGTGCCCTGGACCAGGAAGGCGACCTCGGGGCCCTCGTCCGCGATGATCTCCGCCTGGGCCTGCTCGAAGACCCGGATGAACTCGCGGCCGATGATCTTCCGCTTCTCCTCGGGGTCCGAGACACCCTTGAGCGCGTTGAGGAACCGCTCCTCCGCGTCCACGACCTTCAGCTGCACGCCGGTCGAGGCCACGAAGTCCTTCTCGACCTGCTCGCTCTCGCCCTTGCGCATCAGACCATGGTCGACGTACACGCAGGTCAGCTGGGAACCGATGGCCTTCTGCACGAGGGCGGCGGCCACGGCGGAGTCCACGCCGCCGGACAGGCCGCAGATGGCGCGCTTGTCGCCGACCTGCTCGCGGATCGCGGCGACCTGCTCCTCGATCACGTTGCCGGTGGTCCAGGAGGGGGTGAGGCCCGCGCCACGGTAGAGGAAGTGCTCCAGCACCAGCTGGCCGTGTGTGGAGTGCATCACCTCGGGGTGGTACTGGACGCCGTACAGCTTCTTCTCGTCGTTCTCGAACGCGGCGACCGGGACGACGTCCGTGGAGGCCGTGACGGTGAAGCCCTCGGGCGCGGCGGAGCAGGCGTCGCCGTGCGACATCCACACCGACTGCTCGTCCGGGGTGCCCTCGAAGAGGGTCGAGGCGGGCTTGCTGACGTGCAGGGGCGTACGGCCGTACTCGCGGGCGCCGGTGTTGTCGACCGTGCCGCCGAGGGTCGTCGCCATCAGCTGGAAGCCGTAGCACATACCGAAGACCGGGACGCCGGCCTCGAAGAGGGCGCGGTCGACGGTCGGGGCGCCCTCCTGGTAGACCGACGAGGGGCCGCCGGAGAGGATGATCGCTGCCGGGTTCTTGGCGAGCATCTCCGCGACCGGCATGGTGCTGGGCACGATCTCGCTGTAGACCCGGGCCTCGCGGACGCGGCGGGCGATGAGCTGGGCGTACTGCGCGCCGAAGTCGACGACCAGGACGGTGTCGGGGGCGGCGGCAGCGGGAGTCGCTGATGACACGGGTTGCCTTCCGGCGGCTGGGCGGGGGGTCTCGGCACCAATTCTACCGGGGTGCGAGTGGGTCACCTCCCGTGTACTGGGAGTTCCCCCCTGGCCCCCGGCCTGTGACACCCGCCACCCGACCCGGCCGGGCAGAAGGCGCCGTGGCATACTGATCCCATGCTCACGCACACGACCTTCGTCTTTACCTATGGCAACCGGCCCACCGGCTGCCATGGTCGTGCTGCTTGAGCAACTGACAAGCGACTTCCCAGGCGCCCCGGGCCGACAAGGCCCGGGGCGTCTGGCGTTTCCGGGTCCTGCCGCTCCGGGGCACCACACCGCACCCGAACCGATGAGGAGCCCCACCATGGCCGACGTACTCGACAAGACCGGCGCCCGGACCGACGAGGCCGCCGACGTGATCACCGGTGCCCGTGAGCGCATCGACGCCCTCGACGACCGGATCATCGGTCTCGTCCAGGAACGGGTGGCCGTCTCCGCCGTCATCCAGGAGGCGCGGATCGCCTCTGGCGGCCGGCGCGTGAACCTCTCCCGCGAGATGGAGATCCTCGGCCATTACAGGGAGGCGCTGGGCAAGCCCGGTACGTCTCTCGCGATGTTGCTCCTGGAGCTGTGCCGGGGTCGTATCTGAGTTCGGGCCCGTTCTCACCCGTACGGCGCGTGACCGCCTCTCGAACCGCTTCGTTGGTCCCGGTGTCCGTGCCAGCCAGGGGCGGGCCCGAAAGCCCACGCGTGGCTTGCTGGAGCGCTGAGGCGTACGGATCGTGCCGTGCGTCGTGGGACCTCGCTCCAGGGAGGTGACCGGACGGCAGGGGACAGCAGCCCGGTCACCCAAGAGAACGGTCGGCTCCGGGGACGCCCGGGGCCGACCGGCGGGAAATGCAACATGCACAATGCCGGGTGAAACGGTTGCGGAGGCCGCGTCCATCCAGCACGATGCGTAGAAAGCCCCGAGTCCCCACCCAAGTCCTCCCCAAGCTTCGCCGAAACCCCCCAAGTCCCGCCGCAGACAACTGCATTGCACGGCATTGCATGGCACGGCATGGCACTGCCCGATCGCCAGAGGTCGAGACCAGCCGTGCGCCCCGAGTGCGCCGGGGCGCCGACCGGGAGCGGTTCGAGGGCGGTTCATGGCAAGCGGCGCAACCCCCCGGCGCCGCTCCCAGGCACCGGCGCTGCCCTGACGTCGGTGCTGACGGAAGAAGGGCCCCGCGACTCCGTCCGCGGGGCCCTTCGCCATGTCCGCCCCCGTGTAAGGGCCAGGCACCTCATGCCGGGGGCACCTCATGCCGCGGGGGGTCGGGTCAGGTGCGGGAAACCGTCCCGCAGCCCTCCTCGCGGTTCGTGTCGATGTCCTGGCTGCGGTCGTACGGGTCCGTGGTCGGGCCGGTCGGGGCTGCGCCCGTGGGCTCGGCCGTCGAGAACTGGGGGTGGAGATAGCCGTCGTAGACGTCGCAGGCCGAGTTGCCGATCTCCTGGTCGTACCTCACGACGGCGATCTTCCCCGGGGTGACCTGGTACTTCGCCGGGTCGGAGAGCTCGACGTCGAGCACGCGGCGCACGATGGTGCGGGCCACCTCGCTCGCGCCGTCCTCGGTGCGCACCACCGGGTAGACGAAGGTGTAGTCGGCGTGCACGACGACGGAGGCACGCTTGCCCGCCTTGAACGTCATGCGCCCACGTGTCTTGACCACGTCACCGACCGGCCGCAGCTCGTCGGGGTCGAAGCGGCTGAACATCAACAGCGGGTCGTGGTCCTTGTCCGGCTTGCGCAGCGACCTGTCCAGCCGGCCGAGCAGGTCCGTCTGCCGGGGATCGATCACCGCGAGCGCGGTCTCCGGGCGCCCGCCACGCAGGGTGGCCTGGTCGAGGTTCGCGTCGACCAGGAGCTGCCTGGTCTGCTGGAGCGCCTGCCCCACCTGCGCCTCGGACAGCGATCCGACCGGTGTCGCCTTCGGCACGACGATGCCCGCCTCACCCTCGGCCCAGCGCAGGGCCGGGGAACCGGCGAACGGATTGTCCAGGGTCGGGGTCTCAGGATCCGCCGACTCCGGCGGGGCGGTCGGGGCCGCGGTCTCGGGCGGAAGCGGTGCCGCGGCGGCCTGCGACTCCGCCGTGCCGAAGGGATCGCCCGGCAGCAGCGACGGCCGCACCGCGACCACGGCCACAGCGATAGCGACGGGCACACCGAGAACCGCCCACAGCTTCCGGCGCCGGGCCGCCCGCCTGTTCGTCTCCTGCCAGGCCGCCGACCCGGTGCGCCACCCCTCGGGCAACTCCCCCCGCGCCTCCTGCTCCCGCAGCCTTGCGGTGACCATGCGGGCCCGCGCGGACGGCTCCTTCGGCGCCGAGTCACGAATCTTGCCCTCGGTGTCCCGTACGAACTTCTCCCACACCTCGTCGGGTATGGACTCCCCGGAACCGGGTCTCGGCTCTTCGGACGGTCTGTCGGCCACGGCGCCGCGTGCCTTTCTCTGAGTCAGCTCCGGTCGGCTGTCGAGGAGGAGAGGTTACGGCACTCAAAAACCTGTGAACGGCGTACAACCATTCACAGGCGTCGCGAATCAAACCAGCCGTAACACGGGCCATCCCGCGCCCCACACGCGGAAGGCCTCCCCCCATGCCTGCTGTGAACCGGGATAGCACGAGTCGCAGCGCCACGGACATACCGAGGTCTTCATGAAGATTCGCCGAGCTCTGGCCACCGCGGCCGCGACAGCGGTCATAGCGCCGCTCGCCCTGCTGTCGGCCCCCGTCGCCTTCGCGTCGGACGGCACTCCCGACACATCCACGACCGCCCCGGCGGCGGAGCAGAGCACTCCCACCTCCGACGAGAGCACCCCTGCGGCGGACCAGAGCAGCCAGGCGGCCGGCAGCGAGGACACCGCCGGCGACGACAGTGGCTCCGCGGCCGGCGAGGACGACTCGGCCGGCGACGACAGCGGCTCGGGCTCCGACACCGCCGCCGACACCGGCTCCGACGCCGACTCCGACAAGGCCCCCGTGGCCGGCACCGGCACGGCCAGCAGCAGCTCCAGCACATCGACGACGGCCACGCCCAGCGGCGAGCCGTCCGAGTGGCCCGAGGACTGCCCGGTCGACGAGGACGGCGTCGACGCCGACTCCCAGCTGAGCCTCTCCGTCGACGGCCTGCCCGGCAAGATCGTCGCGGGCAGCGGCTGGCACAACTTCAAGCTCACCGCCGCCAACCACAGCGACACGTCGCTCGGCACGGTGCAGTGGCTCGCGATCATCGACAACGACTCGCTGAGCGACGACGAGAAGGACTGGCTGGGCACCTACGCCAAGATCGAGTACTTCAACCCGAAGACCAAGGCCTGGGAGTCGATCGCTGACGAGATCGGCAACGGCTTCTACTTCGGTGAGACGGAGCTCGGCCCCAAGGAGACCGTCGGCATCAAGCTGCGCGTCGACATCACCGCCAAGGCTCCCGCCGGTGACGGCTTCACCGTGGGCCTGGGCGGATACGTGGACGCCGAGAAGAACTGCGTGCACAGCTCCTACTCTCTCTACGAGTTCACGGTCCTCAAGCCCGGCAGCAGCAACGACGACCCGGGCGAGGCCAAGCCGGGCAAGGGCGACAAGCCGGCCGGCGGCAAGCAGCCGCAGGGCGGCGCCGACGAGATCCCGGCCACGGGCAGCCTCGCCTCGACCGGCTCCAGCTCCGCCCTCCCGGTGATCGGCCTGGTCGGCGGTGTCGCCGTCGTGGCCGGTGGCGGTGCGCTGTTCATGGTGCGGCGCCGGAAGGTCGACGCGCAGGCGTGAGGCGTACGAAGCGACGTACGGAGTCACGCCGTACGAAGCGACGTACGGAGTCACGCCGTACGGAGTGAGACGTACGGAGTGAGACGTACGGCGGGACCGCGTGACGCGTAAGACGTGGCGCGTGACGCCGGCAGCGGAGAGGGACCTGGGCTCGGAGGGGGGCTCAGGTCCCTTCCCGTTTCTGGTTACTCCTTCGGCTTCGGCGGAACCACCGGCACTCCCAGGAAGGGCAGCCGCAGCGCGCCGAACGCCTCCGCCGGGACCGCCGGCGACTTCGGCTCGACCGGCTGCAGACGTTCGTACGCGGCTCCCTGCGCGGGGCGCGGGTCCGCCTCGCCCTTGTTGGGCCAGTACGACATCGCGCGCTCGGCCTGGGCGGTGATCGTCAGGGACGGGTTCACGCCGAGGTTCGCGGAGACCGCCGCGCCGTCGACGACCGAGATGCCGGCGTGGCCGTAGAGGCGGTGGTAGGGGTCGATGACGCCGGTTTCGCGGGTGGCGCCGATCGGGCAGCCGCCGAGGAAGTGGGCGGTGAGCGGGGTGCCCATCAGTTCGCCCACGTTCGAGCCCGCGAAGCCGTTGATCTCGGCGGCGACGGCCGACGCCGCCTCGGACGCGGCCCTGATCTGCTTGGGGTTGGGGGCGCCGTGGCCCTGCCGGGCGGTGAGCAGGCCCTTGCCGACGCCGGACGGTTTCAGGTATGTGGTCAGCGAGTTGTCCAGGGACTGCATGACCAGGCCGATGATGGTCTTCTCCGACCAGCGGCGGTTGGAGAGGGAGCGCAGGACGAGAAGCGGATGGCGGGCCGCGTTCGCCAGCCAGGCGCCCACCCGCGACGAGCCCTCCACATAGGGCACCTGGAGGATCGACAGGCCACCCATCGAGTTGGAGCCCTTGCCGTAGCGGACCGGCTCGATGTGGGTGTTCTCGTCGGGGTGGACCGAGGACGTGATGGCGACCCCGCGAGTGAAGTCGACCTTCGGTTCGCCGGTGGCCCTGCGGTAGCGGCGGTTGTCGGTCTGGGCGCCGACCAGCGCTTCGGAGTTGGTGCGGGTCAGTTCGCCCAGCTTCTCCGAGATGTACGGCAGCTGCCGGCCCGCCTTCATGCGGTGCAGCAGCGTCTGGGTGCCGTACGTACCGGCGGCGAGGACGACCCGGCGGGCCGTGAAGGTGCGGCCCTCGCCCTTCTTCTTCCGGTCCGTGGGGAGCGTGGCGACCGCGTAGCCGCCCCGCGAGTCGTCCGTGACGGACATGACCGTGGTCATGGGGTGCACGACCGCGCCCGCCTTCTCGGCGAGGTGGAGGTAGTTCTCGTTGAGGGTGTTCTTCGCGCCGTGCCGGCAGCCCGTCATGCACTCGCCGCACTCGGTACAGGCCTTGCGCGCCGGGCCCGCCCCGCCGAAGTACGGGTCGGCCACCTGCTCACCGGGCTTGGCCTTCGCCTCGCCGCCGGCGTCCTGGCCGTCCCCGAAGAACACCCCGACCGGCGCCATGTGGAAGGTGTCGCCCACGCCCATCCGCTGCGCCGCCGCCTTGAGGTGGACGTCGGACGGGGTCATGGTCGGGTTGAGCCGTACGCCGAGCATGCGGCGGGCCTGGTCGTAGTACGGCTCCAGCTCCTCCTGCCAGTCGGTGATGTCACGCCACTGGGGATCGTCGAAGAAGGGCTTCGGCGGTACGTAGAGGGTGTTGGCGTAGTTGAGGGAGCCGCCGCCGACGCCTGCGCCGGCCAGGACCATGACGTTGCCCAGCAGGTGGATGCGCTGGATGCCGTACATGCCGAGCTTGGGGGCCCACAGGTAGTTCTTCAGGTCCCAGGAGTTCTTGGGCAGGGACTCCCGGGTGAAGCGCCGGCCGGCTTCCAGGACTCCGACGCGGTAGCCCTTCTCGGTCAGGCGCAGGGCGGTGACGGAGCCGCCGAAGCCGGAGCCGACGACGATGACGTCGTAGTCGTAGTCCGAGTCGTCGTGGCCCGGGTCGTCGTAGCCCGCGTCGCCGGGGCCCGGGTCGTCGTCCTGCGTGCGGACAGAGTTCTCCTGTGACACGTGCTCTCCTCGTTGAGAACTGCCGGTGTACGGCGGGGTCTAGCGGAAACGGAACGCCTTCATCAGCCGCAGGCTGCGGCTCATGAACTCCGCGTACTTCTCGTCGTCCATCCCCAGCGAGGGGGCCATCGGCAGCAGTCGCTGCTGGGCGACCGTCTGGGCCTCGGTGTACTTGAGGATGCCCTCGGAGCCGTGACGGCGGCCGAGGCCGGAGTCCTTCATGCCGCCCATGGGCGACTGGACGCTGCCGTAGGCAGGGGCGTAGCCCTCGTTGACGTTGACCGTGCCGGTGCGCAGGCGGGCGGCGACCGCGCGGCCGCGCCGGCTGTCCTTCGTCCAGACGGAGGAGTTCAGGCCGTACGGCGTGGAGTTGGCGTGCTCGACCGCCTCGTCGTCGGACGTGAAGCGGTAGAGGGAGACGACCGGGCCGAAGGTCTCCTCCGTGCACACGGACATGGGGGCCTCGACGCCGTCGAGGATGGTGGGCTCGAAGAAGTACGGGCCGATGTCCGGGCGGGCGACCCCGCCGGCGACGACCTTCGCGCCCTTGGCGACGGCCTCCTCCACATGCCGCTTGACGGTCTCCAGCTGGCGTTCGCCGACCAGGGAGCCCATGTCGGCGCCGTACGCGAGGGACGTACCGAGCCGCATGGCCTTGGTGCGGGCGGCGAAGCGCTCGAGGAAGGCGTCCGCGATCGACTCGTGGACGTACAACCGCTCGATGGAGATGCAGAGCTGCCCGGCGGAGGAGAAGCAGGCGCGGACGGCGCCCGCGGCGGCCTTCTCGATGTCGGCGTCCGCCAGGACCAGCATGGCGTTCTTGCCGCCGAGTTCGAGGGAGACGCCGACCAGGCGGGCGGCGGCGCCCTGGGCGACCTCGCGGCCGGTGCGGGTGGAGCCGGTGAAGGAGACGTAGTCGGCGTGCTTGACGACCTCGGGGCCGACGACCGGTCCGTCGCCGATGACGACCTGGAACACCTCGGCGGGCAGTCCGGCCTCGATGAGGAGGTCCCGGGCCCACAGGGCGGTGAGACACGTTTCGGTGTCCGGCTTCATCACGACGGCGTTGCCCGCGACGAAGGCCGGGAGCGCGTCGCCGACGGAGAGTTCGAGGGGGTAGTTCCAGGGGGCGATCTGGCCGACGACACCGCGCGGGTGGCGCAGCTCGGTGACCTTGGTGAGGGTGGGCATGGCGCCCGCGTGCCGCTTGGGCTTGAGGTAGGCGGGGGCCTTGCGGCCGTAGTGGCGGGCCGCGACGGCGACGGCCTGCACCTCCTCGTGGGCGTGCAGGCGTGCCTTGCCGGTCTCCAGCTGGATCAGGTCGAGCACCTCGGCCTGGCGGGCGAGGACGAGGTCGTGGAAGCGGAGCAGGACGGCGGCGCGCTGCCGTACCGGAGTCTGCGCCCAGACGGCCTGGGCGGCACGGGCCGCCTCGAAGGCCTCTCGCACGTCCTCGGGGGTGGACTCGGGCAGGTCGGCGAGCTTCTCGCCGGTGAACGGCGTGTGGTTGGCGGTCCGGCCCGAGCCGACCACACCCTTGGTGAGCTGGGCGACCAGCTCGGGGGTGACCACGTCGGCGGCGGTACGGGCGCCCGTGGGAGCGGGGGCGAGAGGGTTGGTTCCGGTCTGTTCGGGTGTGCCCGTGCCGGTCTTCTCCGGGGCCTGCGAGTCCGTCATGAGCCGCAGGGTATGCCGGAGCGGAAACTTTGGGTACCCGTCGGTAATCGGGATTCACCGAGTGCTCACACATCGCCAGTGATCACTGGCAACGAACGTGCTGATCAGGCCGTTGTGCGGCGGTGATCAGCCACGCTTCAGTCACGTCCGATCTCGAGGCGGTCGCGGGCGCCCTTGAAGACCGCGGTGCCCTTCTTCTCGTCGGCCGTGCCCTTGGGCATGTCCACGCGCAGCTCGTACATGCGGTCGTCGTCGGTGCGGATCATCAGCTCCATGACTCGGCCCAGGCTGTAGGTCGTGTCGGCGAGGACGGCCTCGTCGCCGTGGAAGCTGGTGCGGGTGTACTGCGTCCGCGCGTCCCCGTCGTAGGAGTCCCAGCCGTCGTGCGCCTCCTGCGCCTGGCCCATCGGGGAGCGGGGGGCCTTGTCCCACTGGGTGAGGCGGACGTCGACGCTGCCGGCCGAGTAGACCACCAGGCGGGGCTGGGAGTGCGCGCCGCCCTGCCGGGCGAACTCCGTGTAGCCGGCCGGGAGGGAGAGGAGGGCGTCCATGGCCTTCTCGGGGTGGGTGGTCCAGGTCTCGGGGGCGGAGGTGGTGGGATCTGCGCTGTCCAGCGGGACGTAGGTACCGGAGTACTCCGTGACAGCTCCGCTGTCGGGGTCGCCGAGGTAGGAGACGCCCAGCCAGGTGGCGCCCGCGAGAAGGGCGGTGGCGAGGAGAACGGGGATGGCGAGGCGGCGGCGGGGTTTCGGCGCCGGGGTGGGTGCGGTGGGGGTCTGCGGCTCGGGTGGGGTGGTGATCTGGGGCTCGGGCCCGGAAGACGATGCGGTGGACGGCTGCGGCTCGTGGGCCCGACCCCGCACACGTCTGGAAGAGGGGGCCGGTACGTGTGCGGGGTCGTCCGGGTTCGTACCGCGTGCGGCCTCCGCCGGCGGCGCTCCCAGCCGTACCGTCCCGGCGTCGTCGCCGAACTCCGTCAGGTCGGAGGCGTCCTGGGGCTCCGCGGCCACCCCGCGTGCCACGCCCGGCCCGGGCCACCCCTCCGCCACCGCCTCCAGTACCGTACCGACCTCTTCCGCGTCCGGCCGACGCTCGGGGTCCTTCTCCAGCAGCCGCACGATGAGCGGCCCGAGCGGCCCCGCCTGCTTCGGCTCGGGCGTTTCTGCGGCAAGGATCGCGGCGAGCGTGGACTCCAGCGTCGTACGGCGGAACGGGGACCAGCCCTCGACGGCCGCGTACAGCAGCACGCCGAGCGACCACAGGTCGGAGGCGGGGCCGGCGCCCCGGCCGGACATCCGCTCGGGCGCGATGAACTCCAGCGAGCCGATGAACTCGCCGCTGACGGTGAGGGATTCCTCGCCCTGGACATGGGCGATACCGAAGTCGGAGAGGACGACGCGGCCATGGCGTCCCAGCAGCACGTTGGCCGGCTTCACGTCGCGGTGGACGATGCCGACGGCGTGCGCGGCCCGCAGGGCGCCGAGGACGGCGAGGCCGACTCGGGCGGACTCGGCGGGTTCGAGGGGCCCGCGCTGGAGCAGTTCGTGCATGGATTCCCCGCGGACCAACTCCATGACGATCCAGGGCAGTCCGTCCTCCTCTTCCACGACGACGTCGTAGATGGAGACGGCGGAGGGATGATCGACCCGGGCGGCGGCCCGGGCCTCGCGGTAGAGACGGTGGGCGGCCCGCTGGCGGCTCACGTCCTCCGGGTCACCGGGCAACCGCGGCTGCTTGACGGCGACTTCCCGCTCCACCAGCTCGTCGAGCGCCCGCCATACGGTGCCCATGCCGCCGGAGCCGATGCGCTCGATCAGCCGGTAGCGCCCGCCGACCAGACGTCCGCCGCCCTGGTGTTCGCCGCCGTCACTCATGCCCCATGACTACCGTGCGGGACGCCTCCTTGTCGACGCGGGCCTACCCCGCCCACGGGACGGGCGCGAACGTGCCGCCCTGTCGCCGCACCTCCATCACCCCCGTACCGCATGATCCGCGCGTGGATGTCGGAGGCGGAGGCGGGCGCCTGGCCGGCGCTGAGCGACCCGGTGGCCACCGCCGCCCTGCGCGCCCTGCACTCCGACCCGGCGGCGCCCTGGACCAACGACCGTCTGGCCGCCGAGGCGGGCGTCTCCCGCGCCACGCCGGCCCGCCGCTTCACCGCCCTCGTGGGCCGGCCGCCGATGGCGTATCTCACCTGGTGGCGGCTGACCCTGGCGGCGGCGCTGCTCCGGGACTCCGACGCGCCACTGGCTTCGGTGGCGCGCGAGGCCGGATACAGCAGTCCGTACGCTCTCTCCCACGCGTTCAGCCGGGAGTTCGGCGTCACTCCGGGGAAGTACCGGCTTCCGGCTCAGGGAGGGTGAACTCCGACGTGTCCAGCTCGAAGTCGAAGGGCGCGGGCACGTGCAGCGGCCGCCCGAAGGGGATGTTCGTGCGGGACCGGTACCCCTTGGGAGAGGGGTCCCAGAACGCGCTGATCTCCTGGATCTTCATGTCGAGCAGGAGATACACGGGCACGATCCGCCCATACGTGTCCAGCTTGTCGAGCCAGTCCACGTCCTTGGTGGAGTCCGAGGTCAGCTCGGCCACGAGGGAGAGGGCGGCGCCGTCGGCGTGACGGCCATCGGCGTCGAAGGCGGATTCGTCGGCGACGAAGAGATCGGGGCCGAACCCTCGCTCGGAGGGAGGGAACACGAAGAGGAAGGGCGAGGTCTCAGTGACGTGCCCCTCGGGAGCATGGGCCTCTACCTGTGCGCGCAGCCTTCGCATGGGACGCAGGTAGCGCAACTTCGACCACGGCGACACGACGATCTTCCCCCGGATGAGCTCGGCCTTGTAGCCGGCAGGCGTGTTCAGCTCCTCGACGATCCGGAGCATGTCCTCGAAGGTTCCGGCCGGAGGAACGTCTATGGCCGCCGGGCGCTCGGTCATGGTGGTCACCACGGTCCTCCATTGGTTACAGAGCGTGTCGCCCTTCCTACGATAGCGCTGGGCCACTCCGGTCGCCCGCTCCTCGACCGCCCTCATGCCGCAGCCGTCCGGTCCACGGTCTGCACCCCCACCTCGCACCACAGCAGCTTCCCGCCCCGCCCGAAGAAATCGCCCCCGAGCGGGTAGCCGCCCCACGCGTCCGCGTAATGGCATACGAGGAACAGCCCGCGCCCGCGGTCCGCCTCGGTCGGGACGGGCCGGAGCGCGCCTCGACTCTTGTCGAAGGGAGGCGGAATGTGCGGGTTGGCGTCCCACACGCTCACGCGCAGACGGGTGCCGGGCAGGGCACGGAGGCGGAGGGTGGCGGGGCCGGTGGAGTGACGGTAGGCGTTGGTGACGAGTTCCGAGGCCAAGAGCTCGGCGGTGTCCGCGAGTTGGGCGACACCGCGCCTGGCAAGGACGGCACGCAGGGTGACGCGGTCGATGCGCGCGGCTCGTGGATCGTGGAGCAGTTGGAGGGCGTACGCCCAAGTTGGGGACGCTTCGCACTTCGACGGGGATACGGTGAGCATGAATGCCTTCCGCGAGAGCGACGAACCCGACACGATCCTCACCACCGGCCCCGGCCAACTCGCGCGCCTGATAGTCACCCTCCGAAGCCCGCACCGCAAATCCATGCTCGTGACGTGCTCCCTGGCCTACAGCTCGATGTGATGCAGCGTGCCGTGCCTCGGCCGGCTCATATGGACGCCCCTGATGTGCACTCGGCCACGACAGTGGTATGCCGGACTCGCGCGGGCGCCACGTTCAGATGCCGGACGGATTAATTTCCGAGGTTTCCCGAGAAATCGGAAAGGGCCCACCAATATCACTATTGGTGGGCCCTCCGGAGCCTCGTCGAAAATCCGACGTCAGAATTTCAACGGGGCTACCCGCCTCACTTTCGGTCTCTATACCCCTCTACCTGTTCGGCGATTTCCTCCAGGGCATCCGCTCCGATGACGCTCTCCAGAGAATCGCCCACAAATTCACGGGCTCGAGCCAGTCGTGCGGGGAGACCGTACTCCACCACATACTCAAGGAGTATGTGGGGATCTTCGCCTGCTCCGATGCGTGACAGTACTCGATCCAGAGAGACCACGTACTCCTCCAGGTCTCGGAACAGGTCGGTGAATCCCGCCAGCTCCACTGGAATGCTCTGGGTCACGCCCGTCACCTCACCACTCGAATATTCTGAACCGCGAGATCGCCATCCGCAACCCATTCCGTGATGCCCATCGTCGCATTGTATCTCGACTTTACTCGCCCGGCCGGCACGTCGAATTCAAGCACGTGGTTTCCTCGGCCGCGCCCGATCCCCAGCTTGGCCTCGGCATCACGGGGGCTCCACGGCTTCCCCTTGGCCGGAACCATGAAGACCTTGTTCTGGTCGCTCGCGCGAATGACGCCACTCTGCTTGATGCCCGCCTTCCCCCGGGCATTGGTGTAGTGCCGCATCCGAACCAACTCTTCAGCGGCGTCATCACCGCCTGTAGGACAGTTGTGGACGAGTACGGGAGTGGTTCCCACCACCACGTAGTAGGTGTGCAGCTCACTGACCGTGAGGTTGTGCACCGTGGCGTCAAGAGCCGTCCAGCGCTGCACCGCAGTGACCTGGACCATGGTGCCCGTGCTGGTGCGCAGCCAGTCCCCGGACGTGAGGTCCGTGGCCTTGAGCCATGCGCCGAGCTCGGGCACCCAGAAGGGGTGCTTGTCCGTGGCCGTGACCGAAGCCGTCCTCGAACCCTTCTCCCCGTCGAGGTCGATCGTGACCTTGACCAGGTGCTTGAGGCCCTTGCCCTTGATCTCGGCGGTGACCGTCTCGGTCTTGGTCTCGCCCGTCTCCGGATCGGTGGCGAGGACCTTGTCCCCGATGTCGACGTCCTCGATCTTCTTGGTCGAGCCGTCAGCCATCAGCACCCGGGTGCCGGGCGTGAAGCTGTTCGGCTTCTTGACCACACACTCCGCGGCCTCCCCGGCCGCCTCCGCCGCCTTCTTGCTCTTCCTCCAGTCCTTGAAGCCGTCCCACAGCTTCCTGCCGAGTCCGACGATGCGCTTGCCCAGGGCGTACGCCTTGTCGACGCGGTACCAGTACTTCGAGACCAGCTTGCCGACCGGGCCGCCACCGATGAGCGACGTGACGACGTTCGCGGCGGTCGCGCCGCAGGAGCCCAGGCTTCCTGTCGTGAAGCAGTCCAGCGCGTCCGTGATGCCCAGTTCGTCGGCGATGATCTTGCCGAGTTCCTTGGCGATGGCGATGGCGCGCTGCTTGGCCTCCTTCTCGGCGTCGCGGGCGAGGTCGGCCTTCGCGTCGGCCTCGGTGTAGGTGCCGCCGGTGTTGTCCGTGACGGAGCCGCCGCTGTCGTGGGTGTCCACCGCGCCCCGGTGCTTCGACGGGCCCG
The DNA here is from genome assembly GCF_040296605.1 of Streptomyces sp. NPDC002088. NCBI lineage: Bacteria > Bacillati > Actinomycetota > Actinomycetes > Kitasatosporales > Streptomycetaceae > Streptomyces > Streptomyces sp. NPDC002088. The sequence goes on along the minus strand of NZ_JBEOXO010000007.1, from coordinate 312,417 downwards.
GTCCGCACTCGTTCCAGCCGCCGACGCAGTCCGCGAGCCGCAGGCCCGAGGCATCGCTGAAGGTGACCGGGTTGTTGTTCGAGTAGGCGTAGCCGTTGATCTGCTGCGGGTCGGTGTAGTCGACGACCGGGTCCGCCGAGATGAACCGGCCCGTGTCCGCGTCGTACTCGCGTGCCCCCAGCGTGGTCAGACCCGTGGACTCCTGGATCGTGCCGCCCACGAAGCCCTTGTCGTTGACCCAGCCGGAGGACGAGGACGAGGACTCGTCCCGCGCGTTGCCGAACGGGTCCGATCGGCGGCGCGTCGTCGTACCTGTCGTCGCGTCGACCGCCAGCTCCGCCGTGCCCTGGTGGTCGGAGGCGAGGAAGTGGACGCCGTCCGCCTCCCGCATCGCGACCGTCGTGCCGCCGAAGCCGTAGTAGCGCGTCGTCGTCACCTTGGACGTCGACTTGTCCAGGTGCAGCTCCATGCCGGGCAGGTAGAACGTCTTCTCGTCCGGGGTGTCCCGGAGAATCCGCTCACCGGCCGCGTCGTACTTGTACGACGTCACCGAGTTGTCGGCGTTCGTGACCGTGGTCAGCTCGCCCTGCTTGTCCCAGCCCAGCGTCTGTGTGTCGCCGGACAGGACGCGCGTGGTGGTGCTGCCGGACGCGTCGTAGGTGTAGGTGTCCTGGGAGGTGACCTCCGGGGTCGTGCTCGTCGCCTCGGTGTTCTCGACGACGGACGACACCGTGTGCGGGCCGGAGGCGGAACCGTCCGGGCCGGAGCCCGTCTCGCCGTACTTGTACGTCCGGCTCGACGTCGCCGTCCCGTTCAGCCCGTGCCGCACCTCGCTGGTGCGGTTGCCGATCGAGTCGTAGCCGTACTCGGTCCAGTACGGGGACGTCCCGCCGACCGTCGAGGAGGACGCCCCTGACGAGCACGCGGCGTCCGTGCCGCCCGTGCCCGACGCGCCGTTCGACGTCACCGACGACGTCCAGGTGTCGGTGAGCCGGCGCAGACCGTCGTACGTGAAGCACTGCACGTCGCTCGCGCCACCGCTCGGCGTGTCCGCGATGGAGAGGATGTCACCGGCCGCGTCGTACGTGTAGTCCGCGTCGTACGCGACGCTCGACGCGCCCTCCACGTCCACCCGCGAGTTGGTCAGGCGGTCGGTGCCCTGCTCGTAGGTGTTCGTGATCCACGTCTTGGGCGTCGAGGAGACGCCCGTGGACAGCTCGATCTGCTCCAGGTTCGACGTCGGGGAGTACGAGGCGTCGGTGACGTAACTGCCGCCGGACAGCGAGGTGTTCACACCGACGGGGCGCTGGAGGTCGTCGTAGGAGTAGGACAGCGCCTCCCCCGACAGGTCACCCGCCGCCGGCAGGCCCTCGCCCTGTACCGTGCCGTCGTCGTTGTACTGGGTCGTGTACTCGTACGTCCCGCCCAGCTGCGGTTCCGCCGTCTTCGACAGGTAGTACTTCGTCGAGGTCGGCTTGTAGTCGTTGTCCGCGTCGAGGACCGGGTAGGTCACCGACGAGTAGACCGCGCCGTCCTTGTAGGTGTAGACGCCGTACAGCTCGCCCTTGACGGCCGTGTCGTACTTGGTCACCGACAGCTTGGTGCCGGTGGTCGCCTCGCCCTGCCAGGTCGAGACCTCGCGGCCCAGTTCGTCGTAGACCGTCGACGTCTTGTCGCCGTTGACCGTGGCCGAGGTCTGCCGGTCCAGCTCGTCGTAGGTGTACGAGGAGGAGCCCGTGTCCGGGTCCTCGGCCGTCTGCTTCAGGCCCAGCTGGTTGTAGGTGTAGGACCACACGTTGTCCGCGTCGTCCGTGACCTTCGTCAGCCGGCCCGCGTCGTCGTAGCCGTAGGACGTGGTGACCGCGTCACCGTCCGTCGGGTACTCGATCTGGGTCGACGTCCGGTCCCGGGCGTCCTTCACGACCGTCGTCTTGGTGTCGCCGGTGGGAGGCGTGGTCGTGACGCGGTCGCCGCCGTACGTGTACGTCGTGCGGTACTTCTCCGTGCCCTGGACCTTGAAGACCGACGCCGTGGTGCGGCCCGCGCCGTCGTACTCCGTCACCGTCTGGGCGTCGAGGTCGGCGTTGACCGGCTCGAAGAGCGTCGAGGACGGGGCGCCCGAGGCGTAGTAGGTGTCGTTCGACTTCACGATGCGGCCGGAGCCGTCGTACAGCGTGTCGGCGACCATGCGGCCGCCGTCCGCGCCCTCCGTCTGTTCCTGGCGAGGCCTCAGGAAGCCGTCGTACAGCGACCATTCGCTGCCGTACGAGGTTCCGTCGTTCTCGATCTTCAGGGTGTGGATGGCGGTCGGGGCGGTGTTGCGGATCAGGTACTCGTACTTGATCGATGCGGTCAGCCCGATGCGGTCCGGGAGCCAGACGGAGGTCAGGCGGCCCAGGCCGTCGTAGGCGAGTTCGGTGCGCTTGCTGTTCTGGTCCACCTTCGCGCTCGGCAGCCCCCACTGCGGGGCGTACTCGGTGGACGTCGTCCAGCCGAGCCGGTTGGTGGTGATCTCCTTGGTCGCCAGGCCGTAGGTGTCCGTGTACGTCGTGGAGGACGTGTACGCCGTCGACGAGGACGCCGTCTGCGCGTCCTTCACCACCAGCGGACGTCCGTAGTCGTCGTACGTGGTCACGGCGGTCGTCTGGTACGTCGCCGTCGTGCCGTTGTGCGACTGCAGGCGCTTGACCGTGGTCGGGTCGCCCTTCGTCGGGGCCGCGCCCAGCGTCGTCGCCCCGTCGTAGTAGGTCAGGTCGTCGGAGATGACGTCCTTGCTGCGGTCCGGGGTGCTCGCGCAGTCGACGCCGACCTTCTCCACCCGCGACACGTACGAGTACAGGTGCAGGCTCGTACTGTCCGCGTACTCGGTGCGGGTGCACTCGTTGTCGGCGACGCCGACCTCGCCGTCGTCGTCCACCTGGACGGCACGGCCGTAGTCGTCGTACGTGGTGGTGGACTTCGTGTGGCGCCAGCCGCCGGACGCGAGCGCGACATACGTGTCGGCCGAACCCCGCGCCACATAGCGGGCCTTGCGGGTGCCGAAGTCCTCGGTCTGGGTCGCGGTCACCGCCGTCCGCGGTACCGTCACCGATCGCTGCGTGATGTCGGAGCCGTTGTAGGTGATCGTCTCCAGCTCCTGGCCGGCCTTCCAGTCGGAGTCGTCGTAGGAGACGCCGTCGGAGTCGGTCACGGTGGCGGAGCGGCTGTTGCCGTCCTTGTCCACGTCGCCGTCGAGGCCGCGGAAGAAGACGTGCTCGGTCTTGGTGTTGGACGCGGAGTTCGTGCCGTCGGAGGTGACGACCCGGACCCGGCCGTAGCCGCGCCAGTCGCCCCAGGTGCGGTACTCGGACTTGCTGATGCCGTCGGCCGGCGTCTTCCGCCAGCCCGCGTCGCCGAGGTAGGTGTACGTCGTGACCTGGTCGGCGTTGCCGCCGGTCAGGTCGGTCTGGACGACCGATTCGACGACGTACTTGTGGAACCAGTCCACGATCGGGTCCGTGGCACCCGGCGGGTTCCACTTCACCGGGAAACAGCGCTTGGTGGAGGAGTCCTCGGCCGGAAGGTTGCTGGTGGTGCACTGCGGGGCCGCGTAGTTGACGCTGAGCGTGCCGCCGCTCTCGTTCTTCACCGCGGAGAGGCGGAAGCGGTAGAACGGCTGCAGGTTGTCGCCGGTCTCATCGACGCGGTTGGCCAGCTGCTGACCGTACAGCTCCACGGACGGGACCGAGACGTCGGTGCCGACCTTGCCGGTGTGGTCGATGGCGTTGAGCCACAGGGACTTGGAGCCGTCGCCGTTGTCGGTGAAGACGTGGGACAGGCTCCACACGTCGACCGGGGAGTACGTCGAGTCACCGGTGCGGATCTGCGTGGTGATCTTCGTGAGCTTCTTGCGGGTCCAGAACGTCGGCGAGTTCTGACCCTCGCACTTGGTGTCGGCCTTGCAGTTCTGGTCCCACGGCACGTCCGGCCAGTCGGCGGCCGTGTCGTCGGTGAGGTCGGAGGCCTCGCAGTCGGTCAGGGAGCCGATGCAGCGCTCGGCGGTGGTGAAGACGACCTGGGCGGCCGGCTTGGTGGAGTAGACACTGCCCGCGCGCTGGCCGTAGTCGATGCGCTTGAGGTAGCCACCGCGGATGTAGGACTTGCCGTTCTCCGTGGTCTTCAGGCCCTGCGTGTAGTAGTTCGTCTCGGTGCCGTAGTAGTACGACATGGCGTTGCCGTGCGGGTCGACGACGTAGTCGAGGTTCCAGCGCCAGGCCTGGGTGCAGTAGGCGTCGGCGAAGGTCGAGTTGTAGCAGGGCTCGCCGGAGTCGTCGCCGTAGACCGGCTCGGTCCAGGTGGAGCTGGTCTCCTCGTTGCCGCTGGCGTAGCCCGGCAGACGGTTGAGGCCGAAGAAGTACTGGGTGCCGTCGGAGGTCGTGACCTTCCAGTACTCGCCGTTGTTGTCACCGTTGGTGGTGCCGGTCAGGTGCTCGACCTTGGAGTTGTCGTCGGAGCTGATCCGCCACTCGCCGGTCGTGTCGTCCTTGATGATCTGACCCGAGGCACCGCCGGTGAGCGAGAGCGTGGCGTTGTCGAACGCCCAGCACTGGTCGCCGTTGGTGTCGTCGTGGCCGTCGTCGGCGCACCCCTTGTAGCTGCGCTCGATGTAGCCGGGGTCGTAGGAGAAGCCCTGGCCGATCCACGAACCCTGGTTGTTCGTCGTGGCGGTCTGGCCGTCGATCGACTGGGAGTTGTAGCTCAGGCCGACGGTCGGCTGCGCGCCGCCGGGGACCGGCGGGACCGTCATCGGGTAGTTCCAGGTGAAGGCGCCGGACGAGGTGTCCACGCCCCACTCGGAGGACGGTGCCAGGCTGGTCGCCTTGTAGTCGCCGCCGTCGCCGCCGCTGCTCGCGGTGGCCGCGAGGACGGTGGCGGAGGCGGTGGCCGACTCGGCGCTGCGCAGCAGCTGCGTCTGCGCGCCCGACGTGTCACCGCCCGCCTGTACCGTCGCCGTGATCGTCTGCTTCTCGGCGTTGTTGCTGCTCTTCAGGTACGTCGGTGTCGAGCAGCCCTTCTTCTCCGGCGTCGTCAGGACGCACGCCGGGTACTGGGCGAGCCGGAGGCGTGAGCCATAGCCGCCGCCGTAGGCATCCGCGAAGTCGCTGTAGTCCAGGGTGACCTGAGCGGCGCCCTTGGTGGTCTCGCCGTCGGTGCGGGCGACCGTGAACAGGACGCCGTCGATGCCTGCGGCCTCGGTCGCCTTGCGGCCGAGAACCTCTACGCGGACGGAGTCGGCGCCCTTGGCAGCCGCCTTCGCGGTGAGGGGGAGCCCCTCCGCCTCGGTCGCCTTCCCGGACAGCTCGACCTCGGCGCTGCCCGCCTTCGGCCAGTGCGTCTCGTCGGCCTGCTTGACCGCCGCCTTCCCGGCTTCGTCGGTCTGCTTGAGTGTCTTGGCCTTGGCGTTCTTGCCCCGGACCGGGTCGTCAAGGTTCGTCTGGGTCTTGGGCTGGGTCAGGCCGTCGGCGGCGCTTGCCTGCGGGGCGTACTGCGGGAGCAGGCCGATCGACAGGGCCAGGCCGAGTATCAGCGCGGCCCGTCTGCGACCGCTCCGCCAGGCCGGTCGGGCCGACCGGTACCAAGGGGGCGAGGACATGACATCTCCATCGGAGTCGGAATCGGAATCGGAAAATGGGCAGGCCGAAGCGTGGGCGGGCGGCTGGAGTGCCGCCCGCCCACGTCGGTCGGGGTGTTACGGGTGTTACGCCGAGGTCTCGTCGATGCTGGAGCCGGCCGGCATGACCGCCACCAGCGTCACCAGCGAGGCGTCCAACGGACCCTGGTACATCCGGACTTCGTCCACGGCGCCCGAGAAGTACTCGCTCGCGGTGCTGCCCGTCAGCGTCCGGCCGATCTGGACACTCGTGGTGCTGAAGTCCCAGGTGTTGTCCCAGGCCGCGTCGGCCACCGCGATGCCGTTGACGTACAGGAGCACGTCACCGAAGACCGCGTTGTAGACCAGCGCCAGGTGGTCGCCGTCGCCCTCGGAGCTGGGCAGGTCGCCCGCGTCGAGGAGCGTCGTCGTCACCGGGGACGCGGCGTCCGCGGCCGTCACCACCAGCTGCCAACGGGCGCTGGAGGCCTGGTACTTCACCTTGATCGCGCTGCCGTTGGCGCCGGTCAGCGACAGCACCGTCTCGTCCGTGGTCGGGTTCGCGGAGGCCAGCCGGGCGCGGGCGGTCAGGGTGAAGCTGTCCTGCGCGGAGAGCGGTCCGGCCGCCGCGCGGGTGGCGTAGGCGTCGGTGCCGTTGAGGGCCAGGTGCCCGTCGCCCCACAGGGGCTCGGCCGGGGGCACGCAGTCCGGGTCGACCTCGGGGTCGCAGGAGTCGTCCGGCACGTAGACCGAGGCGCCGCCGCCGAGGGTCAGCCCGGTGCCGCCCGCCGTCTCCGGCGAGAGTCCGGCCGTCGCCTCGTCCAGCTGCCAGTAGGCGAGCTGGTGGGGCTGGATACCGCCGATCTCCTGGCCCTCGGTGGGCGGGACGACCCGGTCGTAGAGCTTGACGTCGGCGACGCTGCCCTTGAGGGGAGCCGTGTAGCCGTCCTGGGCCAGCCGGCGGCCGACCTGTACGGCGCCCGAGGAGCTCCAGGTGGTGTGCCGGGCCTGGACGTCGTCGGCGACGAGGACGCCGTTGACGTAGAGCATCATCTTGCCGAGCTCGTTGTCGTACACCCCGATGAGGTGGGTCCAGCTGCCGACGACGGCCGTCGCGCCGGACACCTTCCAGGTGCCGAGGGACTCCATGTCGCTGATCGGGATGCGGAAGGTCCAGGACACGCTGTCCACGTCGTAGCCGAGCTCGAAGCCCGGCAGCGCCGTGCCGTCCTGGCTGACCACGGTCATGTTCTCGGTGGGCTTCGACGGCAGCATCACCCAGGCGCTCACGGAGAAGGTGCCGCCGGTGTCCACGGCGGGCTCGCCCGCGTCGAGGTAGGCGTTGTCCGTGCCGTCGAAGGAGGCCGCGGTGTCGGTGGCGCCGAGCGGCCCCTCGACGCCGAACGTCACTCCGGAACCGGCGGTGGCGTCGGGCGCCCCGCTGCTGCCTGCCGCCTTCGCCGAGCCCTTGGCGTCACCCAGCGTCCAGGCCGCGACCGGCGCGCGGCCGTCGCTGACCAGGAAGACATGGGTCGTCGGGGTCTTCTGCGGGTTGCCCGCGCCGTCGACGGCGGTGACGTGCAGGGTGTACGAGCCCTCGCTCGGCGGCATCCAGCGCACGGTCGCCGGACCGCCGGTCGACTCGGCGGCCACCGTCTTCTTCGTGTTGTCGGCCTGCGGGCCGGTGAAGTAGTACGAGTAGCTCGTCACGTCGGTGGACGGCGAGTCCATGGTGAAGTTGCCGTAGTCGCCGACGCCCGCGTGCCAGGCCTCGTCGTCCGGATACTCGGTCGAGGTGATCGTGGCCGACTTGGGCTTGGTGGTGTCGTAGATGAACTCGCAGCGGGTCTGGTCGCCGTCGGTGGACCAGCCGCCGTAGGACTGCTGGTCGTAACCCTGCACCGCCCAGGCGACCGTGACGCCCGACGGGATGGTGAATCCCGCCTCGCCGTCGCCGGAGACGTCAGAACCGATGGTGTAGTAGAAGGTGGCCTGGCCGGTCTGGCTGCCCTTGGTCACGCCGACCGTGGTCTTCTTGGCGGTCGTCGCGTAGTGGACCACCTCGTCACCGGAGCTGTTCGTCCACCAGACCTTGAACTGCGCCTGGAGCGTCTCCGTGTTGGAGCCGGTGTCGTTGTGGTCGTAGTCCTTGATCACGGCGGTGACGCGCGGCGCCTCGGTGACGTAGTGCTCGGTGGCGCTGCCGTACTCGCAGGACCCGCCCGGCTTCATCTGGAGGTCGTCCTGGTCGGGCACCAGCGGCGGCCGGTTGTAGGTGACCTCGAGGTGGGCGTTGCCACAGAAGCGCTTCCAGTACGACGTGTCGGACTCGCTGCCGGCCTTGAGGCGGAACGTGGTGGTGTCCCAGCCCTTGTCGGCGGCCGACTGGATCGTGCTCGTCACGCCGAACCGCACGTTCTGGTTGGTCGTGGTGCACGAACCGGCCGTGTCCGTAGGCGACTTGGTGGCGATCGCGTCCTTCAGGGACGGCTGGTTCGACCAGTTCGTCGAGGAGCTGATCGCGCTGGCCCCGGTGCTGTTGACCCGGCCGAGCTGCACCTCGCGCGCGGAGTCGCTGTAGCTGTGCACCAGCGTCACCGCGAACTCGGCGCTGACGATGTCCTTGCCCTCGAAGCTGCCGGTCGGGATCGCGAAGAACTGCCGCTTGACGTCGTCTCCGCTGGCGCAGCGGTACGAGACGTCGGACGGGCAGCGGCCCACGCCCTCGTCGTCGTCGAACTTCCAGAACTCGGCCGTCGAGTAGTACGAGGACACCATGGTCCACGCGCTGCGGTTGGCGGTCTTGACCACGGGGTCGATGTAGACGGGGTAGACCGTGTCCGTGTCGGTGAGCAGGTCCGCGTCGGGGGTGAGGGTCATGGTGCCGGCGGACACGTCCACGCCGACGTCGGCGACGCGGGCGCCCTCGGGCGGGGTCACGTCGGTGGCCGAGGCGGAGGGGGAGGCGGAGGCGGAGGCGGAGGCGGAGGCGGACGGGGAAGCGGAGGCGGACGGCTCGGTTGCCACCGTCCCGTTGCCGGAGTCCCACATCACCGGCTGCGGCGCCTCGAAGACAGCTCCGCCGGAGCCGGTGTCGGTGGCGGTCAGCCCGCCGCCCGCGTTCTCCTTGACCTGCAACGACGAGGTGTCGACGGGAAGCTGCAGCTCGGCCAGTTCCGGGTTGGCGGCCGCCTTCGCGTTCTTGACCACCAGCACGTGCGAGAAGCCCTCGGCGCTCGCGGTGACCTTCAGGTCGACGCCGGGCAGGACGTTCGCGTAGGTGGCGGTCGAGCCGTCGACCTTCGGCTTCGGCAGCTTGTCCGGCCAGTCGAGGGACAGCGCGTGCCCGTCCTTCTCGATGGCGGCGAACGTGCTGTCTCCGCCGCCGGAGAAGGACATGGCGGTCAGCGCGGCCTTCGGAGCGTAGGTGCCGTTCTTCTGCTCGACGAGCGTGGTGTCGATGTCCGTCCACGCGCCGTTCTTGCGGGTGCGGACGGGCTGGACGTACTCGGTGGTGGTGAACGTGCCGTCGGGGTTGGCGACGGTGGTGCTGCGCTCGTCGCGCAGGCTGGTGATCTCGACCGCCTTGCCGGACTTCGCCGCCTCGGCCTGCGCGGCGGACGCGGTCAGCGCCGGGGCGGCCTCGGCCGTGCCGTCGCTCTGCCCCGCGGCGCTCGCCTGCTCGACGGAGGCGGGTACGCCGGTCATGACCGTCGCCAGCAGTGCCGTGAGGGCCACGGCAGCGGCGGCGGTACGGCGCCGGGAGCTCCTACGGAGCTTCATCGTGCTGTGCTCCCCTGTCTTGTGGCCGGTCTTGTGGCCGGTCATGTCGCTCATCGCATCGATCCGAACGCCGCGCCCGCGTCGGGCAGACCGCCCGCGCCGGGCTGGTAGGCGGTGGTCCCGGTGCTCGTCGTGCCGTCGACGTCCGTCCACGGCTGGACGTAGACCACGCCCTTCGAGGTGCCCGAGTCCTTGCTGTAGGGCACGCCGACGTAGAGGTTGACAGAGCCTGCCGTCAGGGCGACGCCGGTGTAGTCACGGACGGTGGCGGTGCCGGGGAGCCCGGAGCCGCGGGTGAGGACCTTGTCAGCCGTGCCGAGTGACGCGTCGAGCGGCCGGAAGATGTGGACGGCGCCCGCGTCCTTGACAGTGGCGGTGTCCTTGCCCGGCTCACCGACGGCGAGCCGGATGTTCGCGGAGCTGGTGACGACGCTCGTGTCGGTGTTGGTGATCGCCACGCGCTGTCCCATGAAGTCGCCGGCGACCGGATCGCCCTCGACGTCCGTGCCGTTGGCGTCGATCCCCGCGACCTGCGTGTACGCGCCGGAGGGCTGGATACGGAAGACGGCCGCGGCACCCGCGTCCGCCGTCGTCCCGATGTCCTCGCCCGGGAGGCCAACGGCGAGGAGCACATCCGAGTTGTACGTCTGGTCGCTCGGCCGGTAGCCCGTCATGGAGATCGAGGTGCCGAACCCGTCGCCCGCCTCGGCGGCGCCGCTGACGCCGGTGGCGTCCTGGTCGAGCCCGACCAACGGGGTCGGCATACCGCTCGACAGCGTGTGACTGAAGACGGCGACACCGCCGGCGAACTGCTCGTCGCCGATCGCCTCGCCCGGAGCGCCGACCGCGAAGTAACGGTTCGTCCCGGCCAGCGAGGAGCCGAAGCGGTCCTGCGACTCCACCTCGCCGGGGATGCCCGGGTCGTCCTGGTTGAGCGGGACCTTGGTGGTGCCCTGGATGTACTCGATGCAGCCGGCGTCCGAGTAGGTCTTGCCGCCCGTGGTGACGTTCTCGCCGGGGACTCCGACGACCAGGTAGGGCGCGTCACTCGCGGTCGTGCCCGCCTTGAGCGCGTAGCCGAACCAGTCGTACGCCTCGGTCGTCGTGCCCGAGTCGAACCCGTCCTGGCTGTACGCCTCGATCGTGGAACCGGCGCCGATGCCGGTCGGCGTGCCATGGATGACGTAGATCGCTCCGGCGTCGTAGAGCTGCGTACCGTCCCTGAGGATGTCCTCGTAGGGCGCGCCGACCACCAGGTCGGTGCAGCCGTCCCCGTCGGCGTCGTAGGACGCGTACGAGGTCCCGAAGCCGTCACCGGTCTCCGGCGTCGCGGACATTCCGCTGGTGGCCTGGGAGATCTCGGAGACGCCCTTGCCGCCGCCGAGCACCACACGTACGAGGCCGGCGTTCTTGGCCCCGTTCACTGTGGCGTTCGGATCGGCGAAGACCGTGTCGCCGACGCCGTCGCCGTTGAAGTCACCTGTCGTCCCTGCCGTACAGGTTGCAGCAGCCACGGCTTGGTGCGCGCCGAGCGACACCACCCCCGCAGCCACCAAGAAAGCGCTTGCTGTCGCAGCCAAAGCTCCGGCCAGCCGTGTACGCGTACGCACACTCCACCCCGTTCCCACCCCGGACGGGACCTGACGGCCCGTCTGTGAACGCTATGAGCGCTGACTAAATATGCCCTGAGTAAAGGGTGTCAATGACTTTCGATCAACTACTTGCACACAGCACACGCACAGGCCGTGACCTTTTGGCGCCTTCTCGGTGCAACGTTTCGGAATGCAATATGAGCGCAAACAACGGACAAGTCAGGCGCTGTTGGGCGACCTGCGTCACGTGCCGGTAAAGAAGAGGTTTCTCATTCTGGACACCGGGTAGTCATCGGCGGCTCATGGTATCTTCACATTCCTTCCGGCACCTTCCCCCGAGCAAACGGAGGCTGAGCCAGCGTCTGCGAAGCCGACCATGATCCGGGGCGTGCCCCCTATTCTTGGAGAGCGTGACGATGGCCGGCCCCACCGTTTCGGTGATCATCGCTGCGTACAACGCGATGCCCTATCTGACGCGTTGTATCGAGTCCGTCGCGGACCAGACCATCGGCCGTGAGCAGCTGGAAGTCATCGCCGTCAACGACGGTTCCACCGACACGACCCCGGCCGAACTCGAACGCCTGGCCGCCGTGTACCCAAAGCTGCTGCGCGTCGTCCACCAGGAGAACTCCGGCGGCCCCGCGGCCCCCCGCAACGCCGGTCTCGAACTCGCGCGCGGCAAGTACGTCTTCTTCCTGGACGCCGACGACTACCTCGGCCCCGAGGCCCTGGCGCGCATGGTGGCCATGGCCGAGGAGAACGGCACCGATGTCGTCCTCGGCAAGATGGTCGGCGTCGGCGGCCGTGGCGCACCCAAGTCGATGTTCCAGCGCGACCAGCCGAAGACAGACGTCTTCAGCTCCCGGGCCTGGTGGACCCTCAGCCCCATGAAGCTGTTCCGCCACAGCCTCCTGAAGCGGCTCGAACTGCGCTTCCCGACCGACCTGCGCACCGGCGAGGACCAGCCGTTCGTGGGCAAGGCGTACCTGGAGGCGTCGGGCATCTCCATAGTCGCCGACTACGACTGCGTGTTCTGGGTGCTGCGGGACGACGGCAACAACGTCACCAAGACCACCTCCGGTTCGGAGCCCCGGCTGCGCTATCTCGCGCGCATGGTCGACATGATGATCGACAGCGTCCCGGCCGGCCCGAACCGCGACCACCTGGCGCACCGGCACCTGACCGTCGAGGTGCGCACCCTGGTCCGCTGGCACCTCGCGCGGGAGCCCCGCGAGCAGCAGGTGAAGACCCTCGCCCGGCTCGCCGAGATCATCGACCCGCTGGTCCACGAGGGCCTGCGCGAGCGGATCACGGGGCTGGCCTGGCTGCGCCTGCACTTCATCCGGGAACGGATGCTCGACGAACTCCTCGAAGTCAACCGCTTCGAGACTCAGGAGAGCGCGTCGAAGTCCGCCACCCCGCTGCTGATCGACAACGGCCGCGCCTACGTCCGGCACCCCTTCCTGCGCGACCCGGCCCGCTCCGTCCCCGACGCCTACTACGACGTCACCGACCGGATCGGCACCCGCCACCACGTCTCCCGCGCCGAACTGCGCGGCACCGAACTGCGCTTGGCCGGACACGCCTACCTGCACCGCGTGGCGACCGACGAGGTGACCACCGCTGTCCTCCTACGCGAACGCGACAGCAAGGTCGAGTACCGGCTCCCCGTCACGCACACCCCGACGCCGGGCCTCGGTGCCGACCAGGACGCGGGGCACTTCGCCTACGAGCAGGCCGGCTTCGAGGCCGTCGTCGACATCGACACCGCGGCCGACGGCAAGCCCCTCGCCGACGGCCTCTGGGACATCTGTCTGACCGTCGGCGCGCAGGGTCTGTCCCGTGAGGCCCGCATCGGCAGCAAGCGGGACAAGGACCTGGACGGCAAGCCGGACGTACGGGTCGTGGAGACCACCCGGGGTGCCCGGGCCGTCACCCTGTACACCACCAAGCCGCACGGCAACTACACGATCGACCTCGGCGAGCAGAAGCACCGGGTCATGTCACGCCTGCCGGTCGAGGCCTTCCGCTGGTCCACGGGCGACCCCGGCCGACTGGTGGTCACCGGACAGAGCACGCTCGGCGCCTACCCGGACGGCGACCTCACCGTCGTACTCACCGGGGACGGCAAGTCCACCGTGGACTTCCCCGCCGAACGCACCGCGCACAGGGACAACTTCACCGCCCATGTCCAGGTGTCCGAGCTGCCCGCCGGTCTCTGGCGCGGCGAACTCCGCCTCGGCGACTGGGCAGCGCCGCTTCCGGCACTCCCGAAGACGCTGCCGCCCGCCAAGTGGCGCCGGCGCGGCCGGACCTGGTACGCCAAGCCGGCCTCCGGCGGCGACGGGAAGAAGTTCGGACTGCGGGTGGCCCAGACCAGCGTGGTCAAGGCGATCGCGAGCCGTCTGAAGCCCTGAAGCCCTGAAGCCCTGAGACCCACAAGATTCGACCGCAGCCCCACTCCACTCTCGAGGCGGCGGGTGCGTCAGAGTGTGTCGACGTCCAGATTCGCGATCGCCGCCCTCGCCACCTGCTGCCCCCGCTCCGTGAAGTCCCCCTTGCCCGGGTAGCTCACGGTGAGCTTGTACATGTCGCCGACGGAGTTCCGGTAGTAGAAGATCTGCAGCTCACGGGGGAGCGAATGCTGGCTGTCGTCGGTCCTGTAGACGATCGTGTTCTCGGCGGCCTTCTTGCCCTGGTACGTCTTGTCGCCCTCGGGGCTGGTCTTCGGGCCCTCGGGCATGTCGAGGTCGTAGCTGCCCTGCTGCTTGAACTTGGTGTCGTCGTCGTACATCTCGGCCGCCGCGGAGCCCGCGATGTTGCTGCTCGTGTCCTCGGCCTTCTTGTCGAGGGAGAGACCGATCGAGATGCTGCCGCTCCAGTCGGTGTACGTGACCCAGTGGCTCCGGTCCGTCTTCCGGTCGGGAAGCCCGCGCTGGTAGCCGTCGGGCACCGCGAGCGTCGCGGCGACGTCCTTCTCCTTGTGCGTGCTCCAGCCGTCGGGCAGCGGGCCCGCGAACGGGTCGGCGACGAGCAGATACGTCACCGCAGCCGCCGCGACCACCGCCGCACCGAGGCCGAGCCACGCCGTACGGCCGAGCCGGAGGCCCTTGCGCGGGCCTTCCTCGTAGCGCACGACCTGGGTGGGCTCGGGCGCGGGCGGGTTCACGGCCGCTTCCAGCAGGGCGCGGACCTGGGCGGGGCCCGGGCGGCGGGCCGGGTCCTTCTGGAGCAGGCCGTTGATGGCCTCGGCGAGCGGGCCCTGCGCGGAGGCGGGCGGGGCGGGCGTGGCGTTGAGGACGGACTGGAGGGTGGCGGGCGTGTTGCTGCGGCGGAAGGGCGAGACGCCCTCCGTGGCCGCGTACAGCACCACGCCCAGCGACCAGAGGTCCGAGGCCGGGCCGGGCCGCTGGCCCAGCACCCGCTCCGGCGCGATGTACTCGGGCGAGCCGACGAAGCCACCGGTGTCCGTCAGGTTCGTCTCGCCCTCGATCTGGGCGATGCCGAAGTCGGTGAGGACGACCCGGTCGTGCCGGCCGAGCAGCACGTTGTCCGGCTTGACGTCCCGGTGCAGGACGCCCGCCGCGTGCGCGGCCTCCAGCGCGCCCAGCACCTCCAGGCCGAGCCTGGCCGCCTCGCGCGCGCCGAGCGTGCCCTCCTGGAGGGCGTCGCCGAGCGAACGACCCCGCACCAGCTCCATCACGATCCAGGGCCGGTCGTCGACCACCGCCACGTCGTACACGTTCACGACAGCCGGATGGTCCAGCCGGGCCGCGGCGCGCGCCTCACGACGCATCCGCTCGAAGGCTTTGTCGCGTTCGCGTTCGGGAAGGGTGTCCGGGACGCGCGGTTCCTTCACGGCGACCTCGCGATCCACCGTCTCGTCCTTGGCCCGCCATACCGTGCCCATGCCACCATGTCCGAGCTTGGCCAACAGACGGTACCGGCCGCAGATGAGCCGCCCGGTGCCGCCGTCCTGGGCCTGCGGCGGCACGACCTCGGCCGGCGCCGCCGCCGCGTACGGGTTGTTCGGATGCGGCACAGCCGCAGGTGGGTTGGGCGGTTGCAGACCGAAACTCGTCGGCTCATCGGCTCCGTGGCGGGCTCCCCCGTTGCTGCTCATGAGTCCATCCATATCGCGCCATGAGCTCCCGCATCCACATCGAACGCACACCGGTCACAGACCCGTGACCCAAGCGGTCACTTATCTCCCACTTATGCGGATTCTCGGGTCCGTACAAACCCTTTTCCCGTCCGTACAAGCCCTTTTCAGGCCCGTACGAACGTGTCGACCGCGACGTCGAAGTACTCCCGGGCCTCCCGCACCTTCCCGACCGGCGCCGACACCCACACGTCGTACATCCGCCCGTTCTCCTCCCAGCACAGGTCGTAGGTGTGCCGGGGGCCCTCGGCGGTGCTGAAGCCCTTCCAGGTGAACTCCCAGAGGGCGGCAGGCCGTCCGTCGTGCGCGGTCTCGATGACCCGGCCGTCGTGGTAACCGGGGTTCGTGTCGGGGCCTTTGGCTGCCGCGCGCCGCATCACCGCGAGCGGGCCGCCCTGTTCGGGGTCGGCGACCCTGATGCCGATGCGGAAGGTCTCCCCCGCCGACACGTAGAAGATCCGCTCGCCCTGGGGTTTGCGGGTGAAGTCCTCCGGTACGGCGAGCGAGAAGCCGGCGGGGTCGTCGGAGACGCGGTAGCCGGAGGGGGCGGTGGGGCGGTCGTCGGACGCGTTGGACGGGGTGCGGGTCATGGTGACGGTAGGTGAGGGCGAGAAGCTCGCGGAACTCCGCGGTGGAGAACTCCGCGGTGCCGAACTCACCGGCGTCCCGTTCCCGTCACCGCCCCGGTCCATCAGCAGCGCCGCCGCGGACACGCCCGCCCCCGCCATCGCGGCGACCAGCAGCGCGGCCACCAGCACACCCCGCTTGGAGGGCGCCGCGCGCGTCGGGGCGGGGGCCGGCTGGAGGGGCACGTCCCGCTGTGTCGGCGTGTACCCGGACGGCGCCGGCTGCGGCGTACGGCCCGACTCCAGGAAGCCCCGCAGCATCCGCTCCGCCTCCGCCGCGTCCAGCCGCCGTTCCGGATCGCGTTCGAGCAGCCCCCGTACGACGGGAAGCAGCGGCGCGGCCTGCGCGGGCGTACGGATGTCGGCGAAGACCACGGCGTGCAGGATGCCGCCCAACGAGTCGCGCCGGAACAGTGATTCGCCGCTGAGGACCGTACACAGCAGCGCGCCCAGCGACCACAGGTCGGAGGCGGGTCCGGTGCCGGCGCCGGACATCCGCTCGGGCGCGGTGTACTCGGGCGAGCCGACGAAGGCGCCGGTGTCGGTGATCGTGGTGGCGCCCGCGACCTGGGCGATACCGAAGTCGGTGAGGACGACCCGGCCGTCCTCGGCGACCAGGACGTTCGCGGGCTTGATGTCCCGGTGCAGCACACCGGCCGCGTGCGCCGCGCGCAGCGCGCTCAGCAGGGCGATGCCGATCCGGGCGGCCTCACCGACGTCGACCGGGCCGCGCCGGGAGATCCGGTCGGCCAGCGAGCCCCCATCGATCAACTCCATGACGATGTACGGGCGTTCGTCCTGCTCGACGACGTCGTGGACGACGATGATGTGCGGATGGCGCAGCTGGGCGACCGCGCGGGCCTCGCGCAGCGTCCGGTCGCGCTGCCGTCGGGCCTCCTCCGGGGAGAGTGCCTCGTCGAAGGCGAGCTCCTTGACCGCCACCTGCCGGCCGAGCAACTGGTCGGTGGCACGCCAGACGACGCCCATGCCGCCGCGCCCCAGCCTCGCCTCCAGCCGGTAACGGCCCGCGATCACACGGAGGTCGTCCCCCTCGGTCCCCATGAGGCCCATCATGCCGCACCGGACGGCCGCCCTCCGGGTAGCCGACCGGCCAAGCCCCGCGACGCCGGCCGGTTACGACAGGTCGGTCTCGACGAGCCGATTACGCCGGGCGGGTTACGACGGACCGGTTACGACGCCTCGGGCTGCCAGCTCTGCAGCACCGCCTTGAACTGCTCCCGCGTGGTCGACCAGTCCTCGGCGGGCGAGGACATGTAGATCGCGTACTCGACGCCGTTCCGGGCGATGTACGCCTCGTCGATCGCGCGGCGCGGCCCGGGGAACTTCGTGTCCTTCGCCTGCGCGGTCCACGTGTACTCCCACAGCGAAGCCCTGCGGTCGCGGTAGGTGTTGACCTCCAGCTGCAGCCGGTTGTAGTCGACCAGCCGTGTGAGCTGCTGGTCCAGGTCACGCTGGTGCTGGTAGGGGTCGGCGAAGTCGGGCTGCGCGTCGACGGCGATACGGACGAAGTGCTCGCCGCCGTCGGGCGTGTAGTCGATCTGCTGCAGGTCGCCGTCGTCGCTGAAGACCTCCCGCTTCCAGCCCTTGGGCAGGGAGAGGCCGAAGCCCAGCGGGTCGGTGATGGGCACCCAGTTGTCGGGGACCGTCTCCGCTCCGGGGCTCGGGGTGCTCGTCGCCGTCCCCGTCGCCGTCGCCGTCGGGTCGGGAGAGGAGGAGGCGGAGGAGGCGGAGGCACCACCGTGCTGCTGCCGCCCCTCGTCCCACTTCTGCAGGCCCACCGCCGTGGCCCCGCCGACGAGGGCGGCCAGCACGACCACCAGGGCGAGCGAGCGCAGGCGGCGGCCCTTGGGTCGCTGAGACGCGGACGGGCCGATCCCGGTCGGCCCCGCGGGGTTTCCCCCGGTGCCCGACGGACCCATGGCCGTCGGACCCATGGCCGTCGGACCCATGGCCGTCGGACCCGTCACGGAACGGTGCGGCGTCGCCGTCTCCGGACCGTACGGCACACCGGCCGACGGGCCGTACGCCGAATCGGTCGACGGGCCGTACGCCGAACCGGCCGACGGCCCGTACGACGCCGCGTCGGCCCCCGTCTCCTGCTGGAGTGCCTGTCGGGGCCCGCCGTACTGCGTCGGCACGAACGCCTGCGCGGCGCTGGACCGCCGCCCCTCCGCCGCCTCGGCGAGCATGTGCTCGGCCTGGGCCGCGTCCGGCCGGGTGGCGGGATCCTTGCGCAGGAGAGCGCTGATGACGGGCTCGAGCGGGCCGGCGTACCGCGATGCGGCGGCCTCCTCCTCGACGACCGCCTGCATGGTGGTCAGCGGTGAGGTGCGGCGGAACGGCGACCGCCCCTCCACCGCCGTGTACAGCGTCGCGCCCAGCGCCCACAGGTCGGAGGAGGGCCCGGGGTCGTGGCCGCGGACGCGCTCGGGGGCCAGGTAGTCGACCGAGCCGACGACCTCTCCGGTGCGGGTGATGGTGGTGTCGCCCTCTATCTGAGCGATGCCGAAGTCGGTGAGCAGGACGCGGCCGTCGTGGCCGAGCAGGACGTTGCCGGGCTTGACGTCCCGGTGCAGGACACCGGCGGTGTGCGCGGCGGTCAGGGCGCGCAGCACCCACAGGCCGATCCGCGCGGCCTCGGTGGGCTCGACGCGCCCCTGCTCCTTGACCTCGTCGGCCAGCGAGCGGCCCTCGACCAGCTCCATCACGATCCACGGCCGGCCGTCGTGCTCGAGGACGTCGTGCACGGTGACGACGGCCGAGTGGTTGATCCGCGCGGCAGCCCGGGCCTCCGCGCGGGTGCGCGCGAGCAGCACGCCCTGGTCGCTCTCGGAGACGTAGAGCGCGGCGGTCAGTTCCTTGATCGCGACAGCCCGGTGCAGCAGCTCGTCGTGCGCGCGCCACACGCGGCCCATGCCGCCGCTGCCGATCGATTCGGCGAGCCGGTACCGGCCCGCGAGGAGCAGGCCCTGCATCTGATTCACGTTGCCCCGCAATGCTCTTGACAGGCTCAGACTAAGGACCGGTCCACGTCCAGGGAACCAGCGGGGCGCCAAGGAAACCGCACTGTGACGGTTGTCGCTTCTGGCGGCTGGTGGGAACCGAAGTCAGGTGATCGATCGAGGACCGAAGCCGGCCGGCGAGCCGCGAACCGGATCAGCCGGTGAACTGATAGGTAGCCGACGCCTGCTCGTACAACCGCGTCACCTCGTCCCGCTCAGCCTCCGGACCGCGCACCTGCACCACGTGGTACCGACCGTCGATGAGGATCGCCAGGTTGCGCACGAACAGCTCGCGCCCGCTGTCGTCGGTCCAGGTGAACTGCCCCTCGGCCATGGTCCGTCCGCCCACCTCGATCGTGCGCAGCCCGCCGGAGGTGGCCCAGCTGGACTCGCGGTACGGCCCCAACTCGTACTCCTTCTCGCGCTGGTAGACCATCGGGTCGGTGCCGTACGTCGACGCTCGGTCCCGGCCGGGTACGACGATCAGCTCGAAGTCCCCGTGCGCGTACACCACCTGCCCGAGACCGTTCTTCGGCGTGCGGTCCCAGCCGTTCGCCACGGCGACGCGGAAGCCCTCGGAGTCCTTGCGCAGGGTGAAGCCGTCGGCGACGTCGGTGCCGGTGGTCTGCGTCTCGCTGGAACCGGCGGACGCGGAGGCGCTGTTGTCCTGCCCGGGCGAGGTCTGCCCGGGCGAGGTCTGCTCGGTCCGGGGCTCGCTGCTCGCGTCGGTGTCCGCGTCCCCTTGAGTCTGTACCGGAACCACCGGCCTGCCGGCGCCGGCCGACCCGGTGTCCTTCGCCTTCGGCATGAACAGCACGGCGTACGCGACCGCCCCGGCCAGCACGAGCAGTATCAGCAGAAGCAGGACGCGACCCAGGCTGCGCGGTGAGCGGGAGGCCTCCTGTTTGGCCCGCTTGTGCCGCCCGTGCGCACTGGTGGCGGGCAGTCCGGCGCGCCGCCTGCGCACCAGCTCACCCCGCCGCCGCACGATCGGCAGCCGACTCGGGTCGACGGGCGGCGCGGCGACGACGTGCACGCCGGCGTCCGGCTCCGGCGCCGAGCGCACCAGCGAACGCAGCCAGCCACTCAGCTCCTCGAAGTCGAGCCGCTCGGTGGGGTCCTGACGCAGCAGCGATTCCACGACCGGCCGCAGCGGTCCGCACTCCTCGGCGAAGGCGGGCGGCTCCGCGCACACCATCTGCACCAGCTCGGCGGTCGACTCCTCCGGGTACGGCGCATGCCCCTGTACGGCTCTGAAGAGCAGCGCGCCCAGCGCCCACAGGTCGGTCGCGGGCCCGATGGGCGCGGCCAGCTGCCAGTTCTCGTGCACGGGTCCCGCCTGCTCCGGGGCCCACCGCTCGGTCACGGGTCCCACGAGCGCCATCCGCGCCTGCCGCGCCCGCTCGGCGGCCAGCGCGGTCGCCGGCCCGCGACGCGCGGGGGCACCGGCGGCGAGGTCGTCCCAACGGGCCGGATGCTGTGAGGTGTCGACGGGAAGACTGCCGCCGGGCGACGGGGCCGCGGCGCGGGGCGCCGCCTCCTGCCAGGGCGTGCCGCGTACCCCGTAGGGGTCGGCTGTCTGGGCCGGCGGCACGCTGCCGGCCGTGCTCTGCTCACTGCTCCCGGCGGCGTACGGCGACTGCGGCCGGCCGTCGGCCGTGGCGTCGCCGTCGGGGGCCGACCGGGCCCCGGGCAGTGCCGCCCGGCCGTTCTGCTGCGCCTCCTGCACGCGAGCCGCCGCCCGCGCGCCCGCGCGATACGCGGCGATCGCGCCGGCGCGCGCGGCCCTGATGTCTCCGCCGCTCTCCACGGCCGCCCTGCGGGCGACGGCGGCCGAGGCCGCGTTCGACCCGCGCGTCCCGTTTGCCCCCTCCGCGCCGGCGGCACCGGCCGCGGGCAACCCTCCGGCAGCCCGCGCCTCGATGGCGGCTCGCCGAGCAGCCTCGGCATCCGCAGCACTGGCACCGGCACTGGTACCGGTGCCATCAGGCCCAGTGACACGGCCCCTCGGGACCGTGGAGCCACCGGTCCCGTCCATGACTCCCGGCCCACCGGTCCCGCCGCCCGCGCCGCCTTCCTCGGCCGGCACGGGGTCGTACCCGCACAGTGCCTCCTCCGCCGCGCCGACCGCGAGCCCGGTCAGCATGACCCGGCCGTCGTCGCAGACGAGCACCGTGCGGGCGGTGATGTTGCGGTGGACCCAGCCGTGCGCGTGCAGCACCCGCAGGGCCATGAGCACATCGGAGGCGACCTCGGCCGCCCGGTACGGCGACAGCGGCTTCTCGGCGAGCAGCGCCGCCAGCGGCCGCGCGGCCACCAGCTCGCTGACGATCCAGAGCGAACCGGCCTCGGCGAACACGTCGAATACCTGGTCGAGCCGCGGATGGTCGGGGATCCTGGCGGCGGCCTGCGCGGCCTCCACCGCACGTCGCACGACGGGATCGGCCGGCCGTCGCGTGCTCGCACCCGTGCGCGAGCGCGCCGCCGGTCGTCGTGCCCCGTCGTCACGCGCCGTGAACCCCGCGGGCAGCCCCTCCGCGTCGAGCACCTCCGCCTCGACGACCTCCGGCAACGGCACCTGCCTGACGAGGACTTCCTGTCCGCTGTAGGTGTCGAAGGCGCGGGTCTCGGTGAGTTCGTACTCGTCGGAGGGCGGCAGCGGCAGGCGGTAGCGGTCGGCGAGCACCCGACCCGCGTAGTCGTCCACTGTGCCTCCCCCGGCCGCCCGGTTGGTCAATTCCGTTCGCTTCGCGGCTCGTTCCGGCCGCACAGTCGGCTGCGTACGGTCCGCAAGCACTCACGATACGTGCCGGAGACAACCTGCAAAGAGGGGTTGACCGATCTCAGGACCCAAACCCGCGGGCCGCAGGGGTCACTTCTTCGGCTCGAAGGTCTCCGCCAGCGTCTGCCAGGTGCTCTTGCGCAGTTCGCCGTCCCAGTCCGACGCCTTCGCCGTGTACATCAGGGCGTATCCGAGGTGGTCGTTGACGACGAACCCGCGGTCGACGGTCCGGTACTTCGTGCCGCTCTCCACGTAGGTGAACTCCCAGTCGGCGGTGTTCCAGCCGCGGTACTCCACCTTCTTGATCTCGATCTTCTTGTACTGCGAGCGCGTCATGTAGCGCTCCTGGTTCTCCCAGTCCGCCTTCGGGTCGTCCTTCGGCGTGGTCGTCCAGGCGACCAGCAGCTTCTGCCCGTCGGGCCCGGTGAAACGATCCCCCGCGGAGCCCGAGGACTGGAACTTCCACCCGTCGGGCAGCCCTATCGAGTACCCCTGCCCGCCCTTGTACGTCGACGCCACCGCGCTGTCGGTGGCACCGGAGGTACTGGTGCTCGCGCCGGTGTCGGACGAGCTGCCCGACGTCGAGCCCGCCGTGGAGCCCGACCCCGCACCCGCCGCGGCGGACTGGGTCGCGTCGCCGTCCGCACGGGCCCCGCCGCTCGTGTCCTCCTTGGTGTCGGCGCTCGCGCTCTCACTGGCCACGGCCTTCGAACCGCCGCCGCTCTTGGAGCCGTCGGCACTGCTGTCGTCCCCGCCGAGCGTGAGGGCCAGCACGATGCCGATCACCGCGAGCACCACCACCACGGCGATGATCGCCAAGGTCCGCTTCGGCACCACGTCGGTGAGCGGCGCCCTGGGCACGGGCCGCGGCGGCAGATCCGGCGGCGGCATCACGGGCCACCCCGAACTGCGCCCACGCGCACCCGCGGTACCGCTCCCCTGCGTACCCCGCTCACCAGCACCGGCATCGGCACCGGCCGCCGCCTTGGCCGCCGCGCCTCCGGACGCCGGCGCGGAAGCCGACGCCGAAACAGCTGTCGTCTTCGCCCCTGCCGCACTCTCCGTGGCCGTCCCGCTGTCGGCGGACTTGGTGCGCGTTGCGGCCGCCGAGGTGGCCGCGCCGGCCGCGACGGCGGCCTTGCGGACGGAACGCAGCGCCCCGCGCAGCTTCTCCGCCGCCTCCTCGCCGCGCTTACTCCCGGCCTCGGCCGAGCCCGAGCCCCCCTTGTCCGCGGGCGCGTCCGGCTGGGCCGGCAGCGGCACCACCTTCGTCGCGTCCGCGGGCTCGGATGCGGAGTCCTTGCGCTCGGGTGCGTGGATCACCTTGTTCAGCATGACCCGCGCGCCCGCGTCGTCGAGTCGCTGCGCCGGATCCTTGGTGAGCAACCCGTAGATGACGTCCTTCAGCGGCCCCGCGTTCTTCGGCTCCTCCAGCGGCTCGGTCATCACCGCCGTGAGCGTCGCTATCGCGGAACCCTTGTCGTACGGCGGAGCGCCCTCGACCGCCGCGTACAGCAGCCCGCCGAGCGACCACAGGTCGGCGGCGGGACCGGGCTTGTGGCCGCGGGCGCGCTCCGGGGAGATGTAGGAGGGGGCCCCGACGAGCATCCCGGTGGAGGTGATGGACGGGTCGCCCTCGACCTGGGCGATGCCGAAGTCGGTGAGCACGACCCGGCCGTCCTCGGCGATCAGCACGTTCGACGGCTTCACGTCGCGGTGCAGGATGCCCTCGCGGTGCGCCGAACGCAGCACGTCCAGGATCGCCAGGCCGACCTCCGCCGCGCGCTTCGGCTCCAGCAGACCGTCCTCGCGGATGGCCTCGGCGAGCGACTTGCCCTCGACGAGCTCCATCACGATCCACGGCCGGTCGTCCTCGTCGACCACGTCGAAGACCGTCACCGCGCTGTTGTTGCGGATCCGGGCGATGGCCTTGGCCTCGCGCAGCGTCCGCGTGATCAGCCGGCGCTTCTCCTCGTCGTCGATGCTCGACGGGAACCGCAGCTCCTTGACCGCGACCGTCCGGCCGAGGGTCTCGTCCTCGGCGCGCCACACCGTACCCATGCCGCCGCGGCCGAGCACTCCTCCCAGCCGGTACCGCCCGGCGAGGAGACGTGCGCTCTTGTCCTGACGGGATGTCCCCGCCCGCTCCGCCTCCGACATGCGTCCCCTCATGCAACCCGCCCTGACAGAGCCTCCATTGTCCCTCACCCGACAAGTGCTCGACGCCCAGGGTGCCCCTCACGGCACCACGGAGTCCGCGCGCCCCCGCCGAGGCCCCACGGATGCCGGTCACTGATCCCGGACGCAGCTCCCGGCCCGGGCTCCCGCCTGCCCGGGGGACCCGGCGAAGCCCGCGTTCCGCGGCCCTGCATGATGGGCCGCGACAAGGGAGGACCGCGATGCCGCCACTACGGACGCTACTGGCCGTGCCCGTGTCCCTGGCCCTCCTCTGGCTGGCTCCGGCCGGCTCGCAGGCGCACTCCGCCCCGCCCACGGACGCGGTCCTTCCGCTGCTGGTCAGCCGGGGCGCAGCACCCGCCGCGGCCCTGCTGGCCCGTGAGGAGACGGACACCCGCTACGCCCAGGCCGGTCCGGGAATCTCCCGTGCCGACCACTTCCGCGCCGGCAGCATCACGAAGACCTTCGTCGCGACGGTCGTCCTGCAACTGGCTGACGAACACCTGCTGTCCCTGTCCGACACCGTGGAGCAGCACCTGCCCGGCCTGGTGCGCGGAGCGGGCAATGACGGGCGGGCGCTGACCCTGCGTTCCCTGCTCACTCACACCAGCGGCCTGTACGACTTCACCCGGGACACCGGGGGCATCGTCCCCGTCACTCCTCTTCAGTCCGTCCGAATCGCACTCACCCACCCTCCGGCCCACCGCGGCCGCCTCGCCTACTCGAACACCAACTACGTCCTGCTCGGTTTGGTCATTGAGCAGGTCACCGGCCACTCGTACGCCACTGAGGCCGAGCGCCGCATCATCGCTCCGCTGGGCCTGACGGGCACCTCCTTTCCCGGATCCCGCACGTCCCTCCCCTCCCCGCACGGCCGCGCCTACGCCGCCGACGGGTCCGACGTCACCGAACTCGACCCGCGGGTGGCCGGGGCCGCGGGTGAGCTGGTGACCACGCTCGCCGACCTGAACCGCTTCTTCGCGGCGCTGCTCGGCGGTGAGTTGCTGCCCTCGCGCCGGCTGCGCGAGATGCTCGACACCCGTGCCGCACACGGCTCGTACGGCATGGGTCTGTTCCCCGTGAAGCTGCCCTGCGGGACCACGGTGTGGGGGCACAACGGGCGCATCTCGGGCAGCTACGTGCGCACCGCAGCCACCGTGGACGGCCGTCGCGTCCTCACCTTCCGGGTGAACACGACCGCGATCGCAGACCCCGACCTCGAACCGGCCCTGCTCGCCGCCGAGTTCTGCCCTCGCACCCCGTAGAACGCGCGGGGTGCGAGCGGATATCCCGCTTCACGACACTCGTTCGGGTGATGTCGTCAGATTCCCGGCCGGGACCCACTACGAGGGCACGACCACAACGGCGCGACCACAACGGCCCGGCCACAGCGCCACAAGTGCAGCGGCACGAGTGCCGCGCCACCAGCGCAGCAGCACGACCACAGCGCCACAACTACAGCGGCACGATGTCCGGCGCCCCCAACCGCGCCGCGTCCGCCGTCTGGTCGTCCGGCTGGAGCTGCGACTCCCGCTCCGCCTCCACCCGCTTCTCGTAATGCTCGACCTCGCGCTCGATCTGGCCCTTGTCCCAGCCGAGCACCGGCGCCATCAGCTCCGCGGCCTCGCGGGCGCTGCGCGTCCCCCGGTCGAAGGTCTCGATGGAGATGCGGGTGCGCCGGGTCAGCACGTCGTCCAGGTGGCGGGCGCCCTCGTGCGAGGCCCCGTAGACGATCTCGGCGCGCAGGTAGTCGTCGGCCGCCTGCAGGGGCTCGCCCAGCGAGGGATCGGCCACGATGAGGTCGAGCACTTCCTGCGCCGCCGAACCGAAACGGTTCAGCAGGTGCTCCACACGCACCACGTGCAGCCCGGTCTGCGCGGCGATCCGCGCCCGCGCGTTCCACAGCGCCCGGTAACCCTCCGCGCCCAGCAGCGGAACGTCCTCGGTGACGCACTCGGCGACCCTCAGGTCGAGCCCGTGCACGGCCTCGTCGACCGCGTCCTTGGCCATCACCCGGTAGGTGGTGTACTTGCCGCCCGCCACGACCACGAGCCCCGGCACGGGATGCGCCACGGTGTGCTCGCGCGACAGCTTGCTGGTGGCGTCCGACTCGCCGGCCAGCAGCGGGCGCAGTCCCGCGTACACACCCTCGACGTCGTCGCGCGTCAGCGGCACCGAGAGCACCGAGTTCACGTGCTCCAGCAGATAGTCGATGTCGGCGCTGGAGGCGGCCGGGTGGGCCTTGTCGAGGTTCCAGTCGGTGTCGGTGGTACCGATGATCCAGTGCCGGCCCCACGGGATGACGAAGAGGACGGACTTCTCCGTGCGCAGGATCAGGCCGGTCGAGGAGTTGACGCGGTCCTTGGGTACGACCAGGTGAATACCCTTGGACGCCCGGACGTGGAACTGTCCGCGCTCCCCCACCATTGCCTGCGTGTCGTCGGTCCACACGCCGGTCGCGTTGACGACCTGCTTGGCGCGGACCTCGTACTCCGCACCCCCTTCGACATCCTTGACCCGGGCGCCGACCACGCGTTCACCCTCGCGCAGGAAGCCGGTCACGCGCGCGCGGTTGGCGACATGGGCGCCGTACGAGGCGGCCGTGCGCACCAGCGTGGCCACGTACCGGGCGTCGTCCATCTGGGCGTCGTAGTACTGGAGCGCGCCGACCAGCGCGTCCTTCTTCAGGCACGGGGCGACACGCAGGGCGTGACTGCGGGTCAGGTGGCGGTGCGTGGGCAGGCCACGGCCGTGGCCGCGGGCCGTCGACATGGCGTCGTAGAGCGCGACGCCCGAACCGGCGTACAGGCGCTCCCAGCCCTGGTGCTGCAACGGATACAGGAACGGCACTGGTTTGACCAGGTGCGGCGCGAGCCGCTCCAGCAGCAGGCCGCGCTCCTTCAGCGCCTCCCGGACCAGCGCGAAGTCGAGCATCTCCAGATAGCGCAGTCCGCCGTGGATCAGCTTGCTGGACCTGCTCGACGTGCCCGACGCCCAGTCGCGCGCCTCGACAAGTCCCGTGGACAGGCCGCGCGTCACGGCGTCGAGCGCGGTGCCCGCGCCGACGACGCCGCCACCGACGACCAGCACGTCCAGCTCGCGCTCGGCCATGGATGCCAGTGACTCGACGCGCTGCGCCGGTCCCAGTGTCGCTGTCCTCACCGTTGCCTCCCGCTCATCGGTCGCGCCGGCCGCACCCGTGGGGCGAGGCCCGGTTCATATCCCCCATGCCCCAATCCTGACCGGGATGCCCGACTTCAGCCACCAGTCACCCCCCAGCCTGTGGACAACATTCGCGGGACTGCCGAACAACACAGCCGGTCAATCCCGCATAACGGTCATATTTACTCCTAGTCTGACATCGCGCTCCGCTCATCCTGTCCACAGGGCTTGCGCACCTGTCCCGCTTCGGCTACTGGGAAGGACGGCCCACGCCATGCCCGCAGATCTCGCCGTCATCGGACTCGGTCCTCTCGGCCTGCCCCTGGCCCAGGCAGCCGTCGCCGCCGGCGTCGCCACGCTCGGTTACCGGACTGGCCCGGAGGCCGGTTCCCTCAGCCCCGCCGAACTGCGCCGGATGCTCTCGGGGGGCTTCCGGACCGCCACCAACCCGGCTGAGCTCGGCCGCGTCCGCACCGCGGTCATCTGCGCGCCGACCCCACGCGGCGCCGACGGCGGGCTCGACCTGAGCCAGGTGGAGACGGCCGCCCGCACCCTCGCCGAACGCCTGCGCCCGCACACCACCGTGATCCTGGAGTCGCCCGTGTACCCCGGGACGACCGAGGAGCTCCTGCGCCCACTGCTCGAGGAGGGCTCGGGGCTACGGGCCGGCCGCGACTTCCACCTCGCCTACTCGCCCGGCCGGGTGGACCCCGGCAACCGCGACTTCACCCCGGCCAACACCCCCAAGGTCATCGGCGGCCTCACACCCGCCTGTACCGAGTCGGCCGCCGCCTTCTACGGCCGGCTCACCGACAAGGTGGTACGCGCGCGTGGACCCCGTGAAGCCGAAACCGTGCAACTCCTGGAGACCAACTACCGCCACGTCAACATCGCCCTCGTCAACGAGATGGCCGTCCTGTGCCACGACCTGGGCGTCGACCTGTGGGACGTCATCCGCTGCGCGGAGACCAAGCCGTTCGGCTTCCAGGCCTTCCGCCCCGGCCCCGGCGTCGGCGGCCACGCCGTCCCCCAGGACCTGACCGCCCACGCGGGCCGCACCCTGCGGATGGTGGAGCTGGCCCAGCAGGTCAACAGCCGGATGCCCCGGTACGTCGTCCAGCGCGCCGGGGCCCTCCTGAACGAGCACGGAAAGTCGGCACGCGGCGCGCGCGTACTGTTGCTCGGCGTCACCTACAAGGCCGACCTCGCCGACCAGCAGGCCACTCCGGCCCAGGAGATCGCGATCCGTCTGATGGA
Organism: Streptomyces sp. NPDC002088; assembly: GCF_040296605.1. Lineage (NCBI taxonomy): Bacteria > Bacillati > Actinomycetota > Actinomycetes > Kitasatosporales > Streptomycetaceae > Streptomyces > Streptomyces sp. NPDC002088. The sequence continues at coordinate 284,223 of NZ_JBEOXO010000007.1, read as the reverse complement.
GCTCGGCGCCTCCATCAGCTACCACGACCCGCACATCCCGTCCTGGAGCGTCCTGGACCGCCCGGTACCCCGCGCGGACTCCCTCTACGAGGCCGCCGCCCACGCCGACCTGACGATCCTCCTCCAGCAGCACCGCACGTACGACCTGCAGGGCCTGTCGGTGAAGGCGCAGCTGCTGCTGGACACGCGTGGCGCGACGCCCACGGGAGCGGCGCACCGGTTGTGAACGGGGGCGTGCGGGTGCGGGCCGAGCTCCGGGGTTTGGTGGCGTACGGCATTGCCCGCCGGTAACGTACGAAACAGGTGGAGCCCACCGCAGGGGCTACTGCGGCAGGCTCCTGGATGGATCACGGAGTGTCCGCCCCTAGGTAGCTTGGGGGCGGCCGCTCACCATCCGAAATAGGTGGAGCCCACCGCAGTGGCTAGCTGCGGCAGGCTCCTGATGGTTCACGGGTGTCCGCCCCTAGGTGTCATGGGGGCGGCCGCTCACCATCCGAAAAGCCGCAAGATCCACCTCCTCCGGCACTGCACCGTCCGAAGACGGAGTCGGTCCCAGCGGGTGGGCTTGCGGTGGCGGCCCATGGGCGCCCCCTTCCACGACACCGCCCAGTAGCCCGGTGAACGGTCCGTTGGAACTCGGGCCGGGCCCCGAGGGCCGGGGTCCGGAACCATGTCCTTGGAAGGGGGCGCTCCAGAAACCTGGGGCGCCGATGTGGACGCTAGCGCCTGCGACCCCGCCGACCAGCCCACATCCGCCTCGAAGGCAACCGTGCGCCCCCGCCCCGCACCACACGCCCCCACAGCCCGCCCGGGCATCGACAAGGGCCGGTCACCTCACCGATGTGAGATGACCGGCCCTTGCCGACGTCCTACGGCGTAGGACCTACCGCTTGTGCTGCGAGTCCGCCACCGTCACCTCGACGCGCTGGAACTCCTTCAGCTCGCTGTAGCCGGTGGTGGCCATGGCGCGGCGCAGGGCGCCGAAGAGGTTCATCGAGCCGTCCGGGGTGTGCGACGGGCCGGTGAGGACTTCCTCGAGGGTGCCGACCGTGCCGAGGTCGACCTTCTTGCCGCGCGGCAGCTCCTCGTTGACCGCCTCCATGCCCCAGTGGTGGCCCTTGCCGGGCGCGTCCGTGGCGCGGGCGAGCGGGGAGCCCATCATCACCGAGTCGGCGCCGCAGGCGATCGCCTTGGGCAGGTCGCCGGACCAGCCGACGCCGCCGTCCGCGATCACGTGCACGTACCGGCCGCCGGACTCGTCCATGTAGTCACGGCGGGCGGCCGCCACGTCGGCGACGGCCGTGGCCATCGGGACCTGGATGCCCAGCACGTTGCGCGTGGTGTGCGCGGCGCCGCCGCCGAAGCCGACCAGGACGCCGGCCGCGCCGGTGCGCATCAGGTGCAGGGCCGCCGTGTAGGTGGCGCAGCCGCCGACGATCACCGGGACGTCGAGCTCGTAGATGAACTGCTTCAGGTTCAGCGGCTCGTGCGCGCCGGAGACGTGCTCCGCCGACACCGTCGTACCGCGGATGACGAAGATGTCGACGCCCGCGTCCACGACCGCCTTGGAGAACTGGGCCGTGCGCTGCGGGGAGAGCGCGGCCGCCGTGACCACGCCGGAGTCGCGCACCTCCTTGATGCGCTGCCCGATCAGCTCCTCCTTGATGGGCGCCGCGTAGATCTCCTGGAGGCGCCGGGTCGCCGTCTCGTCGTCCAGCTCGGTGATCTCGTCGAGCAGCGGCTGCGGGTCCTCGTACCGCGTCCACAGGCCCTCGAGGTTCAGCACGCCCAGGCCGCCGAGCTCGCCGATGCGGATCGCGGTGGCCGGGGAGACGACCGAGTCCATGGGAGCGGCCAGGAAGGGCAGCTCGAAGCGGTAGGCGTCGATCTGCCAGGCGATCGAGACCTCCTTCGGGTCCCGCGTACGGCGGCTGGGGACGACGGCGATGTCGTCGAAGGCGTACGCCCGGCGGCCGCGCTTGCCGCGCCCGATCTCGATCTCAGTCACGTCTGTGGCCTTTCCCTCTGCGTTTCAGCGTCTCCAGTATCGCCGACGGGTACGACAAGGGCGGCCCCGGAACCCTCCGGGACCGCCCTCGGCAGTACATCGGCACACCTCACGCGCGCGTGGATGTCACTTACGGCTGTAGTTCGGCGCCTCGACCGTCATCTGGATGTCGTGCGGGTGGCTCTCCTTGAGACCCGCGGACGTGATCCGGACGAAGCGGCCCTTGGACTCCATCTCCTCGATGGTGGCCGCTCCCACGTAGCCCATGGTCTGGCGCAGGCCGCCGACGAGCTGGTGCAGCACGTTGGCCAGCGGGCCGCGGTAGGGCACCTGGCCCTCGATGCCCTCGGGCACGAGCTTGTCGTCGGAGGCGACCTCGGCCTGGAAGTAGCGGTCCTTCGAGTACGACCTGCCCTGGCCACGGGACTGCATGGCGCCGAGCGAACCCATGCCGCGGTACGACTTGAACTGCTTGCCGTTGATGAACTGCAGCTCGCCGGGCGACTCCTCGCAGCCCGCCAGGAGGCTGCCCAGCATCACCGTGTCGGCGCCGGCGGCGAGCGCCTTGCCGATGTCACCGGAGTACTGCAGACCGCCGTCGCCGATCAGCGGGACGCCGGCGGGCCGGGCCGCGAGGGAGGCCTCGTAGATGGCGGTGACCTGCGGGACACCGATGCCGGCGACGACACGCGTCGTGCAGATCGAGCCGGGGCCCACACCCACCTTGATGCCGTCGACACCGGCGTCGATCAGCGCCTGGGCGCCGTCACGCGTGGCGACGTTGCCGCCGATCACGTCGACGTGCACGCTCGACTTGATCTTCGCCATCCAGCTCAGGGCGTTGCTGTTGTGGCCGTGCGAGGTGTCGACGACCAGGAAGTCCACACCGGCCTCGGCGAGGGCCTGGGCGCGCTCCAGCGCCTCGGGGCTCGCGCCCACCGCGGCGCCGACGAGCAGGCGGCCCTCGGCGTCCTTCGCGGCGTGGGGGTACTTCTCGGCCTTGACGAAGTCCTTGACCGTGATGAGGCCCTTGAGGACGCCCTCGTCGTCGACCAGGGGAAGCTTCTCGATCTTGTGGCGGCGCAGGAGCTCGATGGCATCGGCGCCGGAGATGCCGACCTTGCCCGTGACCAGCGGCATCGGCGTCATGACCTCGCGCACCTGACGGGAGCGGTCGCTCTCGAAGGCCATGTCGCGGTTGGTGACGATGCCGAGCAGCTTGCCGTTGCCGTCGGTGACCGGGACGCCGCTGATGCGGAACTTGGCGCAGAGTGCGTCGGCCTCGGCCAGCGTCGCCTCCGGGTTCACCGTGATCGGGTCGGTGACCATCCCGGACTCGGACCGCTTCACCAGGTCGACCTGGTTGACCTGGTCTTCGATGGACAGGTTGCGGTGCAGTACACCCACACCGCCCTGGCGGGCCATCGCGATCGCCATGCGCGATTCGGTGACCTTGTCCATGGCGGCGGACAGCAGCGGGATGTTGACCCGGACGTTGCGGGAGATCCGGGACGAGGTGTCGACCGCGTTGGGGAGCACTTCGGATGCACCCGGCAGCAGCAGCACGTCGTCGTAGGTCAGCCCGAGTGTCGCGAATTTACCGGGCACTCCGTCGACGTTTGCAGTCATGACACCTTCCCCAAATGGCCTTGATCGGTGCGGATGTCCATGCTAACGGGAAGCGAGGCTCCCTCATTCCACGATGCGGTGTGACTCCGCGCTTCGGATGTTCGTACGGAATCGGTGGCGCAGCTGTTCGAAAGAGGCCGCTGCCACGGCCCAGCACGGGCCGCTACTGCTCGGCGAGCGCCCGCAACCGGTTCAGTGCCCGGTGCTGCGCCACCCGGACCGCACCGGGTGACATTCCCAACATCTGTCCAGTTTCCTCCGCCGTCAGCCCCACCGCGATGCGCAGCAGCAGCAGCTCGCGCTGGTTCTCGGGGAGGTTGGCCAGCAGTTGCTTGGCCCACTCGGCGTCGCTGCTGAGCAGTGCCCGCTCCTCGGGGCCCAGCGAGTCGTCGGGGCGCTCCGGCATCTCGTCGGACGGGACGACCGTCGAGCCCGGGTGGCGCATCGCGGCACGCTGAAGGTCGGCCACCTTGTGCGCGGCGATGGCGAAGACGAACGCCTCGAAGGGGCGGCCGGTGTCCCGGTAGCGGGGCAGGGCGAGGAGGACGGCCACGCAGACTTCCTGCGCCAGGTCCTCGACGAAGTGGCGGGCGTCGCCGGGCAGCCGGGACAGCCGGGTGCGGCAGTACCGGATCGCCAGGGGGTGGACATGGGCGAGCAGGTCGTGCGTGGCCTGCTCGTCCCCGTCGACGGCGCGGTGGACCAGTGCACCGATCGCCCCTGGCGCAGTGGCCACGTCGTCCTCGCGCATCGGACCATGGTGCCCTGCGGCCGGTTGATCCGTGGCACCGCGTCCATCGTTGTGCACCGAAGCGTTATGAGCAGGTGCGCTGGAACTCATCCCCTGCGCCCTCCCCTTCCGCTTGACCGACTCGTCCCCGAGGAACTCCACACCTCAAGGATGCGGCATCCGCGGCGAAACGAGCAGCGGGCACCGGGCGAGCCCGGTTGCCACCCCCGCCCACCATGAGGCAGACGGGGATTACCTGGGACTTCCTACGGGTCTTCCTACGGGTTTTCCTACGGGTTTTCCTACCCCCGCGACGGCACGCCCAGCACACCCGGCACGCCTAGCGCACCAGGCCCCAGCGGAACCCGAGCGCCACCGCGTGCGCCCGGTCCGAGGCGCCGAGCTTCTTGAAGAGACGTCGGGCGTGGGTCTTGACGGTGTCCTCGGAGAGGAACAGCTCGCGACCGATCTCGGCGTTGGAACGGCCGTGGCTCATGCCCTCCAGAACCTGGATCTCACGCGCGGTGAGGGTGGGCGCGGCGCCCATCTCGGCCGAGCGGAGACGGCGCGGGGCGAGGCGCCAGGTCGGGTCGGCGAGGGCCTGCGTGACGGTGGCGCGCAGTTCGGCACGCGAGGCGTCCTTGTGCAGATAGCCGCGGGCGCCGGCGGCCACCGCGAGGGCGACTCCGTCCAGGTCCTCGGCGACGGTGAGCATGATGATGCGCGCACCGGGGTCGGCGGACAGCAGCCGTCGTACGGTCTCGACGCCGCCCAGGCCGGGCATGCGTACGTCCATCAGAATCAGGTCCGAGCGGTCGGCACCCCAGCGGCGGAGGACTTCCTCGCCGTTGGCCGCCGTCGTCACGCGCTCGACGCCGGGCACGGTCGCGACCGCGCGGCGGAGCGCCTCTCGGGCAAGCGGGGAGTCGTCGCAGACGAGGACGGATGTCATGGCCGCCCTCCGCAGCTGATGCGCGTCACCTTGTGCCTCCAGGCTGGTACGAAATCGTCACCTGTGCGGTCGACCGTCTCGGACGCCTGCCCGAGCGTTTGTGTTCTCAACCGCCTCCGCACTCTCAACGACGGTCACTCGAAAGAGTTACGGGGCCGTGTGCCATCTTCGGCACTCTACGTGAGGGTCCGGACACGGCGCAGACGCGCGCGGCAGACCCTCAACCTTTCATCACAACCCGTGCCCCATTTAGCCCCATTTCTTCCCTTCTGCTGGTGTCTGAGGCTAGATTCGCAATGAGTCATATTTTCATCTCCTTAGATCGTAGATGTACGGTCGTGAGCACCGTATCCGCTCAGAACGGCTGCAAGGGGTCACGTAATGGCAGATTTCTCCCGCCTTCCCGGACCGAACGCGGACCTGTGGGACTGGCAGCTCCTGGCTGCCTGTCGTGGGGTGGACAGCTCTCTGTTCTTCCATCCGGAGGGTGAGCGCGGGGCGGCCCGGAGTGCTCGTGAGAACTCGGCCAAGGAGGTCTGCATGAGGTGCCCGGTCCGCGCACAGTGCGCGGCGCACGCACTGGCGGTGCGTGAGCCGTACGGGGTGTGGGGCGGGTTGACCGAGGACGAGCGCGAGGAACTCATGGGCCGGGCACGCAACCGGCTGGTGTCGGCGTCCGCCACTGGCGGGAACAGCGGCTCGAACACCTGAAGGAACGTTTCTTCAAGCACCTGCAAGCACAACGCAGAGCACGGGCACACATGCCCCTGACCATTCGGGGAGCGTCCGCTAGCGGACTGCAGCCCGCTCCAGCTGCTCCAGCGTCGCCGCCACCGCCGGCACCTGAGCCAGGTCGGGCAGCGTGAGCGCGACGATCTCCCGCCGCACCGGCGGCTCCACCGTCACTGTGCGTACACCCCTGGGGCGTACGGACTCGACGGCGAGCTGGGGCAGGACGGCGACGCCGAGACCGGCGCCCACCAGGCCGACCACCGCCGGGTAGTCGTCGGTGGCGAAGTCGATGCGCGGGGTGAAGCCGGCGCTCTCGCACACCTCCACCAGCTGGCCACGGCAGCGCGGGCAGCCCGCGATCCACGGTTCCCGGGCGAGTTCGCCGATGGCGACAGACCCTGAAGAGCCAGTGCGCGCGAGCCGGTGGCCTTCCGGCACCAGGCCCACCAGCCGGTCGGTCAGCAGGGGCCGTACGACGAGGTCGTCCCACTCCTCGGCGCCCGCCGCGTCCTCGTAGCGGAAGGCGAGCGCGATGTCGCAGTCGCCGCCCCGGAGCTTCTCGACCGACTCGGGCGGCTCGGCCTCCTCCAGGGAGACGCGGGTGCCGGGGTGCGCGGCGCGCAGGGCGGCGAGGGCGGTGGGCACGAGCGTGGAGCTGCCGCTGGGGAAGGAGACCAGCCGGACCCGGCCCGCCCGCAGACCCGCGATGGCGGCGACCTCCTCCTCGGCCGCGGTGAGTCCGGCGAGAATGCCGGCCGCGTGCCGGACGAGGGCCTCGCCCGCCTGGGTCAGACGCATCTCGCGGCCGCTGCGGATGAGCAGCGGGGTGCCGGCGGATGCCTCCAAGGCCTTCATCTGCTGGCTCACGGCGGGCTGGGTGCAGCCCAGCTCACGCCCCGCCGCCGAGAACGAGCCGGTGGCGGCGACGGCGCGCAGGACGCGGAGATGACGGGCCTCGATCACCCTTCAAGCATAAGTCGGCCTTGGATGCGATGCCCGATATTGCATCGACGCTTTGAGGGGCTGCCTTTTAGCCTGCGGCCATGAAGATTCTCTCTGTGAACCTGGGCCGCCCGCGGGCCGTGCCCTACACGGACCAGCCGGAGGGTCTGACCGGCATCGACAAGCGGCCGGCGGACGAGCCGGTGCGGGTGTCCGCGCCCGGGCCGAAGGGGACCGGCGCAAGCGGGCTGGCCGGGGACGCCGGGTGCGACACCCGCCATCACGGCGGCGACGACCAGGCCGTGTACGCGGTCGCGCGCGAGGACCTCGACGACTGGGAGCGCGAGCTGGGCCGGACGCTCGGCAACGGCGCGTTCGGCGAGAACCTCACGACCTCCGGCCTCGACGTGTCCGGCGCGCGGATCGGCGAGCGTTGGCGCATCGGGCGTGAGCTGGTGCTGGAGGTCACCTGCGGGCGGATTCCGTGCCGCACCTTCCAGGACCATCTGGGTGAACGGGGGTGGGTGAAGCGGTTCACGCGCAAGGGCGCGCCCGGCGCCTACCTCCGGGTGATCGAGCCGGGTGAGGTACGGGCGGGCGACCCGGTCGAGATCGTGCACCGGCCGGCTCACGAGGTGACGGTGGCCCTCCAGTTCAGGGCGGTCACGACGGAGCGGGAGCTGCTGCCGCGGCTGCTCGCGGCGGGCGAGGCGCTGCATCCGGAGTCGCTGGCGGCGGCACGGAAGTACGCGGAGCAGCACAAGGTCTGAACCTTCGTCAGGCAAGCCTGGCGCCAGCCTCTTTTTCACCATCGGGAGGCCCTGTGCAGAGAGCGGACGCGCACCGTCCGGGTAACTACCCTTGCGCCATGACAACGGCTCTGATTACGGGATCGACCGCGGGCATCGGTGCCGCGTTCGCGCGGCGGCTGGCGGCGGACGGGCACAACCTCGTGCTGGTGGCACGCGACACCAAGCGGCTTCGGGAGCAGGCGACCGAACTGCACGACCGGCACGGCATCGAGGCGGAGGTGCTGACGGCGGACCTCTCGACGGACGACGGCATCGACGTGGTGGCCGGCCGGCTCGGCGACCGGAGGGACCCCGTCGACCTGCTGATCAACAACGCGGGCTTCGGCAACAAGGGCCGCTTCCTCGACGTGTCGATGGCCGACGAGCTGAAGATGCTCAAGGTGCACTGCGAGACGGTGCTGCGGCTGACGGCGGCGGCGACCGAGGGGATGCGGGAGCGCGGTCGCGGCGGAGTCGTCAACGTTGCCTCGGTCGCCGCCTTCGTCCCCCGGGGTACGTACGGTGCGTCCAAGGCGTGGGTCGTGCAGTTCACGCAGGGAGCCGCGCGGGATCTGGCGGGCAGCGGCGTACGGCTGATGGCGCTGTGCCCCGGTTTCGTGCGGACCGAGTTCCACGAGCGGGCCGGGATGGGCACGGACAACATCCCGGGCTGGATGTGGCTGGATGCCGACAAGCTGGTCGCGGCGGCGCTGAACGATCTGGCGCGCGGGAAGTCGTTGTCCGTCCCGGACCCGCGCTACAAGGCGCTGATGGGGTTGGTGAAGGTGACACCGCGGGGACTGCTGGGCGGGGTCACCTCGAAGACGGGGCGCAAGTACGGGCCGCAGTGAGCCTCGGTCGAGCCTCGACCGAGGCTCGACCGAGGCCGGTACGAAGGGATGGCGCCGCCGCTCCGGTGGGAGAATGGGCGTGAGGAACCGGACCCAGGGGGGCCGGAGGCGGCGTCATGACGTTCGTACAGCTCATCGAGTGCAGGACGAGTCGATTCGACGAGATGAACCGGCTCATGGACACATGGGTCGAACAGACCAAGGGGAAGCGGACCGCGACGCACGACCTGCTCGGCAGGGACAGGTCCGACGCGTCGCACATCATCGAGATCGTGGAGTTCCCGTCATACGAGGATGCGATGCGGAACTCGAATCTCCCCGAAACCGACAAGATCTTCCAGGAGATGGTCGCCCTCTGCGACGAGATGCCGACGTTCACGGATCTCGAAGTGGTACGGGACGAGCAGTTGTACGCGGACAACGCGCGCCGGTTCTTCCAACAGGTGGCCACCAGCGGTGAACTGCCGCCGCTGAACGACGTGCTGGCGGAGAACTACCACGACCACGATCCCGCCAACGATCAGGACACTCTCGGGCTGGACAACATGCGGCGCGAGATCGAGATGTGGCGGGGCGCGTTCGACTTCGCGTTCACCGTGGAGGACCAGATGTCCCAGGGCGACCGGGTCTGCACGCGCTGGAGCTGGCGAGGCACGCACCGCGGCGACTTCCTGGGGATTCCGGCCACCGGGAGGCAGGTGTCGATGACCGGCGCGACCATCTTCCGGTGCGGTGAGGACGCGAAGATCGTCGAGGGGTGGTGGCAGTACGACAGGCTGGGGCTGATGGCGCAGCTCGGGGTGCTGGACTCGCTGGAGCTCTGACAGAGCGACAGCGATAGCGATAAGCCGCCCGCGAGGGGGAGAAGCCCCCGTTCCGTATTCGGAACGGGGGCTTCTTCCGGTGTTGCGGTGGCGCGTGCCTCAGTGGGAGTGGCCGTGGCCGTGGCCCGCGGCGGCCGGCTCTTCCTCTTCCTTCTTCTCGACGACCAAGGTCTCGGTCGTGAGGAGGAGGGAGGCGATGGAGGCCGCGTTCTCCAGGGCGGAGCGGGTGACCTTCACCGGGTCGATGACGCCGGCCTTGACCAGGTCGCCGTACTCGCCGGTGGCGGCGTTGAAGCCCTGGCCCTTGTCGAGCTCGGCGACCTTGGAGGTGATGACGTAGCCCTCCAGGCCGGCGTTCTCGGCGATCCAGCGCAGCGGCTCGACGACCGCGCGGCGGACCACGGCGACACCGGTGGCCTCGTCGCCGGTCTTGTCGAGGTTGCCCTCGAGGACCTTGGCGGCGTGGACCAGCGCGGAGCCACCACCGGAGACGATGCCCTCCTCGACCGCGGCGCGGGTCGCGGAGATGGCGTCCTCCAGACGGTGCTTCTTCTCCTTCAGCTCCACCTCGGTGGCGGCGCCGACCTTGATCACGCACACGCCGCCGGCCAGCTTCGCGAGGCGCTCCTGGAGCTTCTCGCGGTCCCAGTCGGAGTCCGTGTTCTCGATCTCGGCCTTGATCTGGGCGACGCGGCCCACCACGTCCGCGGAGTCGCCGGCGCCGTCGACGACCGTGGTGTCGTCCTTGGTGACCGTGACGCGGCGGGCGGAGCCGAGCACGTCAAGACCGACCTGGTCGAGCTTGAGGCCGACCTCCTCGGAGATGACCGTGGCACCGGTGAGGATCGCCAGGTCCTGCAGCATCGCCTTGCGGCGGTCGCCGAAGCCGGGGGCCTTGACGGCGACGGCGTTGAAGGTGCCGCGGATCTTGTTGACGACCAGGGTCGACAGGGCCTCGCCCTCGACGTCCTCGGCGATGATCAGCAGCGGCTTCGAGGAGTTGGTCTGGATGACCTTCTCCAGCAGCGGCAGCAGGTCCTGGATGGAGGAGACCTTGCCCTGGTTGATCAGGATGTACGGGTCGTCGAGGACGGCCTCCATGCGCTCCTGGTCCGTCACGAAGTACGGCGACAGGTAGCCCTTGTCGAAGGCCATGCCCTCGGTGAAGTCCAGCTCCAGACCGAAGGTGTTGGACTCCTCGACGGTGATGACACCGTCCTTGCCGACCTTGTCCATCGCCTCGGCGATGAGCTCGCCGACCTGCTGGTCCTGGGCGGACAGCGCGGCGACAGCGGCGATGTCGGACTTCTCGTCGATCGGGCGGGCCGAGGCGAGGAGGTCGTCGGAGATGGCCTTGACCGCGGCGTCGATGCCCTTCTTCAGGGCGGCCGGGGAGGCGCCGGCGGCGACGTTCTTCAGGCCCTCGCGCACCAGCGCCTGGGCGAGCACGGTGGCGGTGGTGGTGCCGTCACCCGCCACGTCGTTGGTCTTGGTCGCCACCTCCTTCACCAGCTGGGCGCCGAGGTTCTCGAACGGGTCGTCGATCTCGACCTCGCGGGCGATGGTGACACCGTCGTTGGTGATGGTCGGGGCGCCGAACTTCTTGTCGATGACGACGTTGCGGCCCTTGGGGCCGATCGTCACCTTGACCGTGTCGGCAAGCTTGTTGACGCCGCGCTCGAGGGCGCGACGGGCGTCCTCGTCGAACTTCAGGATCTTCGCCATGGGAGCGTAGCCCTCTCGGAAAGCTGGAGATGAACGAACTGCGCCCCGGGCGCCCGGTTGATTAATGGTCGCGGGGGCCAGGGGCGCAGCTCAAAAAGGTGAAGCGGGTGAACTACTTCTCGATGATCGCGAGCACGTCGCGAGCCGAGAGGACGAGGTACTCCTCGCCGTTGTACTTCACCTCGGTGCCGCCGTACTTGCTGTACAGCACGATGTCGCCGGTCTTGACGTCGAGCGGCAGACGCTCGCCGTTCTCGAAGCGGCCCGGGCCCACGGCGAGGACGACGCCCTCCTGGGGCTTCTCCTTCGCGGTGTCCGGGATGACCAGGCCAGAAGCCGTGGTCTGCTCGGCGTCGAGCGGCTGGACCACGATGCGGTCCTCGAGCGGCTTGATGGCAACCTTGGAGCTGGTGGTCGTCACGATCCGACCTCCCCCTTCGGAGATCTCACGGGGTTAACTGTCTGAGGTGGCGACCAGGTCGATCCGTCGTCGCGGGTGCCGGACCTGCCCGTCGCGTGTTGGCACTCTCCAGGGGTGAGTGCCAGAGCCGAGACTATGACCGCGATTAGCACTCGGTCAAGCGGAGTGCCAATTGCCTGCGGCGCGGCGCGGAAATTCGGGTGCACCTGGGTTGGGGTGACCGCCACCCCTGGGGCTACGCCCCCAGACCCCGCATCGGCCTGAACGGCCTCGTCCTCAAACGCCGGACGGGCTGGATTGCGTGGTGGGGGAGAGCTTCGGCGGGGTCTTGGGGGCCAGTCCAGTGCCCACTTCCGGGTATGGGGGAGGGGGTCCCGCAGGGGGCGGGGGCGGAGCCCCCGCAGGGGGCGGGGGCGGAGCGCCACAGGGTGTGGGGGACGGAGTCCGCGCCGCGGGTGCGGGGGACGGAGTCCGCGCCGCGGGTGCGGGGGGATGGAGTCCCCGCCAGGGATCCGGGGAAACAGAGGCCCCACCAGGGGTGCAGGGGACGGAGTCCCCGCCAGGGATCCGGGGAGACAGAGGCCCCACCAGGGGTGCAGGGGACGGAGGCCCCGCCAGGGATCCGGGGAGACAGAGGCCCCACCAGGGGTGCAGGGGACGGAGTCCCCGCCGGGGTCTGGGGCGGGGCCACTTTCGACCAACCGAGACGGGTGGGCGGGTGGGCAAGCCCTCGGTCTGGGGCGGAGCCCGAGGCGCACCTCCGCCAGCCGAATCAGGTGGGCGGGTGGCCGCTTGGACTACAGGTAGTCCTCCAGGCGGCCCACCGTCAGGCCCTGTTGCTGGATGCGGCGCAGCAGGCGGGTCGTGCGCTGCCTGAGCGTCGGGGTCGTCGTCTCGTCCGGGCCGACGGCCACGATGTCGCCGGGGAGGAGCCGGTGGGAGCCCTTGGCGTACGTCAGGTCGTCCGCGCCCATCGACACCCGCCACAGCACCACCGCGGAGATACCGCAGTCGGCGGCTGCACGCAGCGTGGTGGCGTCGTACGTGCCGTAGGGCGGCCGGAAGAGACGCGGGCGCAGGCCGAAACGGGCCCGGAGCTTGTCCTGCTGGCCGCAGATCTCCGCGCGCTGAGCGGCGTAGGGCAGACCGCGCAGGGAGGGATGGTCGAGGGTGTGGTTCTGGAGGCTCGCGCCGACCGACCGCAGCCGCGCGAAGTGGCCGTACGCCGGTCCGACGACGCTGTCCGTGAGGAACATGCTGACCGGAAGCCGCAGCTCACGGACCATGTCGACGAACCGCGGGTCGCGTTCGGCGCCGTCGTCGTAGGTGAGGAAGACGACCTTGTCGCGGGTCGGGACGTGGTCGATCACGAGTGGGGGCCCGGGACGGGCGGGGCGGGCGGGCCCGGCAGGATCGGCGGGCACGGCAGGATCCGCAGGATCCGCCAGCGGCCGGGCCGCCGGCTTCGGGGCCGGGGCCAGTGGAGCCGTGAGGCCCCAGTGGCGGTACGCCTGCTGCCCGGCAGGGCCGTGCGGCCGTACCCGCTGGGCCGCCTTCTTGCCCAGCCGCTCGATCGGGTCGACGGACTGGGCGCAGCCGGTCAGCAGTACGGCCGACGCCAGCACTCCCACGGTCAGCGCCCGCAGCCTCACAGGTAGTCCTCCAGGCGGGCCACCGCGTACCCCTCGTCGGTGACCTTCTTCAGGAACCGGCGGATCATGTCGGGCATCGTGCCCGCCCAGTCGTTCGGGCCCCGGAAGTGGGTGAGGACGATGTCTCCGGGGTGCAGGCCCTGGTCCCACTCGCGATACTCCCAGTGGTCGACGAAGACCTCCTCGTCCCAGATCGGGGCGTACTTGATGCCGCAGGACTTCGCGGCGCGCAGGGTGTCCTGGTTGTAGTTGCCGTAGGGCGGGCGGAAGACGGTCGGGCGTTTGCCGTAGTGCCTCTCGATCACGTCCTGCATGCCGCAGATCTCGTACTTCTGCTCCTCGTACGACAGGCCGGGCAGGTAGGGGTGGTTGAGGGTGTGGTTGTTCAGGACCACTCCCCTGCCCTGCATCTTCTTGAAGTAGCCGTAGTCGTCCTTGATCAGGTAGCCGCTGAGGAAAGCGGTGTACGGGATCTTCAGGTCGCTCATCATGCGCAGGAACGCCGGGTCCTTCTCGGAGCCGTCGTCGATGGTGAGGAAGACGACCTTCTGCTTGGTGGGGATCGTGGTGAAGACCGGGGGCAGGTTCAGCTCCTCCTGGCCACTGACCTCGAAGCCGTCGCGCGCGGTGATCTCCGGCTTCTTGGCCGGGGGCCGCGGGGGCGTCAGCGGGACCTTCGCCAGGCCCCAGCGCTTGGCCGCGGCGGCCCGGGCCGCGTACTCGGCGCGCAGCTTGCCGGCGTAGGAGTCGAGGGCGCGGGCCGGGGGTGCGTGAAGGGGATTCGGCTGTCCCGGGGCCGGACGGACCCCCGTCCCGTCTCCACCCTGCGCACAGCCCGAAGCGATGGCGGCGACGGCGACAGCGACGGCGAGCGCGGCAATGCCGCAACGGACCCGGGAGACCCGAAACGCGCCATTTTTGTCATCTTGTACGACTACTCGCATGCTGCCGGATCCTCCCAGCCCACGCCCCCGCCCCCGGCCCGACACCGCCACCGGAGGCGCACCGTCCACCGACTGGCCCACAATGAGCCGGTGAACGACCTGGACGCCCTCCTCACGCCCGAAGGCCGCGACCTCCTCGACGAGGTACGCGACACCGCCCCTGCCGACGAGCTCGCCGTCGCCACCCGGCTGCGCCGCGAGCACCCCGCCGAACTGGTGTCGGCAGCGATCGGCCAGGCGCGGCTACGGCAGCGGGCGGCGGCGAAGTTCGCGACCGAGGACGCGCAGCGGATGTTCTTCACGCCCAACGGGGTGGAGCAGTCCACCCGGGCGACGGTGGCCACGTACCGGGCACGAAGGTTCAAGGAGCTCGGCGTGACCTCGGTCGCCGACCTGTGCTGCGGCATCGGCGGCGACGCGATCGCGCTCGCCCGCGCAGGCATCCGGGTCCTCGCCGTGGACCGCGACCCGCTGACGGCGGCCGTGGCGCGGGCGAACGCCGACGCGCTGGGGCTCGCCGGTCTGATCGAGGTGCGGGAGGCGGATGTCACGGAGGTGGACGCGTCGTCGTACGACGCCGTCTTCGTGGACCCTGCGCGCAGGGGCGGTCGCGGCCGCATCTTCGATCCGGAGGCGTACTCGCCGCCGCTGTCGTGGGCGGTGGACACGGCCCTGAAGTCCCCGCACGCCGCCCTGAAGGTCGCGCCCGGCATTCCGCACGAGGCGGTCCCCGCCGAGGCCGAGGCCGAGTGGATCTCGGACGGCGGGGACGTGAAGGAGGCGGTGCTGTGGTTCGGTACGGCCCCGGGCGCGGTGCGCGCCACCCTGCTGCCCGGCCCGCGCACCCTGCTCTCCCGCGGTCTGCCGAACCCCGAAGTCCGTCCCGTCGGCCGCTACTTGTACGAGCCCGACGGCGCCGTCATCCGCGCCCACCTGGTCGCCGAGGTCGCCGAGGAGGTCGGCGGCGGACTCGTCGACGAGACCATCGCGTACGTCACGGCGGACGAACCGCGCCCGACGGCGTACGCCTCGGCGTACGAGATCACCGACCAACTCCACTTCAGCGTCAAGAAGCTGAAGGCACTGCTGCGGGAGCGGGAGGTCGGGGTGCTGACCGTCAAGAAGCGCGGGTCGGCGGTGGAACCGGAGGAGCTGCGACGGAAGGTCAAGCCGCACGGGCCCAACTCGGCGACGGTGTTCCTCACCCGCGTCGCGGGCGCACCGACGATGCTGATCGGCCACCCGGCGCAGGACGCCAAGAGCGCCCAGAACGCCTAGGACACCTCTGCCGCCCGCCGCAGCAGCAACTCCCGCTCCCGTTCGTTGCGTGCCAGCGCCGCCGCCCGTTCGAACTCCGCCCGCGCCTCCGCCGTACGCCCCAACCGCGCCAGCAGGTCGCCCCGCACGCTCGGCAGCAAGTGGTAGTCCCGCAGGGCGGGTTCGGCGGTGATCGCGTCGACGATCCGCAGGGCCGCGTCCGGCCCCTCCGCCATCGACACGGCCACCGCCCGGTTGAGTTCGACGACCGGAGAGGGGGCGCGGGCCGCGAGGAGGCCGTACAGCGTGGCGATGCTCTGCCAGTCGGTCTCCTCGTAGGTGTACGCGTGTGCGTGGCAGGCGGCGATCGCGGCCTGGAGGACGTACGGGCCGGGGGCGCCGGATGGGGGTCCCCCCTGCTCGAGCGAAGCCGAGAGCTTGGGGGAGGTGGTGTCCGCGCAGGCGAGGGCGTTGATGCCGCGGGCGATGAGCATGCGGTTCCAGCGGCGGCGGTTCTGGTCTCTGAGGAGGATCGGCTCGCCGTCGGGGCCGGTGCGGGCGGCCGTGCGGGAGGCCTGGAACTCCAGCAGCGACACCAGGCCGTGCACCTCCGGCTCCTTGGGCATCAGCGCCGCGAGCTGCCGGGCGAGCCGCAGGGCGTCCTCGCACAGTGCCGGGCGCAGCCAGTCGTCGCCGGCCGTGGCCGCGTACCCCTCGTTGAAGATCAGGTAGATGACGTCGAGGACCGAGGCGAGGCGGGCCTCGCGGTCTTGGCCGTACGGCACCTCGAAGGCCACGTTCTTCGTGGCCAGCGTGCGTTTCGCGCGGACGATGCGCTGGGCGATCGTCGGCTCCGGCGTGAGGAAGGCGCGGGCGATCTCGGCCGTGGTCAGGCCGCCGAGCAGACGCAGGGTGAGGGCGATACGGGCCTCGGCGGACAGCACCAGGTGACAGGCGGTGAAGACGAGGCGGAGCAGGTCGTCGTCGATGTCGTCCGGGTCGGCGGGTTCCTCCGGTGGGACCGTGGTCTCCAGGTCGCGGCCGATCTCCGCGAGCTTGCGGGCGTAGTTCTCCCGGCGGCGGACCAGGTCGACGGCGCGGCGGCGGGCGGTGGTGACGAGCCAGGCGCCCGGGTTGTCGGGCACCCCGTCCCGCGGCCACTGCTCCAGGGCCGCGACCAGCGCGTCCTGCGCCAGCTCCTCCGCGATGCCGACGTCACGGACGACACGGGCGACGGCGGCGATGACGCGGGGGGACTCCAGGCGGAAGACGGTTTCGATGGCGCCGCGCGGGTCGGCGGGGGGCTGCGCGCTCACAACCCCCCATCGAACACCCCTCGCGGCATCAGGCCAAGGAGCCCGCTCAGCCCTCGGCGATCTCCCGCACCTCGCAGGTCACCGTCCAGTGGTCCTCGTGGACCTTCAGGAACCGCTTGGTCCATTCGATGGCCTCGGCCAGGTCCTTGCACTGCATGATGGCGTAGCCGCCGACGACCTCCTTGGCCTCGGTGAACGGCCCGTCGGTGACGGAGATCTTTCCGCCCTCCCAGCGCACCCGGGTGCCCTGCGCGGACGGGGTCAGTCCGGCCGTGTCGAGCATGACGCCGGCCTTGGTGACCTCCTCGATCAGCTCCCCCATCCGCTGCATCAGCTCGGGGCTGGGGCCCTCGGCGGGCGCGGCGGACTCGTCGATCTGCACGAGCGACAGATAGCGGGGCATGGTGACTCCT
Source organism: Streptomyces sp. NPDC002088 (assembly GCF_040296605.1). Classification (NCBI taxonomy): domain Bacteria; kingdom Bacillati; phylum Actinomycetota; class Actinomycetes; order Kitasatosporales; family Streptomycetaceae; genus Streptomyces; species Streptomyces sp. NPDC002088. The sequence continues at coordinate 267,036 of NZ_JBEOXO010000007.1, read as the reverse complement.
TACGACGGTGAGCGACCCGTACGGTGACGAGTCTCCCGGGCGGGGCCTCTCCCCGCCTCTCACCTGTGCGTCGAACGGGAGACGGGCGGATCGACACGGTCGCCGGAATTCTTCGAAGAATTTTCTTCAGCCGGGTTCCCCTGGGCCCGAGCCTGGACGGTCAGCGCAGCGACGCCCACAGCTTGCTCGCCGCCGGTTCCTGTGCCACCACCCGGTTGGGGTCCGACGGGGCGGTCACCACCGGCATCATCACCGTCTTGACGTTGTCGGACGTCAGGCCCTTCAGGCTCGCGCCCAGGTTCCTGAGTTCGCCCAGCGAGTCGAGGCCGGTGTCGGTGGTGAGGCTGCCGGTGATCGCGTCGGCCACCTCGTAGAGCTTGGTGGGGTCGGTCAGCAGGTCGGTCGAGGCGATCTGTTCGAGCAGGGCCTTCACCAGCTTCTGCTGGAGGCCTATGCGGCCGAGGTCGCTGCCGTCGCCTATGCCGTGCCGGGTGCGGGCCAGGGCGAGGGCCTGCTTGCCGTTCAGGTGGTGGGTGCCCGCCTTCAGGTGCAGGTGGCTGTGGTCGTCGTCGATGTCCTCGTCCGTGGTGACGGTGACTCCGCCGAGGGCCTTCACGAGCTTCGCGAAGCCCGAGAAGTCGATCTCGATGTAGTGGTCCATCCGGACGTCCGTGATCGACTCGACGGTCTTCACCGCGCAGACCGGACCACCCACCGAGTAGGCGCTGTTGAACATCGCGCCGTACGCCACCGCCGTCGACCCCCCGGACGACAGCGGGCAGGACGGACGCGTGACGAGCGTGTCGCGCGGGATGCTGACCACGGTGGCCGTCGTGCGGCCCGCGTCGATGTGCACGACCATCGCCGTGTCGGAGCGGGCGCCGGAACTGCTGCCGCCGCCGAGCTTCTGGTTCTCCTCGCCACTGCGCGAGTCGGAGCCCAGGACCAGGATGTTCAGGGCCTCGGTCGGCAGTGGGGAGGCGGCGGCCGACGGGGACGCCGATCCGGTGGGTGTCGGTGTGGTCACCGACTTGGCCGGGCGGTCGTCGCCGAGCGCGCTGTTGATGTCAACGCTCTTGATGTTGCTGCTCAGATGCCAGTAGGCCCAGCCCGCCGTCGCGGCGCCCAGCACCAGGGCGCCCGCGAGGGTGAGGCCGGCGGCCTTGAGAATGGTCGACCGCCGGCCTCTGCTTCTGCCTGCGTCCCCGTTCTGGTTCTTGTCGTCTCCGATCACGGAGAGGAACGTAAGTCCGAATTATTACAACGGCGGTGTTCAGGTTGCCATTCTTCGGAAAAACTCACGTTTCTCAGCCCAGCGTCACGGTAGGCACCGGATTGCTCCCGCTCCACGACGCGTTGAACCCGAGCGTCACCGAACCGCCGTCCGCGACCGCCCCGTTGTAGGAGGCGTTCACGCAGGACACGGCCGCGCCCGACTGCGTGCAGGTCGCGTTCCAGGCCTGGCTGATCTGCTGGCCCGCGCCGAACGTCCAGCCCACCTTCCACGAGGAGAGCGAGGCGCCGGAGCAGGCGATCTTCACCTGGCCCGTGAAACCCGCGTCCCACTGGCTCACCACGCTGTACGTCGCCGTGCAGCCGCCGGTGGTGGGCGGCGGCGTGGTCGACGTCGTCCCGCCGAGCGCCTCCGCGATGCCGTAGTACGCCGGTTTCGGCGCGTAGTTCTCGTCGTACGGGGTCGCCGCCCCGTAACCCGAGAAAGTGCCCGGGACCCATGAGTCGGAGTCGGTGAAGCCCCAGACGGTGAGGTTGACGCAGCGCGTCACGGCCACGCAGGCCGCGGTGACCGACTTGTAGTCGGCGGCCTGCTGGGCCAGTTTCGTGCTGTCGGCCGGCAGCGCCATCCGTATGTCCAGCTCGGTGATCGCCACGTCGACGCCGAGGTCGGCGAAGCGCTGGATGTTCTGCTGGAGCGTGGACGGCACCTGACCGAGGATCAGGTGGGCCTGGAGGCCGACGCCGTCGATCGGGACGCCGCGCTCCTTCAGGGACTTGACCAGGTTGTACAGGGCGGTGCTCTTGGCGTTGACGCCCTCGACGTTGTAGTCGTTGATGTAGAGCTTGGCGGCCGGGTCGGCGGCACGCGCCCAGGTCAGGGCGTTGGCGATGTAGTCGGCGCCGAGGCCGTTGTACCAGAGGGTCGAGCGGTAGGTGCCGTCCTCGTTGAAGGGCTCGTTGACCACGTCCCATGCGGCGATCTTGCCCTGGTAGCGGCCGACCTCGGTACTGATGTGGTTCTGGAGCAGGCTGCTGAGCTGGGCGGACGTCCAGCTGCCGTTGGTCAGCCAGCTCGGGTTCTGGCTGTGCCAGACCAGGGTGTGGCCGCGCACCTGCTGGTTGTGGGCCTGTGCGAAGGCGACGATCTGGTCGGCCTCCGTCCAGTTGAAGGTGCCCTGAGTCGGCTCGACCGACCCCCACTTCATGGCGTTGCCCGGGGTCAGCGAGCTGAACTGCGCCCCGGCGATGTCGCCGTAGGTGCCGGTGAGCTTGGAGCCGGTGACCGCCGTACCGATGATCTTGCCCTTGGCGGCCGCGAGGTCGCGCAGGGGCGTGTCGGCGGCGTGCGCGGACGTCATACCGGCGGCGAGCAGGGCGCCGACGGCGGTGACGCCGGTGAGCACGGCGGCAAGGCGAGCTCGTAAGGATGTCGATCTGACGGATGATGATCTGGAGGGGCTCATTGCGGGTGCCTCCGAAAGTTTCGGTCGTTCAACCGATTGACTTCGGAGGAGTGTGGAGGCGCCGGCCCCACCCGTCAATACGTCAACTTCCGGCCACAGGCGCCCCGGTACTCGACCGCACCACCAGACTGGTGGCCAGCTCCACCCGGGTCGCCACCGGCGCCCCCTCCCCGCGCGCCAGCTCCAGCACCAGCCGGGCCGCCGCCTCCGCCATCTCCATCAGCGGCTGCCGTACGGTCGTCAGCGGCGGCCCCACCCAGCGCGCCACCGGCAGGTCGTCGAAGCCGACCACGCTCAGGTCGTCGGGGATGCGCAGCCCCAGCTCGCGGGCGGCCTCGTAGAGTCCGAGCGCCTGGAGGTCGTTGCCGGCGAAGACGGCGGTGGGCCGGTCCGGCAGGCTCAGCAGTTCGCGGCCGAGGCGGTAGCCGGCCTCGTGGTGGAAGTCCCCGGTCTTGATCAGTCCCGGGTCGACGGGCAGCCCGGCCGTCTCCAGGGCGGCCCGGTACCCGTCCACCCGGGCGCGGCTGCACATCATGGTCGCCGGTCCGCTGATGGCGCCGATGCGGGTGTGGCCGAGGTCGACCAGGTGCCGGGTGGCGGCGAGGCCGCCCTGCCAGTTGGTGGCGCCGATGGACGGCACGTCGGCGCCCGGGTCGCCGGCCGGGTCCATCACCACGAACGGGATGGACCGGCTGGTCAGCAGCGCGCGCTGGGATTCGTCGAGACCGGACAGGACGAGGATCACGCCGTGCGGACGGCGGGCGGCGACCTGGTCGGCCCAGGTCCGCCCCGGGGTGAGCCGCCCCGCGCTCTCGCTCAGCACGACGCTCAGCCCGGCGTCCCGGGCCACGTTCTCCACGCCCCGGATGACCTCCATCGCCCAGGCGCTCTCCAACTCGTGGAAGACCAGGTCGATCAGGGGCGAGCGGCTGGCCTCGGCCCGGCGGCGCCGGTAGCCGTAGGCGCGCAGCAGCTCTTCCACGCGGGTCCGGGTGGCCGGGGCGACATCGGCGCGGCCGTTGAGGACCTTCGAAACAGTCGGCGCCGACACGCCGGCCTCGCGGGCGATCTCGGCGAGGGTCGCGGTCTGGGTGGACCGCCCTGTCGTGTGGGTTTCAGCGGGCTCCGGGGCTGTCATGGCGGCGATCGTATCCCTGCGCGACCTCTTGACGAACCCCCTGCCGCACCATAGGTTCCCGGAACATTCGGATTACTTCTCGAAACATTCGATCGGCCTCCTAACCGAGTGGAGCTTCATGACCACCGCCCCCTGGCGTGACCCCGCTCTCCCCGCGGCCGCCCGCGTCGACGACCTCCTCGCCCGGATGACCCTGGAGGAGAAGACAGCCCAGCTCTACGGCGTGTGGGTGGGTGCCGCCACGGACGGCGACGGGGTCGCACCCCACCAGCACGACATGACCGCCGACTACGACTGGGACGAGCTGATCGGCCTCGGCCTGGGCCAGCTCACCCGTTCCTTCGGCACGGCCCCCGTCGACCCGGACCTCGGCGCCCGGGCCCTGGCCCGTGCCCAGCGCCGTATCGCCGCGGCGGGCCGCTTCGGCATCCCGGCCGTCGCCCACGAGGAGTGCCTCGCCGGCTTCACGGCCTGGCGCGCCACCGCGTACCCCGTGCCGCTGGCCTGGGGCGCGAGCTTCGACCCGCCGCTGGTCGAGGAGATGGCCCGGCACATCGGCCGCGACCTGCGCTCGGCGGGTGTGCACCAAGGGCTGGCCCCGGTCCTGGACGTGGTCCGCGACCCCCGCTGGGGCCGGGTCGAGGAGACGATCGGCGAGGACCCGTATCTGGTCGGCACGGTCGGCAGCGCCTATGTGCGCGGCCTGGAGTCGGCCGGGATCGTCGCCACGCTCAAGCATTTCGCCGGGTACGCGTCCTCGGCGGGCGCCCGCAATCTGGCACCCGTACGGGCCGGCGTCCGCGAGTTCGCCGACATCACCCTGCCCCCCTTCGAGATGGCGCTGCGCGAGGGCGGAGCACGCTCGGTGATGGCGGCGTACAACGAGACGGACGGCGTACCGGCGTCGGCCGACCCCTGGCTGCTGACCGAACTCCTGCGGGAGGAATGGGACTTCACGGGAACGGTGGTCGCCGACTACTTCGGCATCGGCTTCCTGGAGACCCTGCACAAGGTCGCCGGTACGCCCACCGAGGCGGCCCACCTGGCCCTCGCGGCCGGCATCGACGTCGAACTGCCGACGCTGAAGTGCTACGGGCAGGACCTAGTCGCGGCGGTACGGGCGGGTACGGTCCCGGCGGATCTGGTGGACCGGGCGGCCCGCCGCGTCCTGCTCCAGAAGTGCGAACTGGGCCTCCTGGACGAGGACTGGAACCCGGAGCCGGCGGAGTCGATCGACCTGGACTCGGCGGAGAACCGCGCCCTGGCCCGCCGCCTCGCCGAGGAGTCGGTGGTCCTGCTGGACAACCCCGACGGCATCCTCCCGCTGGCCCCCGACGCGCGCATCGCGGTCGTCGGCCCGAGGGCGGCGGACGCGCTGGCGATGCTGGGCTGCTACTCGTTCCCGTCGCACGTCCTCACGCACCATCCGGAGGTGCCGATGGGGATCGAGATCCCCACGGTCCTGGAGGCCCTCCGCGCCGAACTCCCGGACGCGAAGGTGACGTTCGCGGAGGGCTGCGGCGTCTCGGATCCGGACGACTCCGGCTTCGAGGAGGCGGTCACACGGGCGTCGGAGGCGGACGTGTGCGTGGCGGTCCTGGGCGACCGGGCCGGCCTGTTCGGCCGTGGCACGTCGGGCGAGGGCTGCGACGTGGCGGACCTGCAACTCCCGGGCATACAGGGCAACTTGCTGGACCGGCTGGTGGCGACAGGGGTGCCGGTGGTCCTGGTCCTGCTCACCGGCCGCCCGTACGCGCTCGGCCGCTGGCACGGCAGGCTGGGCGCGACGGTCCAGGCGTTCTTCCCGGGCGAGGAGGGCGGCCCGGCGGTCGCGGGAGTCCTCTCGGGCCGGGTGAACCCGTCGGGCCGCCTGCCGGTGAGCGTGCCGCGCGTGCCGGGGGGGCAGCCGTGGACCTACCTCCAGCCGCCACTGGGGCTGGCGGACGAGGTCAGCAGCCTGGATCCGACCCCGCTGTACCCCTTCGGACACGGGAGGTCGTACACGGAGTTCGCGTGGGAGGACTTCGAGGGTCCCGCCGCGGAGATCGGCACGGACGGCTCGTACGACGTCTCGGTGACCGTCCGCAACACGGGTGACCGCGAGGGCGCGGAGGTCGTGCAGCTGTACCTGCACGACCCGGTGGCGTCCGTGACGCGCCCCGATGTCCGCCTGGTCGGTTACCAGCGGCTGGAGCTGGCGCCGGGTGAGGCGCGACGCGTGACGTTCCACTTCCACGCGGACCTGTCCGCCTTCACCGACCGGAAGGGGCGTCGGGTGGTCGAACCCGGCGCGCTGGAACTGCGGTTGGGCGTGTCCAGCGCGGAGGCACGGCATACGGCTCGGCTGACGGTCACGGGTCCGGTACGGGTGCTGGGTCCCGACCGGCTACTGCGGTGTGAGGTCAGCTGACGTGTGAGGCAGGTGGCCGGGCGGCGGGGGCGAGTGTGGGCCGGGGTGTGCGGGGACGCCCCGGCCCACACTCGGTGAGCCGGGATGGGTGAACCGTCACGCAGGCTCGGCGTCCACCGACTCGAACCGCCACCGGTGCACCGCCCGCGTCACCAGCTCCTCGGCCGGCTCCGGCAGTTCGGGCAGCTCGGCGTCGTAGGGCGCGTCCCACCAGGTGATCACGAGGACCCGGTCGCCGGGCGCACGGAAGGTCTCTCGGCGCACCGGACGCAGGGGAAGCTCCTGCGCCCGGGCCCAGGCCAGCAGCTCCACCCCTCGCCCGTCGGCGGCGCGGGCCTCCCACATCACGGCGACCGTCATGAGTAGAGGTTCTCCTCGCCGATCTCGTGCACATGGTCGTGCCCCGGGACATGAGGGTCCGTCACCGGCAGCGAGGAGTCCGCCGAGAGGTCCCAGCTGGACGCGGACCGGCCTCGTGCGACCATCTCCGCGCCGAGCGCGGCCACCATCGCCCCGTTGTCGGTGCACAGCTTGGGCCGCGGCACGCGCAGCCGGATGCCGGCCGCCTCGCAGCGCTCCTGGGCCAGCACCCGCAGCCGGGAGTTGGCGGCGACGCCGCCGCCGATCATCAGGTGGTCGACGCCCTCGTCCTTGCAGGCCCGTACGGCCTTGCGGGTCAGCACGTCCACGACCGCCTCCTGGAAGGAGGCCGCCACGTCACGCACCGGCACCTCCTCCCCCGCCGCCCGCTTGGCCTCGATCCAGCGGGCCACGGACGTCTTCAGCCCGGAGAAGGAGAAGTCGTACGCCGGGTCGCGCGGCCCGGTCAGACCGCGCGGGAAGGCGATCGCGGCCGGGTCGCCCTCCTTCGCGTACCGGTCGATGACCGGGCCGCCGGGGAAACCGAGGTTCAGGACGCGGGCGATCTTGTCGAAGGCCTCGCCCGCCGCGTCGTCGATGGTCGCGCCCATGGGGCGGACGTCGGAGGTGATGTCGGTGGAGAGCAGCAGGGACGAGTGGCCGCCGGAGACCAGCAGGGCCATCGTCGGCTCCGGCAGCGCGCCGTGCTCCAGCTGGTCGACGCAGATGTGGGAGGCGAGGTGGTTGACGCCGTAGAGCGGCTTGCCGAGCGCGTAGGCGTACGCCTTCGCCGCCGAGACGCCGACCAGCAGGGCGCCCGCCAGGCCGGGACCGGCGGTGACCGCGATACCGTCCAGGTCCCTCGCGCTCACCCCCGCCTCCTTCAGCGCGCGGTCGATGGTGGGCACCATCGCCTCCAGATGCGCCCGGGACGCCACCTCCGGCACGACCCCGCCGAACCGGGCGTGCTCGTCGACGCTGGACGCGATGGCGTCCGCCAGCAGGGTGGTGCCGCGCACGATGCCGACACCGGTCTCGTCGCAGGAGGTCTCGATCCCCAGGACCAGGGGTTCGTCAGCCATTGATCTCGGTTCCTCGGGTTCCTTGTACGGAGGTGGAGGGGTCGGTCAGACGCATCACCAGGGCGTCGACGTTGCCCGGCTGGTAGTAGCCGCGTCGGAAACCGATGGGCTCGAAGCCGAAGCGCTCGTAGAGCTTCTGGGCGCTGACGTTGTCGACCCGGCACTCGAGCATGACCTCGGCGCACTCGAAGGCGGTCGCGGCCCGCAGCAGGTCGGTCAGCAGGCGTCCGCCCAGTCCGGTGCCCTGGTGGTCGCGGGCGACGGCTATGGTCTGGACGTCGGCGAGGTCGCCGGAGGCGGCCAGGCCCGCGTAGCCGACGATGCGGTCGCCGGCCTCGGCCACGACGTACCGCCGGGTCGCCTCGGGGCCCCGCGCATGGGCCAGCTCGGACCAGAACATGCCCCGCGACCAGGCGTCCTCGGGAAAGAGGTCCTTCTCGAGCTCCAGCACGGGGTCGATGTCCCACCAGCGCATCTCGCGCAGGCCAGGAGTCACGGGTCCGGTCACTTCGGGGTGACCACCTTGTAGTTCTTGGGCACCTGCGCGTCGGGACGGCGCAGGTACAGCGGCCGGGGCGCCTGCAGTTCCTCGCCGGCCGCCAGCTTTTCGGCGGCCAGGGCGGCGAGAGCGGCGGCGGAGACGTACTCGGGCTCGTGGGCGACCGGGAACGTGTCCGGGTAGAGCAGCGCGCCCGCACCGACGGCCGGGAGTCCGGCCACCTGGTCGGCGATGTCGGCGGGCCGGTCGACGGCGGGTCCGGTCAGCCGGGTGCGGGAGTCGGCGTACGTCGCCCAGTAGACCTCCTTGCGGCGGGCGTCGGTCGCCACGACGAAGGGGCCCTTCTCGATGTCGGCGGCGTAGGCGAGGCCGTCCAGCGTGCACAGGCCGTACACCGGCACGCCGAGCGCGAGCCCGAAGGTGTCGGCGGTCATCAGGCCCACGCGCAGCCCGGTGTACGGGCCGGGCCCGGTGCCGACGACGACCGCCGTGACGGAGTCGAGCTTCAGCCCGGCCTCGGCGAGCACACGGTCGACGGCCGGCAGCAGCAGCTCACCGTGCCGGCGGGCGTCCACCTGGCTCGACGAGGCGATGACGTCCGTACCGTCGTGCAGCGCGACGGTGACGGCGGGGGTGGCGGTATCCAGAGCGAGCAAGAGCACGCAAACAGCCTACGGCTCCGGAGGGCGGTGCCGGACCCGCGGCCGTCAGCTCGGAACCTCGGGGCGGGCCGACAGGGCCCGGCGGGGGAATGGCCTGGCGGCGGGCGCGCGGTCGCCCCGGTCGGGCAGGTCGCGGCTGCTAACGTCGCCGGCAGGCACGAGGTACGGCGCGTAGTACAGATGCAGAGGTGGCAGCGGTGGCAAGCAGCAGCGCGGGATTCGTGGCCGGGCTCACCGCGGCGGCCGTGGTGACGGTCGGCTTCCTCACCTACCAGGCCTCGGCGAACATCCCGGCGGCCCTTGTCGGCAAGTCCCGCGCGAACACGTCCGCCACGGCGGCCGCGAAGGCGCCCCGGGACAAGAAGAACCCCACCGCCCTGCCCGGGAGCTCCGGTACGGGTGAACGTGTCGTGTACTCGGTGGACGACGACCGGGTGTGGCTGGTCAGCGCGACCGGCAGGGTCGAGCGCACCTTCAAGGTCACGCCGGGCAGCGTCGACCCGCTACCGGGCACCTACGCCGTCACCTCCCGCTCGAAAGCCGTCACCGGCACCGACGGCACCCCCATCGAGCACGTCGTCCGCTTCACCAGCGTGGGCGGCGTGGTCATCGGCTTCAGCGCGGCGGTGAACGGCACGACGACGACCCCCGACTCGACCGTGAAGACGGGCGGCATCCGGGAGTCCCGCAGGGACGGCGACGCGATGTGGGTGTTCGCGACGATCGGCCAGAAGATCGTCGTCATCCGCTGAGCCCACCGCTGGAAGCGCGGTGACGAACCCGCGGGCCGGTGGGGGCTGGTCGCGCAGTCGTCAAGGCTGCTTGGATCCGCCGCCGGATCCGCTGGAGATCTATGCGGCCTCGCGGTGGTCCTCGACCAGCTCGTCCGGCTCGCGCGGCGGCGTGGAGATCGCGTCCGCCGCCGCACACGACGCCAGCAGCTCGCGCATGGACAGCCCGCGCTGCATGGGCTGCACCTGGGGTTCCGAAGCCGGCATGGACGCCTCCTGAGGGCCGGGGGCAGACGTAGTTAGGTACACCTAACTACGAACCGGGTACCATGTGACCACGCCCGGAGCACCTGGCGCAATATCTTGCCGACAGCTTGTCGGAACGTTCATACGAACGTCCGCAGAACCCTCGGGCCGCTACGGCCGTCTCAGGCCGGTCTCAGGCCGCGAGCACGCTCAGATCGGCCGTCGCCCACCGCGCCCCCAGCCCGGTCACCGTCACATGCCGCACCTCGTCGGTCGTGTCGCCCACGGCCCGGTGGATCTGAACCTGAAGCCGCTCGTCCGTGAGCTCCTCGACCTTGCCCTCGCCCCACTCCACGACGATCACCGACTCGGGCAGCGAGACGTCGAGATCGAGGTCCTCCATCTCGTCCAGACCGCCACCCAGCCGGTAGGCGTCGACGTGCACGAGCGGCGGCCCGTCGCCGAGCGCGGGATGCACGCGAGCGATCACGAAGGTCGGGGACGTGACGGCGCCACGCACACCGAGGCCCTCGCCGAGCCCGCGGGTGAGCGTGGTCTTGCCCGCGCCGAGTTCCCCGCTGAGCATCACCAGGTCGCCCGCGCGCAGCAGCTTGGCCAGACGGCGGCCCAGTTCCCGCATCTGGTCGGGCGAGGTGATGGTCAGTTCGAGGTCAGCCGGGCTGTGCGGTGCTGCTGGTGCTTCCATAGCCACCCACGGTAGCCCCTGCGGGCACGGCACCCGCGCGGGTGAGCAGGTCGGCGAGGCGGTCGGTGACCACCTCCGGGTGCTCCAGCATCACCAGGTGCCCGGCATCCGGTACGAGGACGAGTTCGGCCTCGGGCAGCAGGTCGGCGATGGCCTCGCTGTGCTCGCTGGGGGTGACGAGGTCCTGCACCCCGGCCAGCACGAGCACCGGCATCTCCTTGAACAGGCCGAGCGCCTCGGTCTTGTCGTGGTCGGTGAACGCCGGGTAGAACTCGGCGACCACGTCGATCGGCGTGCCCTCGATCATCCGCTCGGCGAATCGCTCGACCGCCGGATCGACGTCCCGGGACGCGAACGAGTACCGCTTGATGATCCCGGCGAAGAGCTCCGCCGTCGCCCTGCGCCCCTTCTCCACCAGTTCGGCCTGCTGTCCCAGCGCCTTCAGCACACCGGGAAGTACTCGCCGCACCGCGTTGACGCCGGCGACGGGCAGCCCGAAGTTGACCTCGCCGAGCCGCCCGGACGACGTACCGACGAGGGCGGTGGCGACGACCCGGTCACGGATCAGCTCCGGGAACTGGGCCGCCAGCGCCATCATCGTCATCCCGCCCATGGAGTGGCCGACCAGCACGATCGGCCCGTCGGGCGCGGCGGCGTCGATGACGGCCTTCAGATCCTGCCCGAGCTGGTCGATGGTGACCGGCACACCGTCCTGGACCTGCGCCGCCCCGTGCCCGGACCGGCCGTGGCTGCGCTGGTCCCAGTGCACGGTCCGTACGACGCCCCGCAGCGCCGCCCGCTGAAAGTGCCAGGAGTCCTGGTTGAGGCAGTAGCCGTGGCTGAAGACGACGGTGACGGGGAGGGGTGCCTTGCGGCCGAAGAGCCGGCGCCGGCGGGGTGCCGGGCCGCCTTCGGGCTCGACGTCGTCGACCTCGTAGTACAGCTCGGTGCCGTCGTCGGCGTACGCCTTGCCGGGCGTGCCGCGCAGCGTGCCGTACGGCCCCGTCGAGTCCAGCGCGAGCCGGGCCCGCCTGCGCATCCCACGGCCGACCGTCATCCGCTCGATGGCGACACCGGCGGCCGCGCCCGCCGCGAGCACGCCTATCGCGGCGCCGGCGAGGCCCGTCGTCCTGCGCCAGCCGCCGGCCGCCGCCGCGGCGGAGGCGACGGCCGCCGTGGCGCTCCCGACGACCTCCGCACTGCTCTCGCTCACGTACCGCTCCTCTTTGCCGTATCAGCCGTACCAGCCGCAGTGGCCGCGGTGGCCGTAGTAGCCGTGGTACTGGTCGCCGGTTCCTCATTCAGGTAGACGCGAGGAACACGCGTTCCGATGCGCGTGACGATTTCGTACGCGATCGTGCCCGCGGCCTGCGCCCAGTCCTCGGCGGTGGGCTCGCCGTGGTCGCCGGGGCCGAAGAGCACGGCACGGGAGCCGGTCCCGGGATCGTCCCCGCCGAGGTCGACGACGAACTGGTCCATCGCGATCCGCCCCGCGACCGTACGCCACTTGCCGTCGACCAGGACCGGGCCGCTGCCGGAGGCGTGCCGCGGGATGCCGTCCGCGTAGCCGACGGGGATCAGGCCGAGGGTGGTCTCGCCGGGGGTGACGTAGTGATGGCCGTAGCTCACGCCGTGGCCGGCCGGGACCCGCTTCACCAGCGCGACGGACGCCGACAACGTCATCACGGGGCGCAGCCCGAAGTCGGCGGGAGTGCCGATCTCGGGGCTGGGCGAGATGCCGTAGAGGGCGATCCCGGTCCGGACGAGGTCGAAGTGGGTCTCGGGGAGGGTGAGCGTGGCGGGCGAGTTGGCGATGTGCCGCACCTCGGGGCGGACGCCCTGTGCCTCCGCGTACGCCACCATCTCCCGGAAGAGAGTCAACTGGGCGGCGATGGAGGGGTGCCCGGGTTCATCGGCGCAGGCGAAGTGCGACCAGAGCCCGGTGATCCGCACCGTCCCCTCGGTCTCGGCGGCCAGGGCCGCGCCGACCAGCTCGGCCCAGTCGTCACCGGGCTGGCAGCCGTTGCGCCCGAGCCCGGTGTCGGCCTTGAGCTGCACGCGTGCGGGTGAGCCGGCCGCCCGGGCCGCCTCCGTGACCTCCCGCAGCGCCCACATCCCGCTGACGGACACGTCGAGGTCGGCCTCGATCGCCGCCCGCCAGGGCCCGCCAGGCGTCCACAGCCAGCACATGATCCGCCCCGGCAGGCCGGCGGCACGCAGCGCCAGGGCCTCCTCGGGCGTGGCCGTACCGAGCCAGGTCGCGCCCGCCTCGACGGCCGCGCGGGCACACGGGACCGCTCCGTGGCCGTACGCGTCGGACTTCACGACGGCCATGAGGGCCGCGCCCGGCGCGAGGGCGCGCAGGCTCCGCACATTGGCCCGCAGGGCCGCGAGGTCGATCTCGGCGCGGGCACGCAGGGGTGCGGTCGGCGAAGGCGCGGTCGGCGAAGATGCTGTCTCATTCATGGCGCCCCCAGTGTCTCAGAGGGGTGTGACAGCCCCCGCGGCACCGGGCCGGGTCCCGGGCTACCACCCCGGGCTACGACCCCGGCCTGCGCCCCCACACGTACACGTGGTCGTTCTTCTTCAACACGCCCCACAGCTTGCGCGCGTCGCCCAGCGTCAGATTCACGCAGCCCCAGGAACCGACGGTCGTGTGGATGCTGCCGTACACGGCGTGGAAGGCCTGCCCGCCGCTGAAGAACTGGGCGTACGGCATGGAGGTGTGGTAGATCGTCGACCAGTGGTTCTTGTGCCGCCAGTAGATGGTGTGCCACCCGGTCCGCGTCCGGTGCCCGGCCCGCCCGCTGCGCATCGGCACGGGCCCGAAGACCACCTTCTCGCCCTTCTGTACCCAGGTCAGCTGCCGATCGAGGTCCACACAGGCCACGCGGTACGTCCGCACCGGACACTTCTTGGCCGCGTTGGGGTTCTTCTTCGCGGACTTCAGCATCATCCGCGCCCAGGTGACGGGCCCGGCGAACCCGACGGCAGGCTTGATCTTCTCCTTCTGCTGGAACGCCCGGACGGCCCGGCAGTCGGCCGCCGACTGCTTCCCGTCCGCCTTCAGCTTCAGCCACCGTTCGACCTGCCGCTGATACGGCCCGGCCCGCTTGCTGCACTTCACGCGCGCGGCGGGCGCGGCAGGGGCGGCGGCACCGAGAAGGAGGACGGTCACGGCGGCGAGGAAGACGGCGATACTTCGGATTCCTCGGCCACTTCGGATTCTTCGGATTCGTACGCTGATCATGCAATCAGCGAAGCGCGATGAGAAGACAGGGCAGGGGTGGCGCGCGGAGGCGTCACCCTTATGAGGAACCCACTCAGCTGCGGGCAGTCATGCCGCTGGGGGACTCACTCCCGCACATCCCGCCAGGCCCCCGGAATCGCCGCGGCCACGTCATGCGCCCCCACCGGCGCCCCGTCCGACGCGAACCTCCCCGCCAGCCCGTGCAGATACGCCGCCACACTGCCCGCGTCCACCGCACTCAGCCCGGCAGCCAACAACGACCCACCCAGCCCCGACAGCACATCACCGCTCCCGGCCGTAGCCAGCCAGGACGTCCCCGTCGGATTCACCCGCACGGCCCCGCCCCCGGGCCCGGCGACCAACGTCGTCGACCCCTTCAACAGCACAGCCGCCCCATACCGCCCCGCCAACTCCCGCACCGACTCCAGCCGCGCCCCCTCGACCTCCTCGCGCGCCACCCCGAGCAACGCCGCGGCCTCTCCGGCATGCGGCGTCATCAACGTCGGCGCGGTACGCGCCCGCACCGCCCCGGCGTCCGCCAGTCGCAACCCGTCCGCGTCGATCAGCACCGGCACGTCCGCCGCCAGCACCTCCGCCACGGTGGCCGCGTCGTCCCCCGCCCCCGGCCCGACGACCCACGCCTGCACGCGCCCCGCGTGCTTGGGCCCCCGGTCCGACACGAGGGTCTCGGGAAAGCGGGCGATGACGGAGTCCCCGGCGGGCCCGACGTACCGCACGGCCCCGGCGCCGCCCCGCAGCGCCCCCGCCACGGCCAGCACGGCGGCCCCCGGATAGCGCGCCGACCCGGCGGCGATGCCGACGACACCGCGCCGGTACTTGTCGCTTTCGGCGCCGGGCACGGGCAGCAACGCGCGCACGTCCGCGTGCTGCAACGCCTCCAGCTCCGCCTCATCCGGCAGTTCAGGCCCGAGCCCGATGTCCACGAGCCGCACCGACCCGGCGTACTCCCGCGCCGGGTCGATCAGCAGCCCCGGCTTGTGCGTCCCGAAGGTGACGGTCAGGTCGGCCCGTACGGCCGGGCCCCGCACCTCCCCGGTCCCTGCCTCCACGCCGCTCGGCAGGTCGACGGCGACGACGGCGGCCCGGGACTCCTCGACGAGCGACACCAGCGCAGCCGCGTCCGGACGCAGACCGCCCCGGCCCCCGATCCCGACGATGCCGTCGAGGACGAGGTCAGCCCGCAGGATCGGCTCCTCGGCCGCTCCGGGGGCAACCGTCACACCCCCCGCCCGGCGCAGCGCCACGAGCCCACCCGGATGCGTGCGGTCGGGCGCGAGCAGCACCGCCGTGACGCCCGCGCCGCGCCGGGCCAGCCGGGCCCCGGCGTACAGGGCGTCACCGCCGTTGTCGCCGCTGCCGACCAGCAGCACGACCCGGCTGCCGTAGACCCGCCCGAGCAAGTCCGCGCAGGCGGCGGCGAGTCCGGCGGCGGCACGCTGCATGAGCGCACCCTCCGGAAGCCGCGCCATCAGCTCACGCTCGGCAGCCCTTACCGTCTCCACGCTGTACGCAGTACGCATGGAACCGAGTCTTCCCTACGCCACACGCACCACGCAGGTTCTGACCCTCCCCAGGCGCATCACGCAGGTCCACGGTCCAACCCTCCCCACACGCGCCACGCAGGTCCTACCCCTCCGCCACCACCACAGCCGACGCCACCCCGGCGTCATGGCTGAGCGACACATGCCAGGACTTCACCCCGAGCTCCGCCGCCCGGGCCGCCACCGTCCCCGTGACCCGTAGCCGTGGCTGTCCGCTGTCCTCGACGTAGACCTCGGCGTCCGTCCAGTGCAGGCCGGCCGGTGCGCCCAGCGCCTTGGCCACCGCCTCCTTCGCCGCGAACCGCACCGCGAGCGAGGCGACGCCCCTGCGCTCCCCGCTGGGCAGCAGCAACTCGCTCTCCAGGAAAAGCCGTTGGACCAGTCCGGGCGTGCGCTGCAGCGATGCCGCGAACCGGTCGATCTCGGCCACGTCGATACCGACCCCGATGATGCTCATGCCGAGCACCCTACGGCCGGGGACTCTTTCGTCAGCGCGGCTGTCACAGCGGGCTGCTAGCCTGCGGCGACTTCATCATTTCAGTCATACCAATCGCATTACTCACACCACCCACAGCAGCGTGCCCTGGGGGCCAGTCGGCGCGCCGTGGAAGGCGACGCCAGGGGGGCGGAGGCATGAGCAGTACCAGCAACGGCAGGGACGGGACATACGGGGGCACTTCGGGCCTGGTCTCCGATCCGTTCGACTACCTGCCCGAACTCGCCCCGCTGCGCACCGCGGCACAGGCCGGCGACTGGACCGCCGTAAGGGCCTTCTTCACGGGCCTCGACTCCGTCGAGAAGGTCTCCTACGCCTCGGGCCTCCTCGCCGACATCGCCGGTGCCGAGGGCTTCCTGGAGCGGGCGGCCGCCGAGCTGCCCGGCGACCCGCTGCCGCGCACACTGCTGGCCGAGCGGTACGTCCACATCGGCTGGGACATCCGCAGCGGAGCCCGCGCGAAGAACGTCTCGCGGGATCAGTTCGACCAGTTCCACGCCTGGCTGCGCAAGGCCGAGCAGCTGCTGATCGAGGTGTGCGCCGAGCAGCCCGCGTACGCCCCCGCCTGGACGGCCCGGCTGCTCACCGCGCGCGGCCTGGAGCTGGGGCAGGCCGAGGCCCGCCGCCGCTACGACCGGCTGTCCGCCCACCACCCCCACCACTACCGCGCGCAGATGCAGCTGCTCCAGCAGCTGTGCCCCAAGTGGAGCGGCTCCTGGGACGACGCGCACGGCTTCGCCCGGGAGTGCGCGAGCGCCGCACCCGACGGCTCGGCCGCGGGCGCCCTGGTCGCGCTCGCCCACATCGAGCACTGGCTGGACCTGGACAGCGGCGAGGACGCGGCGTACATGCGGGGCCTGCCGGTCCGCGACGACCTGCGGTTCGCCGCCCAGGTGTCGGTCCTGCACCGCGACCACCGGCCCGACTGGAACGCGATCGGCGCGCACAGCGCGTTCGCGATGGCCTTCTCGATCGGCGGCCACTTCGAGGACGCGGCCCTGCACTTCGCCGCGCTGGGCAACCGGGCCTCGGAGTTCCCGTGGCAGTACCTGCCCGACTGGCGGGGCCAGTTCACGAAGTTCCGCAAGAACGCGCTGGCGACGGTCTGAGGGGAAGACGACACATGACCACGGACCTGAACAACGACCAGTCCGCGCTCGCAGCGCTCGACGGCCTGATCTCCCACACCACCACCCAGGGCATCCCCACCCTCTACGCCCCGCGGCCCGGCGAGATCACCGCCGGCCTCTTCTTCCGGGTGGGCCGCGCCGACGAGACCCTGGCCACCGCCGGGATCACCCACCTCGTCGAGCACCTCGCCCTGCACCGCCTGGGCCTGTCCGACCTGCACTACAACGGCGCGACGGCGAACACGTACACCCTCTTCCACGTCACCGGCAACGAGGACGAGGTGGTCGCCTACCTCAACAGCGTCTGCGCGGCCCTGCGCGACCTGCCGCTCGCCCGGCTGGAGACGGAGAGGGAGATCCTGCGCACGGAGGCGGCGGGCCGCAACGGCGGCCCCGGCTCCCAACTGCCGCTGTGGCGTTACGGTGCCCAGAGCTACGGCCTGACCAGCTACAACGAGCTGGGCACCTGGAGCCTGACGGCCGACCAGGTACGCCACTGGGCCGAAACCCGCTTCACCCGCGACAACGCGGTCCTGTGGCTGACCAGCGACCAGGTCCCGCCCGGCCTGGACCTGACCCTCCCTGCCGGCACCCGCTACCCGACCCCCACCGCGACCAGCGCGCTGCCCGCCACCCCCGCGTACATCCACGGCGACGACGGCCACGTCGTGTTCAACGCGGTCCTGCCCCGCTCCACCGCGGCGGCGGTCTTCGCGGACGTCCTGGGCCGCGCCCTCTTCCAGGACCTGCGCCAGGAGGGCGGCTACTCGTACTCGGCGGAGGCCGACTACACCCCGCGCGACGCCGACCACGCCACCCTCACCGCCTACGCCGACGCGCTGCCGAAGAAACAGGACGCGGTGGTCGGCGGATTCATCGACACCCTGGCGCGCCTGCGCGCGGGCCGCATAGAACAGTCCGAACTGGACTCGGCACGCACCAAGATCCTCAAGATGTACGACACCCCCGACCTCGGCGCCGCCTCCCTCCCGTCGTACGCCCTCAGCCTCCTCCTCGGCCACCGCATCCTCTCCCCCGAGCAGCACCGGGCCGAGCTGAACGCCGTCACGATCGCCGACCTGCGCGACGTAGCCCGGGAGGCGTGGTCCGACGGCCTCCTCCAAGTCCCCGGCCGAGGCGCGGACTGGGCGGGCTTCACCCTCGCCCCGCAGTACTCGCAGTCGGCCTTCACCGGCACCCGCCACCAGTCCCTGGAGGACGATCGAGTCACCCTGACCATCGGCACGGAGGGCGTAAGCCTGACGACTCCCCGCGGCCCGGTCACCGTCCGCTACGACTCCTGCGCGGCCATGACCACCCGCCCCGACGGCGCCCGCAGCCTCACCGGCCGGGACGGCTTCTGCGTCTCCATCGAGCCGACCCTGTACCGAGGCGTGACACCGGAACGCATCGCGACAGTGGACGCGGCGGTACCGCCGGCAGCGGTGGTCCACATGCCCGCCCGGGACCCGGAACAGATCCCCCAGCCCCGCAAACGGCAGACCTCCACCGACGCCGGGGGCAGCACCCGCTCCACCTGGGCCTGGACCCTGGCCCTGTGGACCATCGGCCTGCTCGCAGCGGTCTGGGGCCTCCTGTGCGCGGTGATCACAGCAGACGAGTCCGGCGCGGCCAACCCGGAGTGGGACGCGGTCATCGGCGTATGGGTCCTGGAACTCCCCCTCCTCCTGGTGACCTGGAAGCTCTACCGGGCACGGCAGCGCAGACGCGGCTGACGGCGGCAGGGCGCGACGGGCGTTGATGGGCAGATTTGTGCCACTTTCGGGGTTGCTGACCAGGCGTCACCGGGATTGACGGTGCAACAGGTCTGCCAATGGGGCGGAGCCCTGAAGTCCGGCCGCCGTCATGGCAGGTGCGGGACACGGTCCCGCAGAGCGCACGTCAGCCCTGACCGGGCGCGGATCCGGGAACCGTCGTCTCGACCGGGTCCCCGGCTGCCACTCCCCCGAACTCCACTCGCCGCGCCCGCGCCCTCGCCCTCGGCCGAGGCGTCGGGCGATCTCCGCGTACGCGAGACCGTCGGCCAGTCCCAACGCGATCTCCCGGCGTTCCTGCCGGGTGAGCCCGCCTCCCGGCATCGCGGCCCCCTTCGTGGCCCTTGATGTCTCCCCTAATAGCGTTCACCTCCATTTCATTGCAACGAAGAGCATGAGTGAACGTTGCGTTAGATTCAGAACCGTTGCAACGAAATTGCCAACTTCACCTGCATGAATGGTGATTGCTCGCAACAAGTGCGTTGCTGGAACTGTGAATGCAACGTAGCTTTTCCATCATCAGAAACGGCGGGCCGACGGAGTGCTCGCCGCAGAAGAAGGAGAAGCACCATGCAGAAGTTCGACACCCCCGCCCCGGTCACCGCCATCCTCGACATCCCCGCGGGACGCATCCGGCTCATCGCCGCCGACCGGGCCGACACCACGGTCGAGGTCCTGCCCGCGGACCCCTCGAAGAGCCGCGACGTGCAGGCGGCGGAGCAGACCACGGTCGAATACGGCGACGGCGTCCTGCGGATCGACGTTCCGGCGAAGAACCAGCTCCTCGGCGCTTCCGGATCCATTGAGGTGACCGTCCAACTGCCCACCGGCTCCCGCGTCGAGGGGAAGGCGGCCGCCGCCGAGTTCCGGGCCGTCGGACGGTTCGGCGACATCACCTTCGAGGGCGCGTACGGCGCGACCAAGCTCGACGAGGCCGCGAGCGTCCGCCTCACCGTTGTTGCCGGTGACGTCTCGGTCGGCCGCCTCAGCGGCCCCGCACAGATCAGCACCCAAAAGGGCGACATCCAGATCGCCGAGGCCGTGCGCGGCACGGTCGTGCTGCGCACCCAGATGGGCGATGTGTCGGTCGGCGCCGCCGCCGGAGTCTCCGCCTCCCTGGACGCCGACACCAGCTACGGCCGGATCCGCAACACGCTCAAGAACACCGACGGCGCCGCCGCCGGCCTGACCATCCAGGCCACCACCGCCTACGGCGACATCACCGCCCGCAGCCTCTGAAACTGCCCGCAGCCTTAAAAAGGGAGCACCTTTCATGACCAACTGGGCCATCGCGGCGAACGAGCTGCGCAAGTCCTACGGCGACAAGGTCGTGCTCGACGGCGTCGACCTGGCCGTCGCCGAAGGAACGATCTTCGCGCTGCTCGGCCCGAACGGCGCCGGCAAGACCACCGCCGTGAAGATCCTCTCCACCCTCATCACCGCGGACGCCGGCGAGATCCACGTCGGCGGGCACGACCTGGCCGCCGACCCCCAGGCGGTGCGCGCCGCGATCGGCGTCACCGGCCAGTTCTCCGCCGTCGACGGCCTGATCACCGGCGAGGAGAACATGCTCCTCATGGCGGACCTGCACCACCTCTCCCGCAGCGAGGGCCGCCACACCGCCGCCGAACTGCTGGAGCGCTTCGACCTCACCGAGGCCGCGAAGAAGCCTGCCTCCACCTACTCCGGAGGTATGAAGCGCCGCCTCGACCTCGCCATGACCCTGGTCGGCAACCCGCGGATCATCTTCCTCGACGAACCGACCACCGGCCTCGACCCGCGCAGCCGCCACAACATGTGGCAGATCATCCGCGAACTCGTCTCCGACGGCGTCACCGTCTTCCTCACCACCCAATACCTGGAGGAGGCCGACGAACTCGCCGACCGCATCGCCGTGCTCAACGACGGCAAGATCGCCGCGGAAGGGAGCGCCGACGAGCTGAAGCGGCTCATCCCCGGCGGGCACGTCCGCATCCGCTTCACCGACCCGGCCGCCTACCAGTCGGCCGCCTCCGCGCTGCGCGAGGTCACCTGCGACGACGAATCCCTCGCCCTACAGATCCCCAGCGGCGGCAGCCAGCGCGAGCTGCGCACCCTCCTCGACCGGCTGGACTCGGCCGGCATCGAGGCCGACGAGCTGACCGTGCACACCCCCGACCTCGACGACGTCTTCTTCGCCCTGACCGGCGGCGCCGCCGTCCCCCACCAGCCCAAGGAGACCGCCCGATGAGCACTGTGCAGCTTCCCGCCCGCCCGTCCCGGCTCTCCCTCGCCGTACGCGACTCGTCCACGATGCTGCGCCGCAACCTCCTGCACGCCCGGCGCTACCCATCCCTCACCCTGAACCTGCTGCTCACCCCGATCATGCTGCTGCTGCTCTTCGTCTACATCTTCGGCGACACCATGAGCGCGGGCATCGGCGGCGGGGCGGACCGCTCCGCCTACATCGCCTATCTCGTCCCGGGCCTGCTGCTGATGACCATCGGCAGTACCACGATCGGCACCGCGGTCTCCGTCTCCAACGACATGACCGAGGGCATCATCGCCCGCTTCCGCACCATGGCCATCCACCGCGGGTCGGTGCTCATCGGACACGTCATCGGCAGCGTCCTGCAGGCCATCATCAGCGTGGTCCTCGTCGGCGCCGTCGGCGTGGCCATCGGCTTCCGCTCCACCGACGCCACCGTCCTGGAATGGCTCGCGGCCTTCGGACTGCTCACGCTGTTCGCCCTGGCGCTCACCTGGATCGCGGTCGGAATGGGCCTGGTCAGCCCGAACGCCGAGGCCGCCAGCAACAACGCCATGCCGCTGATCTTCCTGCCGCTCATCTCCAGCGCCTTCGTCCCGGTCGACGCGATGCCGGGCTGGTTCCAGCCGATCGCCGAATACCAGCCGTTCACACCCGCCATCGAAACCCTGCGCGGCCTGCTCCTCGGCACCGAGATCGGCAACAACGGATGGATCGCCGTTGTTTGGTGCCTGGGCCTCGCGGTCCTCGGCTACCGCTGGTCGACCTCGAAGTTCAACCACGACCCGAAATAACCGCCATGACAACGCGGGCCACCTCCCGCAACTCGCCCCACCCCAGGGCGGCGTACACCGACATCCCGTCGCGTACGCCGCCCCGTCCGTGTGCAAGGACCACGGGCCCGGTGAGGGCTTCAAGCCGCCCCCAACTCGCACCACACGAACTTCCCCCGGTTGCCTGCGATGATGCCAAGTGTGGAGAGTCCCGAGGCGGAGTCCTGGTTCCGGTTTCTGGTCGGGTCGTTGGCAGTGGTGGCCGCAGACCCAGACGAGCTGATCAACGCCTGGCTGGACACACACAGGTTCGACATCGACGACGTCGTTTTGGATTTCGAGTGTGCCGTGGGGCCACTCGATTACCTGGTCGAAGCCGGCCTCGTGACGGAGGAGATCGCGAGCCTGCTCCAACGAGTTACTGCCGTGTTCGAGGACTTGAGCAGAGCCGAGAACGTCACGCGCTGGACGGATGAAGCACTAGCCACTGACCCAGCCTGGGTCGCAGCCAGGGAGCTTGCCCGACGAGACAACGCTCCCAGTCGTCCAGATCCCCGAGCGACACCTGCAAGCCGACCCGACCATTGACGAAGCCGCTCTCAAGCACGATCTCGGCGGCGTAGTATCGCTCGTCACCCATCGTCAGAGGCGCAACGCACCTCACCTCAACGGCGACGCTCTGGACCGGATCTGCGAACCGGAAGAGTTCGAACGTCTGCGCTTCGTCGACCACAGTTGCCTCTTGAGCACTCGATGGATCAGGTTGCCCTTGATCCTCCCCCAGAGCACCGCGCCGGACGACAGCTTCATCTTGCCGAGACATGCGGGACAGCCCTTACATTCCGCGTGGCGGCCGTACCACGTCTCCAGACGCTCGTCGGAGGCCATGGGCAAGCCCCGTCCCGCGGGTCGATGACCGGGCCGCTACCCGCACACCTACGGGGTTCCCCCGTCGACATCGACTTCCCCTGGCGCCTGACCGTGCCGACGCTGGACCAATTCTGACCGTTCGGGTTCGGGCGACCTTGCCCCAAGCGTCGTTGGCCTCGGCGGCCTCGCCGAAGGTGTGGTAACCAGTCACCTCGGCCTCGACGACCGGGGCGGCCTCCCGTACGAGGCGACCCAGCACGTCGTAGCGATACATGGTGGTGTACGCGATCGGGTCCGCGCCGGTGGCGTTGCCGACGATTGCTTTCCGTCCAGCCGGAACTGCACCGATCATGAATCTTCGGGGTGAACGGTGGAACTGTCACAGGATTGGCAGATCTGTACCACTCGCGGCCTCCGCACGGTACTGCAACGGCCACGGAGCCCGGGACGAATCCACCAATCCCACGCGCCAACAGCTAAGCCACCCCCAACTCGCACCACACGAGCTTGCCCCGGTTGCCGAACCTGGACAGCGGCTGCCAGCCCCACCCATCGGCACACGCCCGCACCAACCCCAGCCCACGCCCCTCCTCCACCTCCCCGAGCTGCTCCAACTCCCCCGGCGGCGGGGGCGGCTCCGGGTCGGCATCCCATGCCCCGATCCGCAACACGCCCGCCGACCAGCGCACCCGCAGCGCGGCGGGCCCCTTGGTGTGGCGTACGGCGTTGGAGATCAGCTCGGTGGCGAGGAGTTCGGCGGTGTCGACGAGCCCGATCAATCCGTGCAGGGTGAGGATCAGGCGGAGGGTGCGGCGGCAGACGGTGACGGCTCGGGGGTCGTTGGGGATGTAGAGGGAGTACTCCCAGGGCTCGTTCGGCTCATTGGGCTCGTTTTCAGGCATGCGGCAACTCCCATTCACTGGTGGGGGGTTGCGGTCGGCGGGCGGTGGCAGTGCCGCAGCCGTCATGGCAGGACGGGGCGGTGCGCTTCCGGGATCCCGGCATTCCGCAGCGTGTGCGTCGCATCACTGACGGTAGGGGTTAATGTTTCGGTTCGGCAAGCCGATCGCGTAATCTGACGCCCGAACGAGTCGCAGTCACAGGCGCATTGCACCGAGGAGCAGTCGATGACGACCAGGCGCGAACCAACGGCACGTCAGATGCGCCTGGCGGTTGAACTGCGCAGACTTCGCGAGGCGGCCGGCCTCAGCGCCCGGCAGGCGGCAGCGCTGCTCGGAGTGAGCCCCGTCCAGATGAGTCACATCGAGTCCGGCCTCTCAGGGGTGAGCGAGGAGCGGTTGCGCCGGCTTGCGTCCCACTATGCGTGCACAGACGGTGAGTTCATCGAAGCCTTGGTCGCAGTGGCCACCGATCGGACACGCGGCTGGTGGGAGGAGTACCGAGGCCTGCTGCCCACGTCGTTCCTGGACCTGTCCGAACTGGATCACCACGCCTCGTTCCGCCGTGATGTGGCCATCCTTTACGTACCGGGCCCACTACAGACGGAGGGCTACGCCCGCGCGGTCTTCTCCTCCCGGGTGCCCGAACTCACCCACGACGAACTTGAGTTGCGCATCCGCCACCGGATCGCCCGCCAGGTGATCATCGACGGCCCCTCCCCCATCCCGTACGAAGCAGTGATCCACGAGGCAGCGCTGCGGATCAGGGTCAGCGATCGCGCCGCATCCCGGGCTCAACTCGCCCGGCTCCTGGAGCTCTCCGAATCGGACCACGTCAGCGTGCGTGTCATCCCCTTCGATTTGGACGACTTCGCCAGGGCGGCCAGCACCATGACGTACATGGGCGGTCCCGTGCCCAAGCTGGACACGGTGGTGCGCGATGTGCCCCATGGCTCAGCCTTCATCGATTCCGAAGCCCAACTCGGCGCTTTTCGAACGCGCTTCCGTAAGGTAGAAGCAGTGGCACTCGAACCCGAGCAGTCGCGTGACTTCATCCACCGACTGACGAAAGAGCTGTGAGGCACTCCATGGACAACTGGCGGAAGTCGTCCTACTCGGGCCCCGATGACGGCAACGACTGCGTCGAGATCGCGAACTCACACACCCACGTGGCCATACGCGACTCCAAGGCCCCGGCCGACCGCACCCTCGTCTTCCCAGCCGGGTCCTTCACCCCCTTCATCGAAGCCCTAAAGGAAACTCACTCCACCGTCACCGACTTCGCCAGGTTCCGAGGCTGATCCACCTCGTTGCCCCGAGCCGTGGCCAGCTCACACGCGAAGACCTGCAAGGGCACCGTAGCCACCAGCGGCTGAAGCAAGGTCGGAGTCGCCGGGATCCGGATCAGATGGTCGGCGTACGGGACGACCGCCTCATCCCCCTCCTCCGCGATCACGATCGTCCGCGCACCCCGCGCCCGGATCTCCTGGATGTTGGACACGATCTTGTCGTGGAGGACGGACCGGCCACGCGGCGACGGCACGACGACCACCACCGGCAGGTCCTCCTCGATCAGCGCGATCGGGCCGTGCTTCAACTCGCCCGCAGCGAAGCCCTCGGCGTGCATGTACGCCAGCTCTTTCAGCTTCAGCGCACCCTCCAACGCCACCGGATACCCCACGTGCCGCCCCAGGAACAGCACTGTCTTCTTCTCCGCCAGCGTGCGTGCCAGCGCCCGCACCGGCTCCATCGTCTCCAGGACCCGGTCGACCTCGCCGGAGATCTGCGACAGGTCCCGGATGACGGCCCGGATCTCGTCGCCCCACTTGGTGCCCCGCACCTGGCCCAGATACAGCGCCACCAGATAGCAGGCCACGAGTTGCGTCAGGAACGCCTTCGTCGAGGCGACCGCAACCTCCGGCCCGGCGTGCGTGTACAGCACCGCGTCGGACTCGCGCGGGATCGTAGAGCCGTTGGTGTTGCAGATCGCCAGCACCTTGGAGCCCTGCTCGCGGGCGTGCCGGAGGGCCATGAGCGTGTCCATGGTCTCGCCGGACTGGGAGATGGCGATCACCAGGGACCTGGAGTCCAGGATCGGATCCCGGTAGCGGAACTCGCTCGCCAGCTCCACCTCGCACGGGATGCGGGTCCAGTGCTCGATGGCGTACTTGGCGATCAGCCCGGCATGGAAGGCCGTACCGCACGCGACGATGACGACCTTGTCCACCTCGCGCAGCTCGGCGGTGGAGATACGGACCTCGTCGAGCGTCAGCGAACCGGACGCGTCGATGCGGCCCAGGAGCGTATCGGCGACCGCCTTGGGCTGCTCGGCGATCTCCTTGAGCATGAAGTAGTCATAACCCCCCTTTTCCGCGGCCGACGCGTCCCAGTCGACGTGATAGGAGCGCACCTCCGCCGGACGGCCGTCGAAGCCCGTCACGGTCACGCCTTCCCGGCGCAGCTCCACCACCTGGTCCTGACCCAGCTCGATCGCCGACCGCGTATGGGCGATGAACGCGGCGACATCCGAGGCGAGAAAGGCCTCGCCCTCTGCGACGCCCACCACGAGCGGCGAGTTCCGCCGCGCCCCCACGACCACGTCCGGCTCGTCCGCGTGCACCGCGACCAGCGTGAACGCGCCCTCCAGGCGTCGGCACACCAGCCGCATCGCCTCCGCCAGGTCCGCGCAGGAGGAGAACTCCTCGGCGAGCAGGTGCGCGACCACCTCGGTGTCCGTCTCGGACGTCAGCTCGTGACCGCGCTCCGCCAGCTCGGCCCGCAGCGCCGCGAAGTTCTCGATGATCCCGTTGTGCACGACAGCGACGCGCCCCGCGTTGTCGAGATGCGGATGCGCGTTCGCATCCGTGGGGCCGCCATGCGTGGCCCACCGCGTGTGCCCGATACCCGTCATCCCGGTCGGCAGCGGCCGCTCGACCAGCTCCTTCTCCAGGTTGACCAGCTTCCCGGCCCTCTTCGCCGCGGCCAGCCCGCCGTCCGCCAACACGGCGACGCCCGCCGAGTCGTACCCCCGGTACTCCAGCCGCTTGAGTCCGGCCATGACAACATCGAGCGCCGGCTGCGCCCCCACGTATCCCACGATTCCGCACATGAGCGGCAGCCTAAGGTCCGACGGCCGCCAAAAAGAGCCGCCGCGTGCCCGAAATCGGAAATTCCCACCGGGGTACGAACGTCCCGGCGAGCACCTGGCCGACCTCACTAGGCACACCCGGCGGCGGCCTCCGCCTCGGCCCGGGTGCGGGCCGGGGCGTGGAGTGGTGCTCAGGCGTCGGTGTCGTCGTAGGCCAGGTTGGCACCGAGTTCGCGGGAGGCCTCGGCCTGGGCCAGCAGTTCCTTGGCCTTGGCCTCGACGCCCTCGATGGCGTCCGCGCCGGCGACGAAGCGCAGCAGCGGCTTGTCCTGGTCGGCGATGGTCAGCAGGGCGCGGGCGAGCTTGGCGGGGTCGCCGCTCTGCTGACCGTTCATGCTCTTCCAGGCCGCGATGGTCGCGGTGGTGCGCTCGGCGTAGTCGTCGATGGTCGGCTCGGGCCAGATGGTGGAGCCGTCTACGAGCAGCTCGGTGCGGAAGAAGCCGGGCTCCACGACCGTGGTGTGGATGCCGTACGGCTCCACGTCATAGCGCAGCGACTCCATCCAGCCCTCGACGCCGAACTTGGAGGCGGCATACGCGACGCAGAACTCCTGGCCGATCAGGCCGGCGGAGGAGGAAAGGGTGATGACATGACCGGCGCGCTGCCCCCGCATGATGGGCAGGACGGCGCGGGTGACGTTCATCGGGCCGAAGAGATTGGTCTCGATCTGCTGGCGCATCTGCGCGGGCGTGATCTCCTCGAAGTAGCCGGCGAAGAAGTTCCCGGCGTTGTTGACCAGGACGTCGATGCGGCCAAAGCGGTCGACGGCGGCCTGCGCGGCGGCCTCGGCGTCCTCCAGGTCGGTGACGTCCACCTTGGTGACCAGCAGGTTGTCCTGCGGCCCGCCCAGAGTCTTCTCGACCTCTTCGGGACGGCGGCCGGTGGCGACGACCCGGTGGCCGGCTGCGAGGGCCTCGCGGACGATGTCCGTGCCCAGACCGCGTCCGGCACCGGTGACGAAAATGACCTTGCTCATGAGGGATTCCTTTTCAGGTGCCGTGTCCCGGCACCTGTGGTGGTGGTGATGGGTGGTGTCCCAGCCGGTAGACGGGCAACGGGACGAGGTCGGAACCCGACCGGTCAGGCCTGGTCGGTCGGCATGATCCACAGCTCGCCGACGGAGGCGTGGCGAGGACGGGTGACCATGTAGGCGACGCCGTCGGCGATGTCCTCGGGGCGGAGGACCTCGGTCGTCTCGTAGAACGGGTTGATCATCGCGTCGCGGACCTCGGCCTTGTTGTGCGAGCCGAGCTCGGTGTCCACGCCGCCCGGCTCCAGGACACCGACGCGTACGTGCCGCTGGGTGACCTCCTGGCGCAGGGACTCGGTGAAGCCGTTCACGCCGAACTTGGTGAGGTTGTAGACGCCATAGCCGTTCCAGGCCACACGACCGGCGATCGAGCTGATGTTGACGATGTCGGCGACCCTGCGCGGACCCTCCTCGGCGGCCCTGAGCAGGTGCGGGAGAGCAGCGCGGGTGGTGTAGAGCAGACCCTGGACGTTGACGGCGAGCATGCGCTCCCACTCCTCGACGTCCGCTCCGACGACGGGGCCGAGCAGCATGAGGCCGGCGTTGTTGACCAGGGTGTCCAGCCGTCCGAAGTGCTCGACGGTCTGTTGGACGGCCGCCTCGGCCTGGGTGCGGTCGGTGATGTCCGCCTCCACGACCAGGGCGGAGCCGCCCGCCTTCTGGATCTCGACGGCCAGCTCGTCCAGGCGGTCTTTGCGGCGGGCCACGAGGGCGACGGAGGCGCCGTGCTCGGCGAGCTCGCGGGCGGTGGCGGCACCGATGCCGCTGCTCGCGCCGGTGACGAGAGCGACGGTGCCGGTCAGGTTCGTTGCCATGAGGGACTTCCTCTTCTCCGGCCGCACGGCGCAGGGCACAGGCAGCCAGGGCTTTGCATGAGGCGGATCGGGTGAATCGGGGGCGGCCTGCCAGCGCCGTGATCGGTGCGGTGCAGTGGGCCCGCTATCCAGGCAACCACCGCCCGGCCCCCCTTGGGGGCCCGTACGGGGGCCTGCTCTTCCGGGGGTCTGGCAGTACCCCTTTCACCAGCTGAGAGGGGAAGGGGTCCGCCGTACGGTGGGTCCATGGACCGCAGCACCGAGATCCGTGAGTTCCTGCGCACCCGCCGGGCTCGGATCACCCCCGAACAGGCCGGCCTCGCCCCGCACCCGGGCGCCCGCCGGGTGCCGGGGCTGCGCCGGGAGGAAGTCGCCCAGCTGGCCGGGGTCAGCGTCGACTACTACGTCCGCCTGGAACGCGGCCGCACCCAAGGGGTCTCCGAGACCGTCCTCGATGCCGTCGCACGCGCCTTGCATCTGGACGACACCGAACGTGCCCACCTCTTCGATCTCGCCCAGCCCACCGCGGCCCGCGCCCGCAACCGGCGGCCACAGCCGCCGCAGCGCGTGCGCCCGGCCGTGTACCGGGCCCTTGACTCGCTTGCCGTCCCAGCTGTGGTGCAGGGGCGGCGCATGGACGTCCTGGCGGCCAACCGACTCGGTTACGCCCTCATCGCGGACTTCCAGGCCCGCCCCCATCACGAGCGCAACGCCGCACGCTTCGTCTTCCTCGACGAAGCCGCACACGCGCTGTACACCGACTGGGAACGGGTCGCCGCCGACTGCGTGGCCACGCTGCGCCTGTACGCCGGACGCCACTCCGACGACCCACAACTCACCGAGCTGATAGGCGAGCTGTCCCTGCACAGCGACACCTTCCGCCGCCTGTGGGCCGACCACGACGTCCAGGCCCACACCACGGGCACCAAACGCCTCCACCACCCGCTCGTCGGCGACCTCACCCTCGACTACGTGGTTCTCGCCGTCGAAGGCGACCCCGACCAGACACTCATCATCTACACCCCCGAACCTGCCTCCCCCTCCGCGGAAGCCATCGGCATCCTCGCCAGCTGGACCAACACCACCGCTTCCGGGCCGCACGCCGCCCACGAGGAATCACACGATCCAGCCGGCTGACGGAACTCAAGGTCGGTTCCTTCGCTCTCGAAGAGTGCCGGCGGGCCCTGAGGCTGTAGAGACGGCCGGGCCGCCCCGACGGCGGCGAAGTCGCCACAGCACCGCACGGGCGATGACGGCTTCGTCGGTCCCGCGTGACGCACCCCACCTCCCACCCCGTTCAAACTCCGTTAACAATGGACTGTGATCTCTCCGGTCTCCCCGATCTCCCGGAGCGCCCACCGGCACAAGCCGGAGGCGACTCCCTACGTCGACCTCACCCGAGCCGAGTGGAGCGCGCTGCGTGAGAAGACGCCGCTGCCGCTCACCGCCGAGGAGGTCGAGAAGCTGCGCGGTCTCGGCGATGTCATCGACCTCGACGAGGTGCGGGACGTCTACCTCCCGCTGTCCAGACTGCTCAACCTCTACGTCGGCGCCACGGACGGGCTCAGAGGGGCGCTCAACACCTTCCTCGGCGAACAGGGCTCCCAGTCCGGCACCCCGTTCGTCATAGGCGTCGCGGGCTCGGTCGCGGTCGGCAAGTCGACCGTCGCCCGGCTCCTCCAAGCGCTGCTCTCCCGCTGGCCCGAGCACCCGCGCGTCGAGCTGGTGACCACGGACGGTTTCCTGCTTCCCACCAAGGAGCTGGAGGCCCGCGGCCTGATGTCGCGGAAGGGTTTCCCCGAGTCGTACGACCGCCGCGCCCTGACCCGTTTCGTCGCCGACATCAAGGCCGGCAAGGACGAGGTGACGGCGCCCGTCTACTCGCACCTCATCTACGACATCGTCCCCGACCAGCGGCTCACGGTCCGCCGCCCCGACATCCTGATCGTCGAGGGCCTGAACGTCCTGCAGCCCGCCCTCCCCGGCAAGGACGGCCGCACCCGGGTCGGTCTCGCCGACTACTTCGACTTCAGCGTGTACGTCGACGCCCGCACCGAGGACATCGAGAGCTGGTACCTCAACCGGTTCAAGAAGCTGCGCGCGACCGCCTTCCAGAACCCGTCCTCGTACTTCCGCAAGTACACCCAGGTCTCCGAGGAGGAGGCCCTCGACTACGCCCGCACCACCTGGCGCACCATCAACAAGCCCAACCTCGTGGAGAACGTGGCCCCCACCCGCGGCCGCGCGACCCTGATCGTGCGCAAGGGCCCGGACCACAAGGTGCAACGGCTCAGCCTGCGCAAACTCTGACGGCCACTCAGCCCCGGAAAACGGCCGGCACCGCCCACCAAGTGGGCGGTGCCGGAAAGGCCCGTCAGGGGTTCAGCCAGGAACTGGTCTAGCCGAGCGCCGACTTCACCGCATCCGCCAACCGCCCGGCCACCGACCGCGCCTGATCGATGTCCGCCGCCTCGACCATGACGCGGACCAGCGGCTCCGTACCGGACGGCCGCAGCAACACCCGTCCCGTGGAGCCGAGTTCCCGCTCCGCCTCGGCCACCGCGGCGGCGAGATCCGCGGACGTCCCGACCCGTGCCTTGTCCACGTCCGGCACATTGACGAGGACCTGCGGCA
Source organism: Streptomyces sp. NPDC002088 (assembly GCF_040296605.1). Lineage (NCBI taxonomy): Bacteria > Bacillati > Actinomycetota > Actinomycetes > Kitasatosporales > Streptomycetaceae > Streptomyces > Streptomyces sp. NPDC002088. The sequence goes on along the minus strand of NZ_JBEOXO010000007.1, from coordinate 235,872 downwards.
GCCGCTCCATCACGGACGCGAGCTCCCGCAGCGAACGCCCGCTCTGCGCGACCCGCGCGGCCAGCATCAGCCCGGTCAGCGTGCCGTCGCCGGTCGTCGCGTGGTCGAGGATGATCACGTGCCCGGACTGCTCGCCGCCGAGGGCGTAGCCGTGCTGCTTCATCTCCTCCAGGACGTAGCGGTCGCCGACCGCGGTCTGGATGAGCTTGAGGCCCTCGCGCTCCAACGCCAGCTTGAAGCCCAGGTTGGACATCACGGTCGCGACGACGGTGTCGGAGCGCAGTGCGGAACGCTCCCGCATCGCCAGCGCGAGCACGGCGAGGATCTGGTCGCCGTCGATCTCCGCACCGGTGTGGTCCACGGCGAGGCAGCGGTCGGCATCACCGTCGTGCGCGATGCCGAGTGCGGCACCGTGCGCGACGACGGCCTCCTTCAGCGGGCCGAGGTGCGTCGATCCGCAGCCGTCGTTGATGTTGAGCCCGTCCGGCTCGGCACCGATGGTGATCACTTCGGCGCCGGCCCGCGTGAACGCCTCGGGCGAGACCCGCGCGGCAGCGCCGTGCGCCTCGTCGAGGACGATCTTCAGACCGTCCAGCCGGTTCGGGAGCACGGCGATGAGGTGGGCGACGTACTTGTCGAACCCTTCGTCGTACGACCGCACGCGCCCGACACCCGCGCCCGTCGGCCGCTCCCAGGGCGCGCCGGTGCGGTGCTCCTCGTAGACGGTCTCGATCTTGTCCTCGAGCTCGTCGGCGAGCTTGTGGCCGCCGCGGGCGAAGAACTTGACGCCGTTGTCGGGCATGGCGTTGTGGCTGGCGGACAGCATCACGCCGAGGTCGGCACCGAGCACGCCGGTGAGGTACGCCACCGCCGGCGTCGGCAGCACACCGACGCGCAGGACGTCGACGCCCGCGCTCGCGAGGCCCGCGACCACGGCGGCCTCGAGGAACTCCCCGGACGCGCGCGGATCCCGCCCGACCACCGCCGTCGGCCGGTGGCCCGCGAACGTACCCGCCTCGGCCAGCACGTGCGCCGCCGCGACGGACAGACCGAGCGCCATCTCGGCCGTCAGATCCGCGTTGGCGACACCGCGCACGCCGTCCGTGCCGAAGAGTCGTCCCACGTGTCCTCCTGAGGAAGCGTCAGTTACGGAAGTCGTGCGCCGGTGCGGCCCACACACGGGACTCCCGCATCCCAGGCATACGATGCCTGAACATCCGATAGCACAAGCCATTGAGCGTCTTGTGCCGTTATACGCCCGAAGGCTGTGATAAACGAACGCCCCGGCGGCACTGTGGCGTGCCGCCGGGGCGTTCGGAGTACCTGCAGGGCAGCTGGTGATTAACGCTTGCTGTACTGCGGGGCCTTGCGGGCCTTCTTCAGACCGGCCTTCTTGCGCTCGACCGCACGGTCGTCGCGCTTGAGGAAGCCGGCCTTCTTGAGCGGGCCGCGGTTGTTGTCCACGTCCGCCTCGTTCAGGGCGCGGGCCACGCCGAGGCGCAGGGCACCGGCCTGACCGGAGACACCGCCACCCGCGATGCGGGCGATGACGTCGTAGCGGCCCTCGAGCTCGAGCACCTTGAAGGGCTCGTTGACTTCCTGCTGGTGCACCTTGTTCGGGAAGTAGTCCTCGAGGGTGCGACCGTTGATCTTCCACTTGCCGGTGCCCGGGACGATCCGGACGCGGGCGATGGCGTTCTTGCGACGGCCCAGGCCGGCGGCCGGCTGCGGCTCGCCGAAGCGGGAAGCCAGCGACTCCGAGGTGTACTCGCCCTCGACGGGAACCTCGGACTCGGTGGTGTAGCTGTCAATGTCGACGAGCTCAGTCTCTTCGACCGGCTGCTCAACGGTGGTCTCGGCCACGATTCTCCTCAGATTTCTTTTCGTCTTAGGGGGTGGCCGGAACTACTGCGCGACCTGGGTGATCTCGAACGGCACCGGCTGCTGGGCAGCGTGCGGGTGCTGGTCGCCCGAGTAGACCTTCAGCTTCGAGAGCATCTGACGGCCCAGGGTGTTCTTGGGGAGCATGCCCTTGACGGCCTTCTCGATGGCCTTCTCGGGGTTCTTGGCAAGCAGCTCGTCGTAGCGGACGGAGCGCAGACCACCCGGGTAACCCGAGTGGCGGTACGCCATCTTCTGGGTCCGCTTGTTGCCGGAGAGGTGCACCTTGTCGGCGTTGATGATGACGACGAAGTCACCGGTGTCGACGTGCGGGGCGTAGATCGGCTTGTGCTTGCCACGGAGGAGGCTGGCGGCAGTGGTGGCGAGACGACCCAGGACAACGTCCTGAGCATCGATGACGTGCCACTGGCGCGTCACATCGCCGGGCTTGGGGCTGTACGTACGCACGGTTCGTAGCCTTCGCTTCTTCAGTGAATGGTCCTGACAGGTCACCAAAGACGATCACGACAGCCCTGACCGCACTGCGGTGACGCAAACCGCGTGCTGGTCGCTGGTCATCGGCCCGGTGGACCGGTGTAAGGGCCCGTCCCGTGAGAAGGCAAGCCAATACACAACGAAGAATCAGAGTACCCGGACCCCCATGGACGGGTCAAAACGAGCGTCCGCGCGTCCCTCGCGAACCCTCGCGCACCCCTTCGATCGATCTTCAGCCGGCCTTCACCGGGCCCCAGAAGGACCTCGAAAGGACTTCGACCTGACCCATACCGCACGCCGATGTGAGATCAGGCACCCCCGGCAGGTCGTACGAGATCCGAGTGCCGCCGTCGCGCCAGGTACAGTCCGGGCCCGCTCTGTATATACAGCTTCGCACGCGCGGCCTCGCCACATGACCGTACATGCCACGTGACCGTCCGTAGCCTCGCACGCGTATACGCAGGTCCGGCCCCTCCACCCCGGCGCGGATCACCCGGACATGTCGCCTATAACCCTCCTTGCGCCGCGAACGCCCGTGACTCCAGGGCGCGTTGAGACAGAACCGCATCCCCCGCGTCCCGTCTAAGATGCGCCCCATGAGCTATGGGCAGGGGGGACCCCAGTCCCAGTGGGATCCCTGGAAACCGAATTCCCAGCAGCCGTGGACCAGCGGCAGCGACGGGCAGTCCCCGGACTGGGCGGCACTCGCCGAGGCCTCGGAGACGCGCAACAAGCGGCGGAAGATCCTCTTCATCGGCGGCGGCGTGCTGGCCACGGTCGGGATCGGCACCGCCGTCGCCATGGGCGTGGTGTCGGCGAACGGCGACTCGGAGGCGTCGAACCAGCCGGCCTCCCAGCTGCCCTCGACCGCGGACATACCGAGCGGCGGCGCCACCTCGACGCCGTCGTTCGCCCCTACGACCGCCCCGCCCCCGCTGGACCCGAAGGACTTCGTGGCCAGCGCCAAGAAGGACACGGCGCCGCTCGGCCCGGACATCCTCTTCCCGGGCACGCAGCTGACCGTGAGCGAGACCGTGTACAAGAAGAGCGCCACGGCCGACACGAAGAGCTGCGCCACGGCCGCCCAGGGCACGCTTCCGAAGATCCTCACCGCCAACGGCTGCACCCGGCTGATGCGCGTCACCTACACCAAGGACGACATCGCGGTGACCGTCGGCGTGGCCGTCTTCGACACCGAGGCGCAGGCCACCAAGGCCAAGGGCCAGGCCGACAGCAAGAGCATCGTCAAGGCGCTGTCCGGCAAGGGCGTCAAGGACTTCTGCAGCGGCGCCGTCTGCCGCTCCACTACGAACGCCTACGGCCGCTACGCCTACTTCACGATCACCGGCTTCCCCAGCGGCAAGGACGTCACGGCCAAGGACACCAAGGTGTTCAGCACGGGTGACGACCTCGCCGACTTCGCCTTCCGGCAGATCCGCCGGCGCGGCGAGGCCCAGGCGTCGGCCGCGGCCGACGAGTGACGCCCGACAAGAACGTGTGAGAGCCTCCCCCAACAGGTGATCATGCTGATCGCCTTCGCCTTCGGCCGATCCCTTGGGGGGACCAGCACGTGAGCACTTCCCGTACGTCCAGACGCCGTCTGCTCGCGAGCGCCGCGGGCCTCGGTGGCGCCGCTCTCGCCACGACCGTCGCCGCGGCGGGCGAGGCGGCCGCCGCTGACGCCCTCGCAGGGTGGCTGAATGTCAAAGACTCCGCTTTCGGCGCCCTCGGCGACGACTCGACCGACGACCAGCCCGCGATCCAGAAAGCCATCGACGCCGCAGGCCAGGGCGGCACGGTCTACTTCCCGCCGGGCAAGTACCGCATCGCCTCACCGCTGAAGCTCTCCCTCGGCGTGACGCTGCGCGGCGACTGGAACCCGCACTTCCCGGTGCGTACCAACATGCCCGACTCCTTCCTGCGCCCCGGCATCGGCAACTTCACCGGCGAAGCCCTGATCGTCATCGACCCGGCCCCGGTGCAGGGCACGTACACCGACTCCGCCTACCGGGGCGGGCCGCGCCTGTACGGCCTCGCACTCGACGGGCGCGACACGCTGACCAAGGTGCCGGACGGCGCGACGGTGGGCGATCCCATCGACGGCATCCGCATCAACCCCGGCGTCAAGGACGTCGGCATGGACAAGGTGACGGTCTGGCGGTTCACCGGCAACGGCGTCAACGCCCAGAACGCGGCCGCCTTCCAGTTCAACCAGGTCCACTGCGTGGACAACAACCTCCACGGCTTCACCTGGGGCGACTCCCAGGGCACCGGCGGCGGCCTGGTCGACGCCGACCTGTTCCAGTGCTACTCCCAGGGCAACAGCCTGCACGGCTACGACATCCTCAACCCCAACGCCGTGACCATGGTCGACTGCCGCTCCGAGTGGAACGGCCAGCACGGCTACAACATCACCGGCATCAACTACTCCATGGTCGTCGTCGGCTGCAACACCGACCGCAGCGGCCAGGACGGCTTCCACGTCGCCACCTCCGCCGGCGGCCGCTTCATCCAGTTCCTGGGCTGCCTGGCCAAGCGGGACGGCAAGGCGGGCACCGGCTACTCCGGCTTCAGCATCACGGGCAGCGCCGCCGAGGGCGTCGTCCTCACCGGCTGCTCCACCTCGACGGGCCGCAACGACGACAACACGGGCGACTACTCCCCGTCGTACGGCATCACCACCTCCGCCCTGAACTCCGCCAGCTGCGTCTCGGTCGTCGGCGGCGAGTACGTCGGCGTCACGGCCCCCTTCAACGACGCCGGCGCGGTCGTCGTACGGCACAGCGGCGTCACCGCGGGCACCCACACCGACGCGGGCATCACCTGGGACAAGTCCGACGTCCACATGGTGTCCGGGGCCGCCGGAACCACCCGTGACGTGCAGTTCTGGTCGCGCGGCAAGAACCGCCGCTGGGCGCTGCGCACCACCGACGCCGCCGAGTCCGGCTCGGGCGACGGCTCCGACTTCGCCCTCGTCCGGTACGCCGACGACGGCACCGCGATCGACACCCCGGTCACCGTCCGCCGCAACACCGGCCGCATCACCCTCGGCCAGTCCGGTACGACCCCGGGCGTGGTCGTCAACGCCACCGCGAGCCCAGGCGTCAGCCTCGTCCAGACCCAGGCCGCCGGCCAGGGCTACGCCGTCACCGGCGCCGACACCGCCTCGCGGGCCTTCCAGTCCCAGGTCACCGGCGACTCGGTCAACCGCTTCGCCGTGGACATCGCCGGCACCCAGAGCTTCGGCGCCGGCGGCTCCACCGGCCGGGACACCAGCTGGGGGCGGCTGGGCGCGGCCCAGGTCGGCAGCGCCGACTCGGACATCGTGGCGGGCCTGGCCGGCAAGGGCATCAAGGTCAAGGAGGGCACCAACGCGAAGATGGGCACGCTCACCCTGAACGGCGCCACCGCGGTCACGGTCGCGACCACCGCGGTCACCGCCACCAGCCGCATCTTCCTGACCGTCCAGGCCCCCGGCGGCACCCCGGCCGGCATCGCCTACGTCTCCGCCCGCACCGCCGGCACGTCCTTCAGCGTCAAGGGCGTCGCCGGGGACACCTCGACGGTGGCGTGGCTGATCGTGGAACCGGCCTAGGCGCGGGCGCGGGGCCGGGTCAGCAGCATCCGGCCCCGGGCAGCGTCCGCTTGTTCCGCGCCTCCTTGTTGCGCGCGGCAAGCAGCTCGTCGGCCGGGTAGCCGACCTCTTCGAGGGTCAGCCCGTGCGGCCGTACGACATGCACAGCCGAATCCCGTACGCCGACGGCGAGCACCTTGCCCGGCCAGTCGGGCCCGCGGTGCCCGTCCCCCACGAACAGCAGCGCCCCGATCAGCGAGCGCACCATGTTGTGGCAGAAGGCGTCGGCCCGGACGGTGGCGGTGATGATTCCGTCCTCGCCCTTGCGCAGACTCAGCTCCTGGAGCGTACGAATGGTGGTCGCGCCCTCCCGTCGCTTGCAGTAGGCGGCGAAGTCGTGTTCCCCGAGGAGCCGCTGGGCGGCCTCGTTCATGGCGTCGACGTCGAGCGGCCAGTCGTGCCAGAGGACGTGGTTGCGCAGGAGGGGGTCGACGCCGCCGGGGTTGTCGGTGACCCGGTAGGCGTACCGCCGCCAGACGGCCGAGAACCGGGCGTTGAAGCCACTGGGCGCCTCCCGCAGGGCCCACACCCGTACGTCCTTGGGCAGGCGCCCGGCGAGTCGCTTGAGCAGCTTGTCGTGGTGCTCGCCCCAGACCTCCCGGGGAAGATCGACATGGGCGACCTGCCCGCGCGCGTGCACACCGGCGTCGGTCCGCCCGGCGACGGTCAGTTCGTACGTCTCCCTCGACCGCGTGACGGTCCGCAGGGCGTCCTCGATCTCGCCCTGCACGGTCCGCCGTCCCCCGGCCTGCTTGGCCCACCCGGAGAACTCGGTCCCGTCGTACGACAGATCCAACCGCACCCGTACGAACCCGGGCTGTACTTCGTCACTCACCCCTAGATCCTCTCAGCACTGCGTCCTTCGGGAAACGCGGAACGGGCCCGCCCCGAAGGGCGGACCCGTTCACTGCAAGGCAGAGCCTCAGGCGTCCTTGGACTCCTCGGCGGGAGCCTCGTCGGCCGGAGCCGCGTCCTCGACGACCTCGTCCTTCTTGAGGGCGTCTTCCTTGACGGCACGCTTGGTGGCCGCCTCGGCCTCACCGGTGGCCTGCTGGGCCACGGTCAGGGCCTCCACCAGCTCGATGACAGCCATGGGCGCGTTGTCGCCACGGCGGTTACCGATCTTGGTGATACGGGTGTAGCCACCCGGGCGGTTCTCGTAGCGCGGGCCGATCTCGGTGAAGAGCGTGTGGACGATGCTCTTGTCCGTGATCACCTGGAGCACCTGACGGCGGTTGTGAAGGTCGCCCTTCTTCGCCTTGGTGACCAGACGCTCGGCGTACGGCCGCAGCCGACGGGCCTTCGCCTCGGTGGTGGTGATACGGCCGTGCTCGAACAGCGACTTCGCGAGGTTCGCGAGGAGCAGCTTCTCGTGCGCGGCGCTGCCGCCCAGACGGGCACCCTTGGTGGGCTTCGGCATGGTGTTTCTCCTAGGTGTCTGCCCCGGCCGTATCAGGTACCGAGGTCAGTGTCCGAGCGGGCGATCGCCCGTCGGAGATCCGGAGGCAGCCCCGCAGGGGGCGCCTCCGGAAGGGGCGCGGGACGTTGTCGATATGCGGCTCCGCCGCGCGAGCGCGACAAGCCACAACGCACCCGCACCCGAGTACGGACCGTCCGGCCCGAGCTCTTAGTACTGCTCGGTCTCGACGAACCCGGCGTCCGCGTCGTCGTCGGCGCCGAAGGCGTCGGCGGCAGCGGTCGGGTCGAATCCGGGCGGGCTGTCCTTGAGGGCCAGGCCCATGCCAGCCAGCTTCGCCTTGACCTCGTCGATCGACTTCGCACCGAAGTTGCGGATGTCGAGGAGGTCGGCCTCGGAGCGGGCGACGAGCTCACCCACGGAGTGGATGCCCTCACGCTTGAGGCAGTTGTAGGAGCGGACCGTGAGCTCCAGCTCCTCGATCGGCAGCGCCAGGTCGGCGGCAAGGGCGGCGTCCGTGGGGGACGGGCCCATGTCGATGCCCTCGGCGTCGATGTTGAGCTCGCGGGCCAGACCGAACAGCTCCACCAGGGTCTTACCGGCGGACGCCATGGCGTCACGGGGACGCATGGCCTGCTTGGTCTCGACGTCGACGATCAGCTTGTCGAAGTCGGTGCGCTGCTCGACACGGGTCGCCTCGACCTTGTACGTGACCTTCAGCACCGGCGAGTAGATGGAGTCGACCGGGATACGGCCGATCTCCTGCCCCACCTGCTTGTTCTGCACGGCGGAGACGTAACCACGGCCACGCTCGACCGTGAGCTCCATCTCCAGCTTGCCCTTGCCGTTGAGCGTGGCGAGGACGAGGTCGGGGTTGTGCACCTCGACACCGGCCGGGGGCGCGATGTCGGCGGCGGTGACCAGACCCGGGCCCTGCTTGCGCAGGTACATCACGACCGGCTCGTCGTGCTCCGAGGAGACGACCAGCTGCTTGATGTTGAGGATGAGGTCGGTGACGTCCTCCTTGACGCCCGGCACGGTGGTGAACTCGTGCAGGACACCGTCGATACGGATGGACGTGACCGCCGCACCCGGGATCGAGGAGAGGAGCGTACGACGCAGGGAGTTGCCGAGGGTGTAACCGAAGCCCGGCTCCAGCGGCTCGATCACGAACCGGGAGCGGAACTCGTCGACGACCTCTTCGGTCAACGAGGGACGCTGAGCGATCAGCATGTTTTGATCCTTCAGTCATGGGCGCCCGCTATTTGACGCCCTGCTGTTACTGCAAGGGTACGGGCGATACGCCTCCGAAGAGCCGTACCGCCCGAAAGCCTAAGAAGAACTACCGGTCGCGGTTTACACGCGGCGGCGCTTCGGCGGACGGCAGCCGTTGTGCGGGGTGGGGGTGACGTCCTGGATGGAGCCGACCTCGAGGCCAGTGGCCTGGAGGGAGCGGATCGCGGTCTCGCGACCGGAGCCCGGGCCCTTCACGAAGACGTCAACCTTGCGCATGCCGTGCTCCTGCGCGCGGCGCGCGGCCGACTCGGCGGCCATCTGCGCGGCGAACGGGGTCGACTTGCGCGAGCCCTTGAAGCCGACGTGGCCGGCGGAGGCCCAGGAGATCACGTTGCCCGACGGGTCCGTGATCGAGACGATCGTGTTGTTGAACGTGCTCTTGATGTGGGCGTGCCCGTGAGCGACGTTCTTCTTTTCCTTGCGGCGCACCTTCTTGGCAGCGCCCTGACGACCCTTGGGGGGCATCTATAACTCCTACGGGGAGGTGGTCGGTCCTACAGCGAAGACCGCTGATGAAGCGTTGTCCGCTGAGGACTACTTCTTGCCCGGCTTCTTCTTGCCGGCGATGGCGCGACGCGGGCCCTTGCGGGTACGAGCGTTCGTGCTGGTGCGCTGACCGCGGACGGGCAGACCGCGGCGGTGCCGCAGACCCTGGTAGCAGCCGATCTCGACCTTGCGGCGGATGTCGGCCTGGATCTCGCGACGGAGGTCACCCTCGGTCTTGATGTTGTTGTCGACGTACTCGCGGATCGCGACGAGCTGCTCCTCGGAGAGGTCGCGAACGCGGGTGTTCGGGTCGACGCCGGTCGCTGCCAGCGTCTCCTTCGAGAGGGTCCGGCCGATGCCGAACACGTAGGTGAGGGCGACCTCCACGCGCTTTTCGCGCGGGATGTCAACACCGGAAACGCGTGCCATTCAATGGCTCCAGTTGAATCTTCGGAGGTCTTCCGCAGAACCGATCCCCAGTCGCCGGCCTCTTCTGTTAGAAGATTTGGTACGAACTGGGTCCCCGGCCTCCGAGCCGGGGGTGTCAGCTTGATTCACTCAAGTCTGGGTGCTGCGTATGAACATATTCAGCTTGCGTCGCGCGAATTTCTGCGGAGTGCAGAGGGTGCGGTCGTGCGTCAGCCCTGGCGCTGCTTGTGGCGCGGGTTCTCGCAGATGACCATGACCCGGCCGTGACGGCGGATCACCCTGCACTTGTCGCAGATCTTCTTGACGCTCGGCTTGACCTTCATGGGGTGAGGTTCTCCGGGTCAGTGCCATCGCCTCGGGAGGCCCGGGGCGCGGGCAAGATCTACTTGTACCGGTAGACGATCCGGCCACGCGTCAGGTCGTACGGAGACAGCTCCACCACGACCCGGTCGTCAGGGAGGATGCGGATGTAGTGCATACGCATCTTGCCGCTGATGTGTGCCAGGACCTGGTGGCCGTTCTGGAGCTCGACCTTGAACATGGCGTTCGGCAGAGACTCGACGACAGTGCCCTCGATCTCGATGGCACCTTGCTTCTTGGCCACGCTTTGCCCTTCGAATCGACTACCTTGATCGACTCTGTACGAGCGCATGCAGGCATGCGGGTGCACGAGAGCCGACGAGTCAGTCTACGTCAGCGCACCCGGAAACACGAATCGGGGAAGTCTGCCCCACGCTGAAGATCATCATGCAACGGGGTCCGGCACAGCCGTGACCCCGTACTCCGCCGGCTTGGCCTTGCCACCGACCCAACTTCGACGCCGCTCTCGCGGGCTCAGCGCCGGGGGCGCCTCACAGGATTCGACCGGCTGCGCCGGCCTCCGGCCGACGGTCGCGGGCTCGGGCCGCCGTCAGGCAAGCGGGTCCGGCGCAGCCGTGATCCCGTACTCCGCCAGCTTGGCCTTGCCGCCGTCCGGGGCCGTGAGGACCAGCGGGCCCTGCTCGGTCAGGGCGACGGAGTGCTCCCAGTGGGAGGACCAGGTGCCGTCCGTGGTAATGACCGTCCAGTCGTCCTCGAGGACCTCGGTCTTCGGGGTGCCCAGGGAGACCATCGGCTCGATGGCGAGGCAGAAGCCGGGGATCAGCTTGGAACCCTTGCCGCGGCGGCGGTCGACGTAGTTCAGCAGGTGCGGGTCCATGTGCATCTCGGTGCCGATGCCGTGGCCGCCGTAGTCCTCGATGATCCCGTACCGGCCGCCGCCGGGCTTCGGCTGGCGGCGGATGTACGTCTCGATGGCGCGGGAGACGTCGACGAGCCGGTTGCCCTGCTTCATGGCCGCGATGCCGGCCCACATCGACTCCTCGGTCACCCGGGAGAGCTCGATCAGCTCCGGGGCGTGACCCGAACCCACGAACGCGGTGTAGGCGGCGTCGCCGTGCCAGCCGTCGACGATCGCACCGCAGTCGATGGAGATGATGTCGCCGTCCTTGAGGACGACGTCCTCGGACGGGATGCCGTGGACGACGACGTCGTTCACGGAGGTGCAGATCGTCGCGGGGAAACCGCCGTAGCCGAGGAAGTTCGACTTGGCGCCGTGCTCCGCGAGCACCTTGCGCGCGACCTCGTCCAGGTCCTTGGTCGTCGCCCCGGGTACGGCCGCCTCCCGCGTGGCCGCGTGAATGGCGGCGACGACCAGCCCCGCCGCACGCATCTTGGCGATCTGCTCGGGGGTCTTGATCTGCACCATGGGAGCTACGGCCTTTCTGGACACTCCGGACCGGAGGGACTGCGGACTGCTGACTGGCGGACTGCGGATGTCTCAACGATACGTGGGGGTACAACCGCCCCCCACACAGCAGCCGCGGCCCCCTCGAAGGGAAACCGCGGCTACAGCGACGTACGAACGTCTACTTGGCGTCGTCCTCGCGCTTCAGCGCTTCCAGCGCCCGCTTCGTGACCTCGTCCACCGGACCCAGCGCCGAGATCGTGACGACCAGGCCCTGCGCCTTGTAGTAGTCGATGATCGGCTCGGTCTGCGTGTGGTAGACCTCGAGTCGCTTGCGGACGGTGCCCTCGGCGTCGTCGTCCCGCTGGTACAGCTCGCCGCCGCAGACGTCGCAGACGCCTTCCTTGGCCGCCGGCTTGTACGTCACGTGGAAGACGTGCGCGGAGTCGTTGCGGCAGATGCGCCGGCCGGCGATCCGCTTGACGACCTCCTCCTCGGGGGCCTCCAGGTCCAGCACCGCGTCCAGCTTGATGCCCTCGCTCTTGAGGAGCTCGTCCAGCGCCTCGGCCTGCGAGACATTGCGCGGGAAACCATCGAGCAGGAAGCCGTTCACGGCGTCGGGCTGCTCCATGCGGTCCTTGGCCATCGCGATGGTGACCTCGTCGGGGACGAGGTTGCCGGCGTCCATGAAGGACTTCGCGAGCTTCCCGAGCTCCGTCTGCTGGCTGATGTTGGCGCGGAACAGGTCGCCCGTGGAGATGTGGGGAACGCGGAGCTTCTCGGCAAGGCGCGTGGCCTGCGTTCCCTTACCGGCACCCGGCGGCCCGACGAGGACGATTCGCATCAGCGGAGGAACCCTTCGTAATTGCGCTGCTGGAGCTGGCTCTCAATCTGCTTCACGGTCTCGAGACCGACACCCACGATGATCAGGATGCTGGTCCCGCCGAACGGGAAGTTCTGGCTTGCCCCGAAGCCAACCAACGCCATCGTCGGGACGAGAGCGATCAGACCCAAGTACAGCGAACCCGGCCAGGTGATCCGGTTGAGCACGTAGCTGAGGTACTCAGCGGTCGGTCGGCCAGCCCGGATGCCCGGGATGAAGCCACCATACTTCTTCATGTTGTCGGCGACTTCCTCGGGGTTGAAGGAGATCGCCACGTAGAAGAACGCGAAGAAAACAATGAGCAAGAAGTACGAAGTGATGTAAATCGGGTGGTCACCCTTGGTCAAGTTCGTCTGAACCCACGTCTTCCAGCCGGAATTGCTGCCGGAGAACTGCGCGACCAACGCCGGGATGTAGAGCAGCGACGAGGCGAAGATGACGGGGATCACACCCGCCTGGTTGACCTTCAGCGGGATGTACGTCGACGTACCGCCGTAGGAACGACGGCCGATCATGCGCTTCGCGTACTGCACGGGGATACGGCGCTGGGCCTGCTCGACGAAGACCACCAGAGCGACCATGACCAGACCGACCGCGATGACGGTGCCGAACTCGATCCAGCCGTCGGCCAGGGTGCCGCTCTTCTTGATCGCCCACAGCGCGGACGGGAAGGTCGCGGCGATCGAGATGAACATCAGGATCGACATGCCGTTGCCGATGCCGCGGTCGGTGATGAGCTCGCCCAGCCACATGACGACGGCCGTACCGGCGGTCATGCAGATGACCATCGTGATGGTGGTGAAGATCGCGCGGTCCGGGACGATGCTCGAGGCGACCGTGCAACCGGAGAACAGGGCGCCGCTGCGGGCGGTGGCCACCAGGCCGGTGCCCTGCAGGATGGCGAGCGCCACGGTCAGGTAGCGGGTGTACTGCGTGATCTTCGCCGTACCGGCCTGGCCCTCCTTCTTGAGGGCTTCCAGGCGCGGGATCACCACGGTCAGCAGCTGCAGAATGATGCTCGCCGTGATGTACGGCATGATGCCGAGCGCGAAGATCGTGATCTGCAGCAGCGCACCGCCGCTGAACATGTTGACCAGACCGAAGAGGCCCTGGTTGCCGGATGCCTCGTCCACGCACTGCTGGACGGACTTGTAGTCGACGCCCGGGATCGGGATGTGGGTACCGACCCGGTAGACCACGATGATGCCGAGCGTGAAGAGCAGCTTCTTGCGCAGGTCGGGCGTCCTGAACGCCCGGGCGAACGCGGTGAGCACGGTGCCTCCTGCGACCCCCGCGCGACTGCGTCAAGGGTGACGGTCTTGAGATTCCAATGGAATGACGACTTGAGAACGGTCAACTGCCGCTCAGGGTGCCCCATGCGAAGCACCCGGAAAAGAAAGTGGACAGTGCAGGCCACCTTACCGGCGAGACTGCCCCCTTGGAACGACCAACCGGGGATACCCCTTATGTGGGTATCCCCGGTCGGGATCGTTCAAGTCATCGAGACGCCTGAGTGGATCAGACGAGCTCGGTGACGGTGCCGCCGGCGGCGGTGATCTTCTCCTTGGCGGAGCCGGAGACGGCGTCGACCGTCACCTGCAGCGCCACGGAGATCTCGCCCTGGCCGAGGACCTTGACGAGGCTGTTCTTGCGAACGGCACCCTTGGCCACCAGACCCTCGACGGTGACCTCGCCACCCTCGGGGTAGAGCGCGGCCAGCTTGTCGAGGTTCACGACCTGGAACTCGGTCTTGAACGGGTTCTTGAAGCCCTTCAGCTTCGGAAGACGCATGTGGAGGGGCATCTGGCCACCCTCGAAGCGCTCCGGAACCTGGTAACGGGCCTTCGTACCCTTGGTACCACGACCGGCCGTCTTACCCTTCGACGCCTCACCACGACCGACACGGGTCTTGGCGGTCTTGGCGCCGGGGGCCGGACGGAGGTTGTGGATCTTGAGCGGGTTGTTCTCCGCCATGATCAGTCGACCTCCTCGACCGTCACGAGGTGGCGGACGGTGTGCACCATGCCGCGGAACTCGGGGCGGTCCTCCTTGACGACCTGCGTGTTGATGCCCTTGAGACCAAGGGAGCGCAGGGTGTCACGGTGGTTCTGCTTGCTGCCGATGTACGACTTCACCTGCGTGATCTTGAGCTGCGCCATTACGCACCAGCCCCGGCACGCGCACGGAGAAGAGCCGCGGGAGCGACGTCCTCGAGGGGCAGACCACGGCGGGCCGCGATCTCCTCGGGACGCTGCAGGCCCTTCAGGGCCTCCACGGTCGCGTGCACGATGTTGATCGCGTTGTCGGAGCCGAGCGACTTCGACAGCACGTCGTGGATACCGGCGCACTCGAGCACGGCACGCACCGGGCCACCGGCGATAACGCCGGTACCGGGGGACGCGGGCTTGAGCAGCACGACGCCGGCAGCCTTCTCACCCTGGATGGGGTGCGGGATGGTGCCCTGGATACGGGGGACCTTGAAGAAGTGCTTCTTGGCCTCCTCAACACCCTTGGCGATGGCGGCCGGCACCTCCTTGGCCTTGCCGTAACCGACACCCACGGTGCCGTCACCATCGCCCACCACGACCAGCGCGGTAAAGCTGAAGCGACGACCACCCTTCACAACCTTGGCGACGCGGTTGATCGCGACGACGCGCTCAACGTAAGCGGTCTTCTCGGCGGCAGCTGCGCCGCCGTCACGGCCCTTCCGGTCCCGCCGCTCGCCGCCACCGGCACCGCTTCCGCGGCGCTGGGGTCCAGCCATTGGAATTACCTCTCTCTGTTTCCGCTAGCTACGGAACCGACTCAGAACTTGAGTCCGGCTTCGCGGGCGGCGTCCGCCAGGGCAGCGATGCGCCCGGCGTACTGGTTGCCACCACGGTCGAATACGACAGCCTCGACGCCCGCGGCCTTGGCGCGCTCGGCGACCAGGGCGCCGACCTGCTTGGCCTGCGCGGACTTGTCGGCCTCGCCACCACGGATCGACGTGTCCAGGGTCGACGCCGACGCCAGGGTGTGACCCTTGATGTCGTCGATGACCTGGGCCACGATGTGGCGGTTCGAGCGCGTCACGACCAGGCGCGGACGCTCGGCCGTACCCGAGATGTGCTTACGGATCCGGATGTGGCGACGCTTGATAGCGGCACGCTTGTAGGCGTCACCCTTGAGGATCTTCTGCCCGTATGCCATGGCTTACTTACCCGCCTTTCCGACCTTGCGGCGGATGACTTCGCCCTCGTACTTGACGCCCTTGGCCTTGTACGGGTCGGGCTTGCGCAGCTTGCGGATGTTCGCCGCAACCTCGCCGACCTTCTGCTTGTCGATGCCCTCGACCGAGAACCGGGTCGGGGCCTCGACCTTGAAGGTGATGCCCTCGGGCGCCTCGACGGTGATCGGGTGGCTGTAGCCGAGCGCGAACTCGAGGTTCGAACCCTTGGCCGTCACGCGGTAACCGACACCGCTGATCTCGAGCTTCTTCACGTAACCCTGGGTCACGCCGGTGATCATGTTCGCCACCAGCGTGCGGGACAGGCCGTGCAGGGCCTTGTTCTGACGCTCGTCGTTCGGGCGGGTGACGCTGAGCACGCCGTCCTCACCCTTGGCGACCTCGATCGGCGCGGCAACGGTGTGGGAAAGGGTGCCCTTGGGGCCCTTCACCGAGACCGTACGGCCGTCGATGGTGACGTCCACGCCGGCGGGAACCGTGATGGGGAGCTTGCCAATACGCGACATAGCTGTTTCCTCCGTTCCCTTCCGCTACCAGACGTAGGCGAGGACTTCCCCACCCACGCCCTTCTTGCCGGCCTGCTTGTCGGTGAGGAGCCCGTGGGACGTGGAGATGATCGCCACGCCCAGGCCGCCGAGCACCTTCGGCAGGTTGGTGGATTTCGCGTAAACCCGGAGACCGGGCTTGGAGATCCGCTTGATGCCCGCGATGGAGCGCTCACGGTTCGGGCCGAACTTCAGCTCGAGGACGAGGTTCTTGCCGACCTCGGCGTCCTCGACCTTCCAGCCCGTGATGAAGCCCTCCTGCTGGAGGATCTCCGCGATGTGAGACTTGATCTTCGATGCCGGCATCGTCACGGAGTCGTGGTATGCCGAGTTCGCGTTCCGCAGACGCGTAAGCATGTCTGCGATCGGATCAGTCATGGTCATGAATTGGCCTTCGGCCTCTCTCGCCGGGGTTTCCTGGTGCGCCATCCCTCTCCCCGATCCGGGACGGGACGGGTGCGGCGCGGTGGACCTACGGCGTAGTAAGTCGTACGGGCGGCAATCAGGCGCCCAACCCCCCAAGCCTAAGCCATGGAGAGGAGGGCGCCTGACACGCCCAGTGCTTACCGAGAGCCCTTGGAATCCCTTATTAGGGGGATTACCAGGAGCTCTTGGTCACGCCCGGCAGCTCGCCACGGTGAGCCATCTCACGAAGGCACACGCGGCACAGGCCGAACTTGCGGTACACGGAGTGGGGACGGCCGCAGCGCTGGCAGCGCGTGTAGCCACGCACGCCGAACTTGGGCTTGCGAGCAGCCTTCGCGATCAGAGCCTTCTTCGCCATCTCGCTCACGCCTCCTTGAAGGGGAAGCCGAGGTGACGAAGGAGCGCACGGCCCTCAGCGTCGTTGGTCGCCGTGGTCACCACGGTGATGTCCATACCCCGGGTGCGGTCGATCTTGTCCTGGTCGATCTCGTGGAACATGACCTGCTCCGTGAGACCGAAGGTGTAGTTGCCACGGCCGTCGAACTGCTTGGGGGACAGGCCGCGGAAGTCGCGGATGCGCGGCAGCGCGAGCGACAGGGTGCGGTCCAGGAACTCCCACATGCGGTCGCCACGGAGCGTGACGTGGGCACCGATCGGCTGGCCCTCACGCAGCTTGAACTGCGCGATGGACTTGCGGGCCTTGGTGACGGCCGGCTTCTGCCCGGTGATCGTGGTGAGGTCGCGGATGGCGCCCTCGATCAGCTTGGAGTCGCGGGCGGCGTCGCCCACACCCATGTTGACCACGATCTTGACGAGGCCGGGGATCTGCATGACGTTCTCGTACTTGAACTCGTCACGCAGCTTGCCCGCGATCTCCTCGCGGTACTTCTGCTTCAGACGCGGGGTGGTGGTGGTAGCCATCAGATGTCCTCACCCGTCCGCTTGGCAACGCGGATCTTGTTGCCCTCGTCGTCGAAGCGGTAACCGACACGCGTGACGACCTTGTTGCCGTCCTTCTCCACGACCAGCTGAACGTTGGAAACGTGGATCGGGGCCTCGGTGGTCACGATGCCGCCGGCCTGGGAACCGCGAGCGGTCGGGCCGGCCTTCGTGTGCTTCTTGACCCGGTTGACACCCTCGACCAGGACACGGTCCTCGCGGGGGAAGGCCGCGATGACCTTGCCCTGCTTGCCCTTGTCCTTACCGGTGATGACCTGGACCAGGTCGCCCTTCTTGATCTTCATGCTTACAGCACCTCCGGCGCGAGCGAGATGATCTTCATGAACTTCTTCTCGCGCAGCTCACGGCCCACGGGGCCGAAGATACGGGTGCCGCGAGGGTCGCCGTCGTTCTTCAGAATGACAGCGGCGTTCTCGTCGAAGCGGATGTACGAGCCGTCCGGACGGCGGCGCTCCTTGACGGTGCGAACGATGACCGCCTTGACGACGTCACCCTTCTTCACGTTGCCACCGGGGATCGCGTCCTTGACGGTGGCGACGATGACGTCACCGATGCCCGCGTAGCGGCGACCGGAGCCACCGAGCACACGGATGCAAAGGATCTCCTTCGCACCAGTGTTGTCGGCGACACGCAGTCGCGACTCCTGCTGGATCACGTCTATCTCCTGGTTGTCTGCCGGTTCCCGGGGCGGGGTCGCACGACGGCGGCCCCGCCCCGAGCCTGGCGGAACGATGCCTAGGGGGTCCCCCTAGGAGGGATTACTTGGCCTTCTCGAGGATCTCGACGATGCGCCAGCGCTTCGTCGCGGACAGCGGCCGGGTCTCCGCGAGGAGGACACGGTCGCCGACGCCCGCAGCGTTCTGCTCGTCGTGGGCCTTGAGCTTGTTCGTACGGCGGATGACCTTGCCGTACAGCGCGTGCTTCACACGGTCCTCGACAGCGACGACGACGGTCTTGTCCATCTTGTCGCTGACGACGAGACCCTCACGGGTCTTGCGGAAGCTGCCGCGCGCCTCAGTGGTGTTCTCGGTCACGTTGCTCTCGCTCATCAGGCGCTCTCCACCGTCTCGATGCCCAGCTCGCGCTCACGCATCAGGGTGTAGATCCGCGCGATGTCCTTACGGACGGCCTTCAGCCGACCGTGGTTCTCGAGCTGACCCGTCGCCGCCTGGAAGCGGAGGTTGAACAGCTCTTCCTTGGCCTCGCGGAGCTTCGCAAGAAGCTCCTCGTTGCCCAGCTCGCGCAGCTCGGACGCCTTGGTACCGGCCGACATCACGCTTCACCTGCCTCGCGCTTGACGATCCGGCACTTCATCGGCAGCTTGTGGGCTGCGCGAGTGAGGGCCTCACGGGCGATCTTCTCGTTGGGGTAGGACAGCTCGAACATGACCCGGCCCGGGTGCACGTTCGCGATCCACCACTCCGGAGAACCCTTACCGGAACCCATGCGGGTCTCGGCAGGCTTCTTCGTCAGCGGGCGGTCCGGGTAGATGTTGATCCAGACCTTGCCGCCACGCTTGATGTGGCGGGTCATCGCGATACGGGCCGCCTCGATCTGGCGGTTGGTCACGTACGCCGGCGTGAGGGCCTGAATGCCGTACTCGCCGAACGCGACCGTCGTACCGCCCTTGGCCTGACCACGGCGCTTCGGGTGGTGCTGCTTGCGGTGCTTGACCCTACGGGGGATCAGCATGTCGGTCAGGCCTCCGTTCCGGTGCTCTCAGCCGGAGCGGCAGCCGGAGCCTCGGCCTTGGGGGCCTCGGCAGCGGGAGCCTGCTGCGGCTTGCGACCGCGACCGCCACGCTCGCCACCGCGGCCACCACGGGCCGGGCGGTCAGCGCCGCCACGGGCCGGGCGGTTGCCGGCGCGGGCAGCAGCGTTCTCGGCGCGGACCTCGGCGATGTTCTTGACGTCGCCCTTGTAGATCCAGACCTTCACACCGATGCGGCCGAAGGTCGTCTTGGCCTCGAAGAAGCCGTAGTCCACGTTCGCGCGGAGCGTGTGCAGGGGCACACGGCCCTCGCGGTAGAACTCCGAGCGGGACATCTCGGCGCCACCGAGGCGGCCACCGCACTGGATCTTGATGCCCTTGGCGCCGGCCTTCATGGCGGACTGCATGCTCTTACGCATGGCCCGACGGAAGGAGACGCGGGAGGAGAGCTGCTCGGCGACGGCCTGGGCAACCAGCTGAGCGTCGGTCTCGGGGTTCTTGACCTCGAGGATGTTCAGCTGGACCTGCTTGCCCGTGAGCTTCTCGAGGTCACCGCGGATGCGGTCGGCCTCGGCGCCACGGCGGCCGATGACGATGCCCGGACGGGCCGTGTGGATGTCCACACGGACGCGGTCACGGGTGCGCTCGATCTCAACCTTCGAGATGCCGGCGCGCTCCATGCCGGACGTCATCATCCGACGGATGGCGACGTCTTCCTTGACGTAGTCCTTGTACAGCTTGTCGGCGTACCAACGCGACTTGAAGTCGGTCGTGACACCGAGCCGGAACCCATGCGGGTTTACCTTCTGGCCCATTACCGGGTTCCTTCCTTGCTGCTGACGACCACGGTGATGTGGCTGGTCCGCTTGCGGATCCGGTAGGCACGGCCCTGGGCACGCGGACGGAACCGCTTCAGGGTCGGGCCCTCATCGACGAAGGCCTCGGAGACGAAGAGGCTGTCGACATCGGTGTGGTCGTAGTTGTGCGCGGCGTTGGCAATGGCGCTGTCCAGCACCTTGCCGACCGGCACGCTCGCGGCCTGCGGGGCGAAACGCAGGACCGCCTGAGCCTCCGTGGCATCCATGCCACGGATAAGGTCCACCACGCGGCGGGCCTTCATGGGCGTAACGCGGATGTACCGCGCCTGGGCCCTGGCTTCCATGGTTGTCCTTCCAGTGTCTGTCATGGTCATTCCACCCCGCGTTAGCGGCGCTTCGACTTCCGGTCGTCCTTGACGTGACCCCGGAAGGTGCGCGTCGGCGAGAACTCGCCGAGCTTGTGGCCGACCATCGACTCGGTGACAAACACCGGAATGTGGGTCTTGCCGTTGTGCACCGCGATCGTGTGGCCGAGCATGGCCGGGATGATCATCGAGCGGCGGGACCAGGTCTTGATGACGTTCTTGGTACCGGCTTCGTTCTGAGCGTCCACCTTCTTCACGAGGTGGCCGTCAACGAAGGGTCCCTTCTTGAGACTGCGCGGCATCTAAACCCGCTCCTAGCGCTTCTTGTTCGTCTTGCGGCGGCGGACGATGTACTTGTTCGAAGCCTTCTTCGGCGAACGAGTACGACCCTCCTTCTGACCCCACGGCGAGACCGGGTGGCGACCACCGGAGGTCTTGCCCTCACCACCACCGTGCGGGTGGTCAACCGGGTTCATCGCCACACCGCGAACGGTCGGGCGAACGCCCAGCCAGCGCTTACGGCCGGCCTTGCCCCAGTTGATGTTGCTCTGCTCGGCGTTGCCGACCTCGCCGACCGTGGCGCGGCAGCGCTGGTCGACCAGGCGGATCTCACCGGAGGGCATGCGGAGGTGGGCCATCGAGCCCTCCTTCGCGAGCAGCTGCACGGAGGCGCCGGCGGAGCGGGCGAACTTGGCACCGCCACCGGGACGGAGCTCGATCGCGTGGATCGTGGTACCGACCGGGATGTTGCGGAGGGCCAGGTTGTTGCCCGGCTTGATGTCGGCCCCGGGACCGTTCTCCACGCGGTCACCCTGCTGCAGGTTGCGCGGGGCGAGGATGTAGCGCTTCTCGCCGTCCGCGTAGTGCAGCAGCGCGATGCGCGCGGTGCGGTTGGGGTCGTACTCGATGTGCGCGACCTTCGCCGGCACGCCGTCCTTGTCGTGCCGACGGAAGTCGATCACGCGGTAGGCGCGCTTGTGTCCGCCACCCTGGTGGCGAACGGTCACACGACCGGCGTTGTTACGGCCGCCCTTGCTGTGCAGAGGGCGGACCAGCGACTTCTCCGGCGTGGACCGCGTGACCTCGACGAAGTCGGCGACGCTGGAGCCACGACGGCCCGGAGTCGTCGGCTTGTACTTGCGGATACCCATTTCTCAGTCCTCGTCCGATATCGGACGATCCGGACCTCCGTCAGGAGGTCGGACCGCCGAAGATGTCGATACGGTCGCCCTCAGCGAGGGTCACGATCGCGCGCTTGGTGTCAGCACGCTTACCGAAACCGCTCTTGGTGCGCTTGCGCTTGCCCTGGCGGTTGATCGTGTTGACCCCGGTGACCTTGACCGAGAAGACCGCCTGGACGGCCTCCTTGATCTGGGTCTTGTTGGAGCCGGGCGCGACGACGAAGGTGTACTTGCCCTCGTCGAGCAGCGCGTAGCTCTTCTCCGAGACGACCGGCTTGAGGAGCACGTCACGGGGATCCGTGAAGGACTTGCTCAGCGGCGTCTCGACGGTGTTCTTGCCCTCGGTGGCGTGGCGGCGTGCCTTGGCGACGCGCGCGGCCTTGGCGGCCTTGGCCGCCTTCGAGGCGATGCTCGGGTGACGCGTAGCCATCAGGCCTCGCTCCCTTCGGTGTCAGCGGCCTTGGGGCCAGACACGAAGGACTCGAACGCGGACTGGGTGAAGACCACGTCGTCCGAGACGAGAACGTCGTACGTGTTCAGCTGGCCCGGCTCCAGGATGTGGACCTGGGGCAGGTTGCGGGCGGACAGCCACGCGGCCTCGTCGCTGCGCTCGACGACCAGGAGCAGGTTCTTGCGCTCCGAGATCTTGCCGAACAGCGTCTTCGCGGCCTTCGTGGAGATGTCACCCTCGACCACGCCGGAGACGACGTGGATGCGGTTGTGGCGGGCCCGGTCGGTGAGGGCGTGGCGCAGGGCCGCGGCCTTCATCTTCTTCGGGGTCCGCTGCGAGTAGTCACGCGGCTGCGGGCCGTGGACGACGCCACCGCCGGCGAACTGCGGGGCGCGGGTCGAGCCCTGACGGGCGCGGCCGGTGCCCTTCTGACGGTACGGCTTCTTGCCGCCACCGCGAACCTCGCCACGAGTCTTGGTCTTGTGCGTGCCCTGACGGGCAGCGGCCAGCTGTGCGACGACGACCTGGTGGATCAGCGGAATGCTGACCTTTTCAACGCCGAAGATCTCCGCGGGGAGCTCGACGGTACCGGCCTTGTCGCCTGCCGGCGAAAGGATGTCAACAGTGCTCATCGGTTACCTCAGGCCCCCTTGGCCGCGGTGCGGACCAGGACGAGGCCGCCGTTCGGACCGGGAACCGCGCCCTTGATGAGCAGCAGACCCTTCTCCGCGTCAACGGCGTGGACGGTCAGGTTCTGGGTGGTGACCCGCTCGTTGCCCATGCGACCCGCCATGCGGAGGCCCTTGAACACGCGGCCCGGGGTGGCGCAGCCACCGATGGAGCCGGGGGAGCGGTGCTTGCGCTGGGTGCCGTGACCGGCGCCGAGGCCCTTGAAGTTGTGACGCTTCATGACACCGGCGAAGCCCTTGCCCTTGCTCTTGCCGGTCACGTCGACCTTGATGCCGGCCTCGAACACCTCAGCGGTGATCTCCTGGCCGAGGGTGTACTCGCTGGCGTCAGCGGTACGGATCTCGACGAGGTGGCGGCGGGGAGTGACGTCGGCCTTGGCGAAGTGACCCTTGAGGGGCTTGTTCACCTTGCGCGGGTCGATCTCGCCGAAGGCGATCTGGACCGACTCGTAGCCGTCGGCGTCGTTCGTACGGACCTGGGTGACGACGTTGGGGCCGGCCTTGACGACGGTGACCGGAACAACACGGTTGTTCTCGTCCCACACCTGCGTCATGCCGAGCTTCTCGCCCAGGATGCCCTTGATCTGCTTAGCCATTCTCAGATCACCGACCCCTAGAGCTTGATCTCGATGTCGACACCGGCCGGAAGGTCGAGTCGCATCAGGGAGTCAACGGTCTTGGGCGTCGGGTCGAGGATGTCGATCAGGCGCTTGTGCGTGCGCATCTCGAAGTGCTCGCGCGAGTCCTTGTACTTGTGCGGCGACTTGATGACGCAGTACACGTTCTTCTCGGTGGGGAGCGGCACCGGGCCCGCGACCGACGCACCAGTGCGGGTCACCGTCTCGACGATCTTCTTCGCCGAGGAGTCGATGACCTCGTGGTCGTAGGCCTTGAGCCGGATGCGGATCTTCTGTCCCGCCATGGCTACTCAGTAGTCCTGTCTCTCGTACGCTCTGGAACCCGGCATTCCGTGCACTTCCTCCGACCCACGCGGTCGGGCGTGTCGCGCTCCCGCTCACACGGATATCCCACCTGAGACATCCCTTGCTGGGGAAACACGGCCCTTCCGGAACCGCAAGTCGGGGGCCGAAAGGCCCACCGGGTGCCTGGCCGGTGCCGCACTGACACTTCCCGGAAGATTCCCGTACGTCCGTCCCAGCGCTGCCGTAAAGGCAGTTGGGACGACGAGTACTGTGGGACTCGCTTCCGGTCCTCCCGGCGGGAGGCGCACAGCATCAACACTCGACCGAGCAACTCCGACAGTCTGCCATATGGGGCAGGGGGTCCGCCAATCGAGCCGGAGAGAATACCCCCGGAGTGACGTAGGTCAAACCCCGGGGCCCTCCAGCGGGACCGTCCCTCACGCTCCCGTCAGTCTGACCGCTGTCCGGTCGGCGGGAGCGTCCGCGCCGGCCGGGGCGTGGGGGCAGCGCCAGATGCAGTAACCGCAGGGCGGCGGCTCGGCTCCGTCGGACCGCGCTCCGTCGCCCCGAGCCGGGTGATCGGCGGACTCGGGCCCGGGCTGAGGGGCGAAGACACCCTTGCCGCCGGGCTGGAAGTTCTCGTAGCGCTCCTCCGCCTGTCTGCGGAGCCGGCGCCGGACCTGATAGAGCAGCGCGCCGTCCTTCCGCTGCAGGTAACTGCTCAGGCACCGCTCGAAAGCCGCGTCGAACTTCGGCAACTCCGCCTGGAGGAGCAGGAGATAGCGGTCGACCCCGATCTCGGAAGGCCGTGACGCGGGGCTCATGGCATCGATTCGGTCACCCAGTTGACGGAGTTCTTTCTTGAAGGCCTTCACGGCGTCCTCGTACATGGAGAACTCCATGAGCAGCCCGTCGTTGGTCGCGGAGAACTCGCCGCGCAGCGCTTCGATCATCTCCTGACCTGGTTGCGTCTCCGCCCAGAACAGGTCGACCCGCTCGGCGGCCGTCAGGACGCTTCGCGGGCCCTCCTCGCGCCGCTCCTCCATCGCGCGCGAGCAGTCCTCGAACGCGGCCTCGGCCACGCCTCTGGCGCGGCCCCACAGGGCGCACAGGCTCAACAGCGGTTCGCTGTAGCGTCGGCGCCCCCTCCTGGTGCCGGCCTGGAGCGAGATGAACGCCACCCATACCGTGCCCACCGTGGTGATCAGAGCCACGAGGATCTCGCCCAGCACGTTCCCCCCTGCGCGCCGCCGAGCGGTGTCACCGCCTCGGCCCATGGTACGAAGCGGAGCGAGCCCCCGACAGAGGGCGCCCGTGGCGGCATACGGCGAAGGGGCCCGTACGACCGAAGTCGTACGGGCCCCTTCTGGAGCTCAGCTGAGGCTGAAGCTACCGGGTCAGGCTCGAGATCACTTCGTGATCTTGATGACCTGGCCGGCGCCGACCGTCCGGCCACCCTCACGGATGGCGAACTTCAGGCCCTCTTCCATGGCGATGGGCTGGATGAGCTCCACCTTCATCTCGGTGTTGTCACCCGGCATCACCATCTCGGTGCCCTCGGGGAGGGTCACAACGCCCGTCACGTCCGTCGTACGGAAGTAGAACTGCGGACGGTAGTTGTTGAAGAACGGCGTGTGGCGGCCACCCTCGTCCTTGGACAGGATGTAGGCCTGGGCCTCGAACTCGGTGTGCGGCGTGACCGAACCGGGCTTGATGATGACCTGGCCGCGCTCGACGTCCTCGCGCTTGATGCCACGGAGGAGCAGACCGACGTTCTCACCGGCCTGGCCCTCGTCGAGCAGCTTGCGGAACATCTCGATACCGGTGACCGTGGTGGTGGTCTTCTCGGTCTTGATGCCGATGATGTCGACGGTCTCGTTGACCTTCAGGACACCACGCTCGATACGGCCGGTGACGACCGTACCGCGACCGGTGATCGTGAAGACGTCCTCGATGGGCATGAGGAACGGCTTGTCGACGTCACGCTCCGGCTCCGGGATGGCGGAGTCGACGGCGTCCATGAGGTCCAGAACGGACTGGCCCCACGTCGCGTCGCCCTCGAGCGCCTTGAGCGCCGAGACCTTGACGACCGGGACGTCGTCGCCCGGGAACTCGTACTCGGAGAGGAGCTCACGGACCTCGAGCTCGACGAGCTCCAGGATCTCCTCGTCGTCCACCATGTCGGCCTTGTTCAGGGCGACAACGATGTACGGCACGCCGACCTGGCGGGCCAGGAGCACGTGCTCCTTGGTCTGCGGCATCGGGCCGTCGGTGGCGGCGACCACGAGGATCGCGCCGTCCATCTGCGCGGCACCGGTGATCATGTTCTTGATGTAGTCCGCGTGACCCGGGCAGTCGACGTGGGCGTAGTGACGCGCCTCGGTCTGGTACTCGACGTGCGCGATGGAGATGGTGATACCGCGCTGGCGCTCCTCAGGAGCCTTGTCGATCTGGTCGAAGGCCGAGGCCTCGTTCAGGTCCGGGTACTTGTCGTGCAGCACCTTGGTAATGGCGGCCGTGAGGGTCGTCTTACCGTGGTCGATGTGACCGATGGTGCCGATGTTGACGTGGGGCTTAGTCCGCTCGAACTTCGCCTTCGCCACGGGGTCCTCCTGTGGAGTGGTTCTGAACGCCTTGCTTCATCGGCGCCAGGTGATCTTTGCTGGAAAGCCCGGGCCCGGGGGCATTCCCCCACAAATGCGGGGGAATGCCCCTCCGGGCTCCGGAGTCAAGCCTAAAGCGTGGGAACGCGGTGCGTTACTCGCCCTTGGCCTTCGCGATGATCTCCTCGGCGACGTTCCGCGGAACCTCGGCGTAGGAGTCGAACTGCATCGAGTAGCTCGCGCGACCCGACGTCTTGCTGCGGAGGTCTCCGACGTAGCCGAACATCTCCGAGAGGGGCACGAGACCCTTCACGACACGGGCACCCGCCCGCTCCTCCATGGCCTGGATCTGGCCACGGCGGGAGTTGATGTCGCCGATGACCTCACCCATGTAGTCCTCGGGCGTGGTGACCTCGACGGCCATCATCGGCTCGAGCAGCACGGGGCTGGCCTTGCGCGCGGCCTCCTTGAAGGCCTGCGAACCGGCGATCTTGAACGCGAGCTCGGAGGAGTCCACCTCGTGGTAGGCACCGTCGAGCAGGGTGACGCGCACGCCGGTCATCTCGTAACCGGCGAGGATGCCGAACTGCATGGCCTCCTGCGCACCGGCGTCGACCGAAGGGATGTACTCCTTCGGGATGCGACCACCGGTCACCTTGTTCACGAACTCGTACGAGGCGTCGCCGCCCTCGATGGGCTCGATCGCGATCTGCACCTTGGCGAACTGACCGGTACCACCGGTCTGCTTCTTGTGGGTGTAGTCCACGCGCTCGACGGCCTTGCGGATCGTCTCGCGGTACGCGACCTGCGGCTTGCCGACGTTGGCCTCGACCTTGAACTCACGACGCATACGGTCGACCAGCACCTCGAGGTGCAGCTCGCCCATACCACCGATGATGGTCTGGCCGGTCTCCTCGTCCGAGTGAACCTGGAAGGAGGGGTCCTCCTCCGCGAGACGCTGGATGGCGACACCCAGCTTCTCCTGGTCACCCTTGGACTTGGGCTCGATGGCGACCTGAATGACCGGCGCCG
This sequence comes from Streptomyces sp. NPDC002088, assembly GCF_040296605.1. Taxonomy (NCBI): domain Bacteria; kingdom Bacillati; phylum Actinomycetota; class Actinomycetes; order Kitasatosporales; family Streptomycetaceae; genus Streptomyces; species Streptomyces sp. NPDC002088. Next base: position 208,696 of record NZ_JBEOXO010000007.1, on the reverse strand, counting down.
GGAAGTCCATGGACTCCAGGATCACCGGGTTCTTGTCGTCGGACAGCGTCTCACCGGTGGTGGTCTGCTTCAGGCCCATGACGGCGACGATGTCGCCGGCGCCCACCGACTCGATCTCCTCACGCTTGTTCGCGTGCATGCGGTAGATCTTGCCGATGCGCTCCTTCTTGCCCTTGACCGAGTTCAGCACCGCGGTGCCGGACTCCAGGCGACCGGAGTAGATCCGGACGAAGGTGAGCTTGCCGAGGTGCGGGTCGCTCATGATCTTGAACGCGAGCGCGGACAGCGGCTCCTCGTCCGACGGCTTGCGCTTGACGACGACCTCGGGGTCCTTGACGTCGTGGCCCTCGATGGCCTCGACGTCGAGCGGGGTCGGCAGGTAGCGCACGACCGCGTCGAGCAGGGGCTGGACGCCCTTGTTCTTGAACGCGGTACCGCAGAACACCGGGGTGACCGTGATGCCGTCGGACTTGCCGGACGCGATGGTGATACGACGGATCGCGGCGTACAGCTGCTCCTCGGTGGGCTCCTGGCCCTCCAGGAACAGCTCCATGATCTCGTCGTCGTTCTCCGCGACGGCCTCGACCAGCTTGCCGCGGTACTCCTCGGCAGCCTCGATGTGCGTGGCCGGGATGTCGACGACGTCGTACATCTCGCCCTTGGCGGCCTCGGCGGACCACACGAGCGCCTTCATGCGGACCAGGTCCACAACGCCCTTGAAGTCCATCTCGGCGCCGATCGGCAGCTGCATGACGAGCGGCTGGGCGCCCAGGCGGTCCGAGATCATGTCCACGCAGCGGTGGAACTCGGCGCCGGTACGGTCCAGCTTGTTCACGAAGCAGATGCGCGGCACGCCGTAACGGTCGGCCTGACGCCACACCGTCTCGGACTGCGGCTCGACACCGGCGACACCGTCGAACACCGTGACGGCACCGTCGAGGACGCGCAGCGAGCGCTCCACCTCGACCGTGAAGTCGACGTGCCCCGGGGTGTCGATGATGTTGATCGTGTAGTCGTTGTCCTCGAGCGGCCAGTGACAGGTGGTGGCAGCAGAGGTGATCGTGATGCCACGCTCCTGCTCCTGCTCCATCCAGTCCATGGTGGCGGCGCCGTCGTGGACTTCACCGATCTTGTAGCTGACGCCGGTGTAGAAGAGGATCCGCTCGGTGGTGGTCGTCTTGCCCGCGTCGATGTGGGCCATGATCCCGATGTTGCGGACCTTGGCCAGGTCAAGTGAAGTGGTAGCCATAAGGCTTCAGTCTTCTCTCGGTCTCGATGGGGTCTGCGACTACCAGCGGTAGTGCGCGAAGGCCTTGTTGGACTCGGCCATCTTGTGGGTGTCCTCGCGCTTCTTCACGGCCGCACCGAGGCCGTTCGAGGCGTCGAGAAGCTCGTTGAGGAGACGCTCGGTCATGGTCTTCTCGCGACGGGCGCGCGAGTAACCGACGAGCCAGCGCAGCGCGAGGGTGTTGGCACGACCGGGCTTGACCTCGATCGGAACCTGGTAGGTCGCACCACCGACACGGCGGGACTTGACCTCAAGGGTCGGCTTGATGTTCTCCAGCGCGCGCTTCAGCGTGATGATCGGGTCGTTGCCCGTCTTCTCACGCAGACCCTCCATGGCGCCGTAGACGATGCGCTCGGCGGTGGAGCGCTTGCCGTTCAGCAGCACCTTGTTGATCAGCGACGTGACAAGAGGAGAACCGTAGACCGGGTCGATGATGACCGGGCGCTTCGGGGCGGGGCCCTTACGAGGCATTCTTACTTCTCCTTCTTGGCGCCGTAGCGGCTGCGAGCCTGCTTGCGGTTCTTGACACCCTGGGTGTCGAGGGAACCACGGATGATCTTGTAGCGAACACCCGGCAGGTCCTTCACACGGCCGCCGCGCACGAGCACGATGGAGTGCTCCTGCAGGTTGTGTCCCTCACCCGGAATGTAAGCAGTGACCTCGATACCGCTGGTCAGACGCACACGCGCGACCTTACGCAGGGCCGAGTTCGGCTTCTTCGGGGTGGTCGTGAACACACGCGTGCAGACGCCACGACGCTGGGGCGAACCCTCGAGTGCGGGCGTCTTGTTCTTCTCGACCTTGTCCTGCCGGCCCTTCCGGACCAGCTGCTGGATCGTAGGCACTACTTCTCCGGTTTCTGTGTGCCGAATGGTGAAGCTAACCTGGAACATTCGCCGACCCACGCGGTCGGGTGTGTCGAATCCCGCAGACCTTCGCCGCGAAGCGAAAAGGGCGCAGATTGCGGTGGCCGGTCTCAGGCCCCGCGTGCGGTTCAAGGCACGCACGAGGGCCAGGGCACACCCCAGGCACAAGGTCTGAGCGTACCTACCTCATTCGCTGCGGTCAAAACAAATGGGCGGGACCGGCAGGCCCGCACGAAACAAGCCGAAGCCGTGCCCCGTCCGCGATCTTCGAATCGACGGTTCCCGAGCCGCCCGCGCGTCCCGCCCCCTCACCTGACAGGTGAGGCGCACCGAGTACGTCCAGGCGCCGTCTTCCATCAATGGCCGGTTTGCGCTCTTTCACACTCCGCGATCTTGCGCTTTCAGTACGTTGATCCGTCCGCTGTCGGGAATCGGGGGATGAGCATGCCAATGTGGACGTCTGCGTACTCGCCGGACGACGGCGGGCTGGACGACCGGGTGCCGTTCCTGGCCCGGCTGGAGAGCGAGGACCGCTCGGCGCTGCTGGCGCTGGGCCGCTCGCTGGACTTCACGCCCCGCATGGTCCTGGTCCACCAGCACGAGCCCTCCTCGCACGTCCTCTTCCTCGCGTACGGCTGGACCAAGGTCACCGCCTCGGCCGCCAACGGTTACGAGGCCCTGCTGGCGCTGCGCGGCCCCGGCGACATCGTCGGCGAGTCGGCCGCGCTGACCGGACGCCCGCGGTCGGCGACGGTGACCGCGCTGGAGCCGGTACGGGCGGTGGCGGTGGAGCGTGACCGCTTCAAGGACTTCCTCAACCGCTCCCCCGCCGTCTCCTTCGCCCTCCTCGGCCTCACCGCGGACCGCACCCGCGCGGCGGACCGGCGCCGGCTGGAGTTCGCGTCGATGAGCGTGCGGGAACGCTTCGCCGTCCTGCTCCTGGACCTGGCCCGCACCCACGGCCGCCGCACCCCGGAGGGCGTCGAGCTGGCGGTACCGCTCAGCAAGCAGGAGCTGGCGGGCTCGGTGGGCGCGTCCCGGGAGATGGTGCAGCGCCTGCTGCGGGAACTGCGGGACAAGGGGGCCGTCGCCACGGGCCGCCGCACCATGCTGATCATGCGGCCGGACATCCTGCGGCGGATCGCGGCGACGGGGCCGGCGGCGGGGATCCCGTCGCCACCGGGACCGGTGGACGGGGTCGCATCGCCGCCGGGGCGGACGGACGAGTAAGCGCAGGCCACCGGGGCGGACGGGCGGACGGACGAACAGGCGCAGCCCACCGGGCGGGCGGACGGACGGACCAGTAAACGCAAGCGACGGGACGTTGCAACCCGGCCGACGATATCCAGCCCGTCCGGCGCTTGAGGACGAGGCCGTCCAGGCCGAAGCGGGGGCCGGGGGCGGCAGCCCCCGTGACGGTCGGCTCACCCACCCCACACAGGGCGCGCCGGCCCACGAGACTCCCGTACCCCCAGAGGACTTCTGTGCACACGGTCACACTCCGAGTGCGTCATCCGCCCTCACCGCCGAGGCCCCAGCACCACCACGCTGCTGCTCTGCACAGCGCACACCCCCTCGAGAGGCGACCATGACCGACCCCGTGAGCCGCACGATCCTGCTGCTGGACATCGAGAGGTTCAGTGACCGGGACGACGTGGAGCAGGCCTATATGCGGCGCATGCTCTACGACATCGCCGACCGCACGCTGGAGAGCGCGGGCATCGACGAGACCCGCCGGCTGCGGGCCGACCGCGGGGACTCGGTGATGGAGCTGATCGACGCGGGCGCCCCGGTCACGGCGCTGCTGCGGGCCCTGCTCACGGAGGTCCCGGCACAGCTGAGGACGGTCAACCGCATGGCGTCGAGCTCCGCGCAGATCCGGCTGCGCGGTGTCCTCGCCATCGGTTTCGTCGCCGTCGACAAGCACGACGGCTGGGTCGGCTCCGACCTCAACCACGCCTGCCGGCTGCTGGACGCGGACGTACTGCGCGCCGCCCTGCGCGAGCGCACCGCCGACTTCGCCCTGTGCGTCTCCGACGCCCTGCACGCCGGTGTCGTACGACACGACCACCCGGGTATCCCGGCCGCCGACTTCCACCCGGTGACGGTGGCGAGCAAGAACGGCCCGCTGAAGGCGTGGCTGCACGGACCGGTGCCCGACGGGGCGACCAGGGCGGCCGGGGCGACCGACAAGGACCACGGTGACACGGGGGCGGGGGAGGCGCCGGGCGGTTCGGGGGACCGTCCGGCGCCGCGGGTCCCCTCACAGGACGGCTCGGAGGAGAGGGTCCCCGCACAGGGCACCCCCGCCGACCGGGTCCCCGCACCGGGCACCCCCGAGGAGAGGGTCCCCGCTCAGGGCACCCACAAGGACCGCCCGGCGCCGGACGGGACAGGGGGAGCCCCGGCGCCGGGCACCGTCTTCAACTTCAACGGCGGCTCGCCGTCCTTCGGCGGCAGCCTGGTCGGCCACGACCAGCACGGTGTCAGCGGCGGCCAGGTCACCGGCGACGTGAACCTCGGCGGCGGCGGCGAGCGGGGAGACGACGCATGAGCAGCCCAGCAGAGCCGGAGAGCCCCAGACCGGGCGGACCCGGCAACGGCAACGGCAACGCACCGGACCCGAAACAGGTCGAGTCGGCCGCCGACGAGACCCAGCAGAGCGGCGATGCCGCCGAGGAACACGACCAGCCGCAGAACGCCTGGTCTGCCCGGCGCGACCTGGTCGACCACAGCCCCCGCTCCATGAACGTCGGCGACCGTTCCCGCTTCGGCGGCAGCCTGGTCGGCCGCGACCAGCACGGCGTCAGCGGCGGGCGGGTCGCCGGCGACGTCATCATGGGCAGCAAGACGGAGATCCACTACGCGATACCCGGGATCTCCGCGCCCTCCTCGGCCTCCGGCGAGGTCCCGCGGACCACCCTCGACCGTCTGGCCACCACCTTCGTCGCCGACGAGGAGGTCATGGCCGGCCTGCTCGACCGGCTGCGCCGCGACCGTGTCCTCGTCCTGTCCGGCGCCCGCTTCACGGGCCGCCGCACGGCCGCCCTGATGCTGCTGCACCGCTTGGCCGCCGCTCCCGTCCGCACCCTGGTGCGCGACACCAGCCCAAGCTCCCTCGCCGAGCGGTTCACCGCCGAGGACCAGGCCCGCGGCTACGTCCTGTGCGACCTCGCCACCCGCCGCGACCGCCCCCTGCGGGAACCGCACCTGCTCGCGGCGAAGGACCGGCTCGCCGAGCAGGACGCCTATCTGGTCGTCACCGTCGGCCCCACCGCCGTACTGGAGGACGTACCCGCCGTGGAATGGCGGCCGCCCGCCACCGCCGACGTCCTCGCCGCCCATCTGCGCACCCGCACCGACGCCGAGACCGCCGCCAAGCTGCTCGGCCTGCCGGACGTGGTGGAGTTCCTGGACCGGGGCCACCAGCTGCGCGAGGTCGCCGCCTTCGCCCAGCTGCTGGGCGACTACGCGACCGGCAAGGTCACCGAGGACGCGGTCGCCCAGTTCTCGCTGGCCTCCCTGGAGAACCAGGTGCAGGAGTGGTTCGAGGAGGACGAGAGCGCGGTCCACCTGCGCGACAAGGCGTTCCTGGTCGCCCTGGCCGCCTTCGACGGCGGCCCGTACGCCCTCACCGCCGAACTGAGCGACCTCCTCTACCGCTTCCTCCAGGAGACCGAGAACCCGGCCCGCGTCCCCGAGGTTCCCGTCTTCGGCACGCACATCGGCAAGCGCCTCCAGCTCGCCCGCGCGGAGAGGTTCGAGGACGACGAGCACACCGAGTGGGGACCGGTAACCCAGCAGAAGGCCAGGTTCCTGGACGAGCGGGCCTCGCTCGTACTGCTGCGCGAGCTGTGGACGGGCCATCCGTCCGCCCGGCCGGCCCTCATCCACTGGTTGCGCCGCCTCGCCGACGACGGCCGCCCCCTGGTCCGTACCCGCGCCGCGTCCACCGTCGCGATCCTGGCCCGTACCGACCTGCCGTCGGCGATGGCCCTGGTCATCGAACCGTGGGCCACCTCCAAGCGGTTCCGGCAGCGGCTGGTCGCCGTCAACGCCCTCACCCTCGCCCACCTCATCGACACGCCCAACATCCCGCGCATCCTCGACGCCTGGTGCGAGGGCGGCGACGCGCGTCTGCGCTGGGTGGCGGTGCGGTCGTACGGGCTGATCGGCCCGGAACGCCCCGAGCAGGCCCTCGCCGCGCTGCGCAAAGCCGTGCGGCGGCTCTACGACGACGGCCCCGACGACCTGGACGAGGCGATGGCCGGCGAACTCGCCGAGGCCGTGGAGCTGCTGCTGCTCTCCTCCGCCAGCGAAAAGGTGCTCGCGGAGCTGCGGGAGCACCTCGACGACGACCGCGCCGTGCACGACCTCACGCTCGCCGGCTTCGTCAACGCCTGCCTGCGTAAGGAGGACGACGAGCGCTACGGCACCCCGCTGGTCCTCGCCTGGTACGCCCGCGCGGTGCCCGCGGGCGGCGCGGCGGCCCACGGCATCCCGTACCTCTGGCGCGCCGCGCTGGCCGACCCGCGCGCCACCCGGCACGCGCTCGACGTGCTGCGCGAGTGGGTCCTGATCGCCGACCGTTCCACGGCCACCGAGTGGGCGCTGGCCGCCCTGCTCCCGGACCTCGTCACCACGCCCGCCGAACACCAGCGGCTGAGCCACCTGCTGCGCACCATGCCCGGCGAGGACGGAAACCCCCCGCCCCTGGTGGCGGCCCGCCTGCTGACCACGCTTCCCACCCGCTGACCCACGTCAGACCGACCCGCGTACGCCGGGTGGTACGTCCGAGGAGACACGCCCCATGCCCACCTTCCGCCAGCCCGAGTGGCAGCAGCAGGCCGACCGGCACACCCAGATCGTCGACCCGGTCCTCACCGTGCGGCAGCTGTCGCGCTTCGAGTTCAGCCTGAAGTCGTACGTCCGTATCGACCACGCCCTGGTCTTCTCCACCGCCAAGGGCGGGTACGAGGCGTATCTGCCGCCGCGGCGGCCGACGCGCGGCGACATCGCGGCGAACCACTACACGGCCGTGTACGAGGTGGACATGGGCGTGCACCCGCACACCTGCGACCTCACCCTGCCCAGCGACAACGACGCGTTCGAGTTCACGGCCGTGGTCGACCTGTCCTGGCAGGTCCTCGACCCGGCCCGCTTCGTGGCCAGCGGGCACCGGGACGTGCCCGGGCTGCTGCTGGGCGAACTCCAGCAGGCGGCCCGCCCGGTGACGCGCCGGTTCGCCATCCCCGACAGCGCGGCCGCCGAGGTGGAGCTGCTGGAGCGGATGAACCTGCTGGGGCCGCTCGGGGCGCCGGCCGGACTCCAGGTCACCTGGACCCTGCGGCTGCGGCGCGACCAGACCAACATCGAGCACGAACTGCGCAAGCAGGCCATCGACCACTCCGCCGCCGAGCAGATCCGCGCGGCGCAGCGGGGCATGGAGATCGACGTCGAAGTCGACCGCCGGGGCCGGCAGAGCGACTCGCTGCAGATCGAACGAGCCATGCAGTACGGCAACCAGCAGCAGGAACTGCTCCTCCAGCAGCAGCGCTGGCAGCACGCGCAGGCACTGCTGGCGGGTCAGCAGCAGCTGGAACTCCAGCAGTTGGAGGCGCAGAAGATCGACTTCTACCAGTACCACCTCCAGCAGGGCGGCGTGCACGCCTGGGCGCTGCACCTCGCCCAGCACCCGGAGGACTCGGCCCTGGTCATGACGAGCATGCGCGAGGACCAACTCCGCATGATCCAGTCCCAGATGGAACTGGTGAAGCAGCTTCTGAGCGGCGACGCCGCCGAGAACTGGGAGCTGGAGGGCCCCAAGCAACTGGCCCTGCGCACGGTCAACGACATCCTCACCCAACGCCTCCCGGGTGTACCGCAGAACCCGCCGCCGCTGCCGCAGGGCGGTGGCCCGGCGTATCCGGGGGCGGCGATCCCGCCGGGCGGCGGCGCGCCGGAGCCGGGCACGGCAGGACAGCCCGGCCTGACGGGGGACGGCACGGGCGGCACGGCGCAGCCGACCGCGCAGCCCCCGGGCGGGCAGGCCGCGCCGTACGCGCCCGGGCAGCCGTTCCCGACCGGGCCGTACCCGGGCTCGCCGACGAGTGTTCCCGGCCCGTACGGCGGCCCCGGCGCGCCCGGTCCGGCTGCCACGCCCACGATCCCCGCCGCGCCGACCGCCCCGCCCGGCGCCGCGCCGTTCCCCCACTTCCCGCCCGCGGGCACACCGGCCCCCGGTACCCCGGGCGCGCAGTCACCCGCGCCTTACGCCCCGCCGCCCCCGGCGTACGCCCCGCCGCCCGCGCCGGGCGCCCCCGGCCCGTACGCCGGTGCCCCGGCGCCGCAGGCAGCCACGGCGGCGTCTCCGGCCGGGCCGGCCGTCTCCGCACCCGAGCCCGCCGCCTGGCAGCCCCCGCCCGGCTACGGCAGGACCCCGACCCTGCCGGCCCAGGCCGTGCCGGACGCCTCCGCGGCAGCCTCGGACGGGAACGACGGCGACGGGAACAACCGCGGCGCGAACGACAGCGGAGGGGCCAACAGGACGGAGGGCAGCGGCACATGACCACGCTCGATCCCGCTCCCGTCCCGGCCCCGGCTCCCCGCCCGGACGACGCCGGCCCGGCCGCCGACCTCGTCCCCCTCTGCGAGCGCCTCCTCACCGAGCTGCGCGGCGAGGTCGCCCGTGCCGACAGCAAGGCGTCCGTCCTGGTCGCCGCCCTCGGCACGACCGCGGGCGTGTCCAGCGGTCTGCTCGCCGGGCGGGACTGGACTCCGGCCGCGCTCTCCGCCGCGGGCACGGCGCTGTGGTGGGCCGGGACGGCAGCGCTGGGGCTCTCCCTCTTCGCCCTGCTGCTGGCCGTACTGCCCCGCTACCGCTCCGAGAAGTGGACGCCCGGCCGGCCCCTGTCCTACTTCGGCGACATCCAACAGGCCGTCCGGCTCGGCCAGTTGGAGACCGCGCTCGGTGACACCCGGCGCGACCCCACGACCGGGCTGACCACCGCCCTCGCCGACCTGAGCCGGATCGCCGCACGCAAGCACCAGTGGATCCGCACCGGTCTGATCGCCTTCTGCACCGGCACGGTCCTGCTGCCCGCCTCACTGCTGATCGGCTGACCGCCTGCACCAGCAGCCGTCCCCGTTTCTGAAGGAAGCACGATGACCCAGCCACCACCGGAGTACCCGGAGTACCCCGCCCAGGCGACCCAGCCGCAGGCACCCCCGCAGTACCCGCAACAGCCACCCACGTACCCGCAGCAGTCACCCCCGTACCCGCAGGCCACGCCCACGTACCCACAGCAGTCACCCCCGTACCCGCAGGCCACACCCACGTACCCGCAGGCCTCCGCGCCGATCCCCCCGCAGTACCCCCAGACCCCTCCCCAGGCTCCCCCCGCGTCCCCGGCCGCCGCCGCTCCCCCGTCCCCCGGCGACCCCGCCCACCCCCACCACATCAACACCGACGCCCGCCGCGTCCACATCTCCAACCACCAGCGCCGCACGGACGCCACAGCGGTCGGCAACCTGCTCCTCTACCTGCCGAACTTCCTCTGCAGCCTCTGCGTCGTCGGCCTGGTCTCCGCCTTCTTCGGCGACCTCGCGTTCGTCGTGATCCTGCTCTGGCTCGCCAGCGGCGCACTCGTGTTCCACCGCCCCACAGAGAGCGCCCTCGCGCGCCGTTTGCTCCATCTGCGCTACCCCACGCCGCAAGAACGAGCCAAAATCGAACCGGTCTGGCGGGAGGTCACGGCCCGCGCCGGCGTCGAGGGCCGCAACTACGAGCTCTGGGTCGAGGACAGCGACAGCCTCAACGCGGTCGCCGCGGCCGGCCACATCGTCGGCGTCACCCGTTTCGCCATGAACGAGCTCCCCAACGGCGAGCTCGCCGCGGTCATGGCCCACGAGCTGGGCCACCACGTCGGCGGCCACGCCTGGTCCGGGCTCCTCGGCTACTGGTACGCGCTGCCGGGCCGCGTCGCCTGGCGCGTCCTGAAGGTGTTCTCCACCTTCGTCTTCCATGTGTCGCGCGCCTTCGGCTGCTTCGGCGTCGCCTTCGTCGTGCTGTTCATCGGCGGTATCGCCGTGGCGACCATCAGCACCCTGTACGGCCTCCCGTTGCTGATCCTGGGCGTGCCGTACGCGCTCGCCGCCGTCGGCCGCCGCGCCGAGCTGCGCGCCGACGAACACGCGGCCGGCCTCGGCTTCGCCCCGATGCTGGCCGCCGTACTCGGCAAACTGCACCAGCAGGAGCAGCAGGCACAGGCCGCGCTCACCGCTCAGAACGGCGGTGTGCCCGTCGCGGAGAGCGCGCTGAGCAAGTTGCTCTCCTCCCACCCGGACTACCACACCCGGCTGCACCATCTGCAGCCGTACCTCCAGCCGCAGCGGCCGTACTGAGAGCCGGCGTACCAGGAGCCGGCGGCTCTGTCGAGAGCTGCGGAAACGCCGAAGGGCGGCCACCCCACGGGGTGACCGCCCTTCAGTGCTTCAGACGTACTGCGCCTTACTGGTTGTACGGACCGTAGTCGTAGTCCTCCAGCGGAACGGCCTGGCCGGAGCCCGTGCCGAACGGCGAGTAGTCGATGTCGTCGTAGCCGACGGCCGAGTACATCGCGGCCTTGGCCTCCTCGGTCGGCTCGACCCGGATGTTGCGGTAGCGGGACAGACCCGTACCGGCCGGGATGAGCTTACCGATGATGACGTTCTCCTTGAGGCCGATCAGGGAGTCGGACTTGGCGTTGATCGCCGCGTCCGTCAGAACCCTGGTCGTCTCCTGGAAGGACGCCGCCGACAGCCAGGACTCCGTGGCCAGCGAGGCCTTGGTGATACCCATGAGCTGCGGACGACCGGAGGCCGGGTGACCGCCCTCCTGGACCACACGACGGTTCTCGGTCTCGAACTTCGAGCGCTCGACCAGCTCGCCGGGCAGCAGCTCGGCGTCGCCGGACTCGATGATCGTCACACGGCGCAGCATCTGCCGGATGATGATCTCGATGTGCTTGTCGTGGATCGACACACCCTGCGAGTTGTAGACCTTCTGGACCTCGCCGACCAGGTGGACCTGGACGGCACGCTGGCCCAGGATGCGCAGCACGTCGTGCGGGTTGGTGGCACCCACGGTGAGCTTCTGGCCCACCTCGACGTGCTCGCCCTCGCTGACCAGGAGTCGGGCGCGCTTCGAGATCGGGAACGCCGTCTCGTCGCTGCCGTCGTCCGGCGTGATGACGATCTTCTTGGTCTTCTCGGTCTCCTCGATCCGCACGCGGCCGGAGGCCTCGGAGATCGGGGCGACACCCTTCGGGGTACGGGCCTCGAAGAGCTCGACGACACGCGGCAGACCCTGGGTGATGTCGTCACCGGCCACACCACCGGTGTGGAAGGTACGCATCGTCAGCTGGGTACCGGGCTCACCGATGGACTGGGCGGCGATGATGCCGACCGCCTCACCGATGTCGACCAGCTTGCCGGTGGCCAGCGAGCGGCCGTAGCACATCGCGCAGGTACCGACGGTCGACTCACAGGTCAGGACCGAGCGGGTCTTGACCTCCTCGACGCCCGCGGCGACCAGCTGGTCGATGAGGACGTCACCGAGGTCGACGCCCGCCGGGGCGAGCACCTTGCCGTCGACGACGATGTCCTCGGCGAGGCAGCGCGCGTACACGCTGGTCTCGGCGTTGTCCGCCTTGCGCAGGACACCGTCGGCGCCGCGCTCGGCGATGGCCAGCTTGAGGCCGCGCTCGGTGCCGCAGTCCTCCTCGCGGATGATGACGTCCTGCGAGACGTCCACCAGACGACGGGTGAGGTAACCCGAGTCGGCGGTACGCAGGGCGGTGTCCGCCAGACCCTTACGGGCACCGTGCGTGGAGATGAAGTACTCCAGCACGGAGAGGCCCTCACGGAAGGACGCCTTGATCGGACGCGGGATGGTCTCGTTCTTCGCGTTCGACACCAGACCACGCATACCGGCGATCTGCCGCATCTGCATCATGTTTCCTCGGGCACCCGAGTCAACCATCATGAAGATGGGGTTCGTCTTGGGGAAGTTCTCGTTCATCGCCTCGGCGACCTCGTTGGTCGCCTTGGTCCAGATCGCGATGAGCTCCTGAGTGCGCTCTTCCTTGGTGATCAGACCGCGCTCGTACTGCTTCTGGACCTTCTCGTCCTGCGCCTCGTAGCCCGCGACGATCGCCTTCTTCGCCTCGGGGACGACGACGTCGGAGATGGCCACGGTGACACCGGAGCGGGTGCCCCAGTAGAAGCCGGCCGCCTTCAGGTTGTCGAGCGTCGCCGCCACGATGACCTTGGGGTAGCGCTCCGCGAGGTCGTTGACGATCTCGCCGAGCTGCTTCTTGCCCACCGAGTAGTCGACGAACGGGTAGTCCTCGGGCAGCAGCTCGTTGAAGAGCGCGCGGCCCAGGGTCGTACGCAGGCGGAAGGTGTCACCCTGCTGCCACTCCGGCTCGCCCTCCTCCCGCGCCGGCGGGGTCCAGCCGCGCGGCGGGATGGTGCCCACCGGGAAGCGGATGTCGACCGCGGACTGGAGCGCGAGCTCACCGGCGTCGAACGCCATGGTCGCCTCGGCCGTGGAGCCGAACGCCCGGCCCTCGCCCTTGGTGTCGCGCAGCTCACCGTCGGTCGTCAGGAAGAACAGACCGAGGACCATGTCCTGGGTCGGCATCGTCACCGGACGGCCGTCGGCGGGCTTGAGGATGTTGTTCGAGGACAGCATCAGGATGCGGGCCTCGGCCTGCGCCTCCGCGGACAGCGGCAGGTGCACGGCCATCTGGTCACCGTCGAAGTCCGCGTTGAACGCGGTGCAGACGAGCGGGTGGATCTGGATGGCCTTGCCCTCGACCAGCTGCGGCTCGAAGGCCTGGATGCCGAGGCGGTGCAGGGTGGGCGCACGGTTCAGCAGAACCGGGTGCTCCGCGATGACCTCTTCGAGGACGTCGTACACGACCGTGCGGCCGCGCTCGACCATCCGCTTGGCGCTCTTGATGTTCTGCGCGTGGTTCAGGTCGACCAGACGCTTCATCACGAACGGCTTGAAGAGCTCCAGCGCCATGGCCTTGGGCAGACCACACTGGTGCAGCTTCAGCTGCGGACCGACGACGATCACGGAACGCGCGGAGTAGTCCACACGCTTACCGAGCAGGTTCTGACGGAAACGACCCTGCTTGCCCTTGAGCATGTCGGACAGCGACTTCAGCGGACGGTTGCCGGGGCCCGTGACCGGGCGACCACGACGGCCGTTGTCGAAGAGCGCGTCGACGGCCTCCTGAAGCATGCGCTTCTCGTTGTTCACGATGATCTCGGGCGCGCCGAGGTCAAGGAGTCGCTTCAGACGGTTGTTGCGGTTGATCACACGGCGGTACAGGTCGTTCAGGTCGGAGGTCGCGAAGCGGCCACCGTCCAGCTGCACCATCGGGCGAAGGTCCGGCGGGATGACCGGGACGCAGTCGAGGACCATGCCCTTGGGGCTGTTGGAGGTCTGCAGGAAGGCAGACACGACCTTCAGCCGCTTCAGCGCACGGGTCTTCTTCTGGCCCTTGCCGGTGCGGATGATCTCGCGGAGCTTCTCGGCCTCCTCGTCGAGGTCGAAGGACTCCAGGCGCTTCTGCAGCGCCGCGGCACCCATCGAGCCGTCGAAGTACGTGCCGAAGCGGTCACGCAGCTCGCGGTAGAGCAGCTCGTCACCCTCGAGGTCCTGGACCTTGAGGTTCTTGAACCGGGCCCACACCTCGTCGAGACGGTCGATCTCGCGCTGCGAACGGTCGCGCAGCTGCTTCATCTCACGCTCGGCACCCTCGCGCACCTTGCGGCGCACGTCGGCCTTGGCACCCTCGGCCTCGAGCTCGGCCAGGTCGGTCTCGAGCTTCTTGGCGCGGGACTCGAGGTCGGCGTCGCGACGGTTCTCGATCTGCTGACGCTCGACGGAGACGTGCGCCTCCAGCGAGGGCAGGTCGCGGGTACGACGCTCCTCGTCCACGAACGTGATCATGTACGCGGCGAAGTAGATGACCTTCTCGAGGTCCTTCGGCGCCAGGTCGAGCAGGTAGCCCAGACGCGACGGGACACCCTTGAAGTACCAGATGTGCGTGACGGGAGCGGCCAGCTCGATGTGGCCCATCCGCTCACGACGCACCTTGGCGCGAGTGACCTCGACGCCGCAGCGCTCACAGATGATGCCCTTGAAGCGGACACGCTTGTACTTGCCGCAGTAGCACTCCCAGTCCCGGGTCGGACCGAAGATCTTCTCGCAGAAGAGTCCGTCCTTTTCGGGCTTGAGCGTGCGGTAGTTGATGGTCTCGGGCTTCTTGACCTCGCCGTGGCTCCACTGACGGATGTCGTCAGCGGTAGCCAGACCGATCCGGAGCTCGTCGAAGAAGTTGACGTCGAGCACTATGCGTCAATCCCTCTCAGGGTTGTAAGTCATGGGGTCTGATACGGGGGTCCTGGGGCCGGCCGGGCTCATGTCGAGCCCGGCCGAACTCCCGTCAGACCTCTTCGACGCTGCTCGGCTCGCGCCGGGACAGGTCGATGCCAAGCTCCTCCGCCGCGCGGAAGACGTCCTCGTCGGTGTCGCGCATCTCGATGGACATGCCGTCCGAGGACAGCACCTCCACGTTGAGGCACAGGGACTGCATCTCCTTGATGAGCACCTTGAAGGACTCGGGGATGCCGGGCTCGGGGATGTTCTCGCCCTTGACGATGGCCTCGTAGACCTTCACGCGGCCGGTGACGTCGTCGGACTTGATGGTCAGCAGCTCCTGGAGGGCGTACGCGGCGCCGTAAGCCTCCAGCGCCCACACCTCCATCTCACCGAAGCGCTGGCCACCGAACTGAGCCTTACCACCCAGCGGCTGCTGAGTGATCATCGAGTACGGACCGGTCGACCGAGCGTGCAGCTTGTCGTCGACCAGGTGGTGCAGCTTCAGGATGTACATGTAGCCGACCGAGATCGGGTCCGGGAACGGCTCACCGGAGCGGCCGTCGAACAGCCGCGCCTTACCGGTCGGGAGCACCATGCGCTCGCCGTCACGGTTCGGGATGGTGTGCTGCAGCAGACCCGCGAGCTCGTCCTCACGCGCACCGTCGAAGACCGGGGTGGCGACGTTGGTGCCCGGGGCGACCTGGTCGGCACCGATGACCTGCAGGCGCTGCGCCCACTCCTCGGCGAGGCCGGAGACGTCCCAGCCGCGGCTGGCGAGCCAGCCGAGGTGGATCTCCAGGACCTGTCCCGGGTTCATTCGGGACGGGACACCGAGCGGGTTGAGGATGATGTCGACCGGGGTGCCGTCCTCCAGGAACGGCATGTCCTCGATCGGCAGGATCTTCGAGATGACACCCTTGTTGCCGTGCCGGCCGGCGAGCTTGTCACCGTCGGTGATCTTTCGCTTCTGCGCCACGTACACGCGCACCAGCTGGTTCACACCGGGGGGAAGCTCGTCGCCCTCCTCGCGGTCGAAGACGCGGACGCCGATGACCTTGCCGATCTCGCCGTGCGGGACCTTCAGCGAGGTGTCACGGACCTCACGGGCCTTCTCACCGAAGATCGCGCGCAGCAGGCGCTCCTCCGGCGTCAGCTCGGTCTCACCCTTGGGCGTGACCTTGCCGACGAGGATGTCGCCGGCGACGACCTCGGCACCGATACGGATGATGCCGCGCTCGTCGAGGTCGGCGAGGACCTCCTCGGAGACGTTCGGGATGTCCCGGGTGATCTCCTCGGGGCCGAGCTTGGTGTCACGGGCGTCGACCTCGTGCTCCTCGATGTGGATCGAGGAGAGGACGTCGTCCTGCACGAGGCGCTGCGACAGGATGATCGCGTCCTCGTAGTTGTGACCCTCCCACGGCATGAACGCCACGAGCAGGTTCTTGCCCAGCGCCATCTCGCCGTTCTCGGTGGCCGGACCATCGGCGAGGACCTGGCCCTCGACGATGCGGTCGCCCTCGTTGACGATGACCTTCTGGTTGACCGAGGTGCCCTGGTTGGAACGGGCGAACTTGGCCAGGCGGTACGTGATGTACGTGCCGTCGTCGTTGGCGGTGGTGATGTAGTCCGCGGAGACCTCCTGGACCACACCCGCCTTCTCGGCCTTGACCACGTCGCCGGCGTCGACGGCGGAGCGGTACTCCATGCCGGTGCCGACGAGCGGGGACTCGGACTTGATCAGCGGCACGGCCTGCCGCATCATGTTCGCGCCCATGAGGGCACGGTTGGCGTCGTCGTGCTCGAGGAACGGGATCATGGCGGTCGCGACCGACACCATCTGGCGCGGCGAGACGTCCATGTAGTCCACGTCGTCACCGGCGACGTAGTCGACCTCGCCGCCACGGCGGCGGACCAGGACGCGGTTCTCGGTGAAGCGCAGGTCGTCGTCGAGCGTGGCGTTGGCCTGCGCGATGACGTAACGGTCCTCTTCGTCGGCCGTCAGGTAGTCGACCTCGTCGGTGACGATGCCGTCGGTGACCCGGCGGTACGGCGTCTCCACGAAACCGAACGCGTTGACGCGGCCGTAGGAGGCGAGCGAGCCGATCAGACCGATGTTCGGGCCTTCGGGCGTCTCGATCGGGCACATGCGGCCGTAGTGCGAGGGGTGCACGTCACGGACCTCGAAGCCGGCCCGCTCACGGGACAGACCACCCGGGCCAAGAGCCGACAGACGGCGCTTGTGGGTGAGACCCGACAGCGGGTTGTTCTGGTCCATGAACTGCGACAGCTGGCTGGTGCCGAAGAACTCCTTGATGGAGGCAACGACCGGCCGGATGTTGATCAGGGTCTGCGGCGTGATCGCCTCGACGTCCTGGGTCGTCATCCGCTCGCGGACGACACGCTCCATACGAGCCAGACCCGTGCGGACCTGGTTCTGGATGAGCTCGCCGACGCTGCGCAGACGGCGGTTGCCGAAGTGGTCGATGTCGTCGGTCTCGACGACGATCGACTGGCCGCTGTCGGCGACCGTCTCGGTCTCGCCCGCGTGCAGCTTCACCAGGTACTTGATCGTCGAGATGACGTCCTCGACGGTCAGGACGCCCGCGTCGAGCGGAGCCTCCGCACCCAGCTTCTTGTTGACCTTGTAGCGGCCGACCTTGGCGAGGTCGTAGCGCTTCGGGTTGAAGTAGAGGTTCTCGAGCAGCGTCTGCGCGGCCTCACGGGTCGGGGGCTCGCCCGGACGCAGCTTGCGGTAGATGTCCAGCAGCGCGTCGTCCTGGCCCTGGGTGTGGTCCTTCTCCAGGGTGGCGCGCATGGACTCGTACTCGCCGAACTCCTCGAGGATCTGCTCGGTGGTCCAACCGAGAGCCTTCAGGAGGACGGTGACGGACTGCTTGCGCTTGCGGTCGATGCGCACACCGACCATGTCGCGCTTGTCGATCTCCATCTCCAGCCAGGCACCCCGGGACGGGATGATCTTGGCGGAGAAGATGTCCTTGTCGGACGTCTTGTCGATGGAGGAGTCGAAGTAGACACCCGGCGAACGGACCAGCTGCGACACCACGACACGCTCGGTGCCGTTGATGACGAAGGTGCCCTTGTTGGTCATGAGCGGGAAGTCGCCCATGAAGACCGTCTGGGACTTGATCTCGCCGGTCTCGTTGTTGGTGAACTCAGCCGTGACGAAGAGCGGAGCCGCGTACGTGAAGTCGCGGTCCTTGCACTCGTCGATGCTGTTCTTCGGGGGCTCGAAACGGTGGTCGCGGAACGTCAGCGACATCGACCCGGAGAAGTCCTCGATCGGAGAGATCTCCTCGAAGATCTCCTCCAGACCGGACTTGGTGGGGACGTCCTGACCGGACTCCAGAGCCGCCTCGACACGAGCCTTCCACGCTTCGTTGCCGAGCAGCCAGTCGAAGCTCTCGGTTTGCAGCGCAAGAAGGTTCGGAACCTCGAGGGGCTCCTTGATCTTTGCAAAGGAGATGCGCAGCGGGGCGGTGCTGGCGCCGTTGTTCATATTCGCGGTCGAGGCAGTGCGCGAGGCGGCCAAGAGGGGGTCCTTCCGAGGGCTCGGACTCACTACGCGCGTACCGGTCCCTCTCCCGTGCACGAAGACAGGCTGTTCCGGATCTGGCTAAAGGGCCAGCTCAGGAATGGTCCGATCGTCGGTGCTCGAGTGAGGGCATGCCCCTGGTGACGGGCAGGGGACAGCTAACAGGCAGCGCAAAGGGTCAGTGTAGCCACTTGGCACACTGATGTCCAGTGCGGGTTTTTCGAGACCCTCGTCGTTCTCGACACCTACGCAAGCCCACGCCCTCAATGCACGTTGATACTGCCCTCTTCGCCGTCGATCCATGCCTCGGATTCGGATCCTTGTGACGACGCGTCCTGAGAATTGCGCGCTGCGTGCGGTTCGTCAAGGCCCCCTTGCCCAAACCGGATGCTGCGCTCGTCACTTGCCGCCTGTCACCAGGGGTCTGGCAGGCACGACGAAGATCACCATACCGCCGGGGACGCCCGGTGCAAGGCAGCCGCCACGGAGCCCCTCGGAACGCCGAAGAGCGACCACCCGGATGGATGATCGCTCTTCGGTGCGTTCGCGTTACAACCCCAGGGGGCCGCTCACGGCGCGCAGAGAGGCCCGAGGGACCTCGAGGGTGTTACTTGACCTCGACGGAGGCGCCGGCGCCCTTGAGGGACTCGGCGGCCTTCTCGGCGGCGTCCTTGGCGACCTTCTCGAGGACGGGCTTCGGGGCGCCGTCCACGAGGTCCTTGGCCTCCTTCAGACCCAGGGAGGTCAGCTCACGCACGACCTTGATGACCTGGATCTTCTTGTCGCCGGCACCCGTGAGGATGACGTCGAACTCGTCCTGCTCCTCAGCGGCCTCGGCGGCGGCGGCCGGACCGGCCGGGCCGGCAACGGCGACCGCGGCGGCGGCGGTGACGTCGAACTTCTCCTCGAAGGCCTTCACGAACTCGGAGAGCTCGATGAGGGTCATCTCCTCGAACTGCGCGAGCAGGTCTTCCTGGCTGAGCTTCGCCATGATGGGCGATCCTTCCACTAAATCGGCTGGTGCCGGGATGTACTGGTGAGGCGGGCGTACGTTCGGCCCGCTACGACCGTCGCCTCAGGCGGCGGTCAATGCGCGAGCCGAATTACTCGGCACCGCCCTGCTCGGCCTGCTTGGCACGAAGCGCCTCCGCGGTGCGGACGAACTTCGACGGGAGCGCCTGGAAGACCTGAGCAGCCTGAGTCTGCTTGCCCTTGAAGGCACCCGCCAGCTTGGCGAGCAGAACCTCGCGGGACTCGAGGTCCGCGAGCTTCTTGATCTCATCGGCGGACAGCGCCTTACCTTCAAGGACACCGCCCTTGATGATGAGGTTCGGGTTGTCCTTGGCGAAGTCACGAAGACCCTTCGCCGACACCACCGGGTCACCGGAGATGAAGGCAACCGCCGTCGGACCGTTGAACAGGTCGTCGAGCGTCGAGATCCCGGCCTCGTTGGCCGCAATCTTGGTCAGCGTGTTCTTCACCACGGCGTACTGGGCGTCGTCACCGAGCGAACGACGCAGCGTCTTGAGCTGCGCCACGGTGAGACCCCGGTACTCGGTCAGCACAGCGGCGTTCGAGCTGCGGAACTGGTCCGCGAGCTCGGCTACCGCGGCAGCCTTGTCGGGCCTTGCCATAGAGCGTCGGCCTCCTTCCGGGTGATGAGGACCGCTCAGAAGGGGCTGGGCAAACGAAACGCCCCGGCGCAGGCGCACGGGGCGTAGCTCGACCGGGTGTTCACGGTGGGAACCACGAACTCCGGGAGCACATCCACAGTCACCTGCGCGGGTCGTCCGCAGTCAGCGGATCCTTCGGCCACCGCGCCCTCGTACGAGCACACGGCAACGACCAGCGGTCTTTGGCTTCTGCACGAGAGTACGTGAGCGGATCGCCGTCAGGCAAATCCGCCCGTACGGGGCTCAGCTCTCGTCGAGATCCTTCACGGTGACCCACTTCTTCGCGGCCTTGGCGACGGCCGCCGCCGACTCGATGGCCGGGGACTCCGCCACGCCCTTCGAGCAGCCGATCGCGTCCCCGGAGTTCAGGACGTGCCTTCCTGCCGCTTCACCAGGTCCTCGAAGTCCTGGGTGTCCGCCGCAGGCGGCTTGTGGACCGAGAACTTCACGCCGTAGTCGCCGTAGTACGCGGTCTGGGTCATCAGGCCCGTCGACATCCGCGCCTTCTCCACCTTCTTGACCAGCAGGTTCCGGTCGTCGACCCAGATGTCCAGGGTCTCGCCCGTGACACCGGCCTCGGTGAGCTGCTTCTTCAGCGCGGCGTCGGAGAGGCCGGCCACGTCCACCGTGCCCGAGTAGTGCCGGGTGCGCACACCGCTCACCTCCTCCTCCCCCGCAGCGCGGACGTCCCCGGAGGCCAGCAGGAGCCTGAGCGGAGGGATGGGGGCGGTGTTGCGGAGCTGGTCCTTGAGGTACGTCCCCGAGTCGCCGGGCAGGGCGTCCAGGTCGTCGTAGTCGTATCTGATCCAGTGCCTGCCGCCCAGCTGCTCCGCGAACCGGGCGCCGACCTTGGCGTAATAGGCGTCGGGCAGCAGCCGGGCCTCCATCGTGGTGGTGCCCAGCTTGCGCATGGTCTCGGCCAGTTCGCCGCCGGTGTACGTGATGCGCAGGGTGCCGGTGGAGTCGCCGGCCCAGTCGAGGGCGCCCTCGGTCTTCGTGGAGAGCATGGCGCCCATGACCGTCGTGGAGGTGATCCGCGCGGAGCCGGCCTTGCCGGTGGCCTCCTCCACGGCGCGCAGGGCGGCCGCGGTGCGGGAGTCGAGGCTGGGCGGGGCGCTGTCGGACTCGCCGGGGCCCGGGGCGGCGTCGCGGCCCGCGGAGGTGCACCCCGCGACCGAGGTCAGCGCGGCTGCCAACAGGAAGGGGAGGATACCGCGCCCGACGAGCCTGTCCCTCATCTGTACCCCCCTTGTGTCCCCCGTGATCTTCACGCTAACCCGGCGCCGCGGAAACGGCACGGGTGTACGCGTAAACGGGAACGGGCCCCGCACCTCGAAAGGTGCGGGGCCCGTGACCGACTGGGGTGAGCGTCAGGCTCAGACCGCGGCCGGGTCCTCCTCGACGAGGAGGTTGCGGGTGCGGTTCGGGTCGATCGGAATGCCGGGGCCGATCGTGGTGCTGATCGCGGCCTTCTTGATGTAGCGACCCTTGGCGGCCGACGGCTTCAGACGGAGGATCTCCTCCAGCGCGGCGCCGTAGTTCTCCACCAGCTTCTCGTCGTCGAAGGACGCCTTGCCGATGATGAAGTGCAGGTTCGAGTGCTTGTCGACGCGGAACTCGATCTTGCCGCCCTTGATGTCGTTGACAGCCTTGACGACGTCCGGGGTGACGGTGCCGGTCTTGGGGTTCGGCATGAGACCACGGGGACCGAGCACGCGGCCGAGGCGGCCGACCTTGCCCATGAGGTCCGGGGTGGCGACGACGGCGTCGAAGTCCAGACGGCCCTTCGCGACCTCGTCGATCAGTTCGTCGGAGCCGACGATGTCGGCGCCAGCGGCCTCCGCGGCCGCAGCACGGTCACCGGTCGCGAAGACCAGGACCCGGGCGGTCTTGCCGGTGCCGTGCGGCAGGTTCACGGTGCCACGGACCATCTGGTCGGCCTTGCGCGGGTCGACACCCAGGCGGAAGGCGACCTCGACGGTGCCGTCGAACTTGGTCGTGGAGGTCTCCTTGGCGAGACGGACGGCCTCGAGCGGGGCGTAGAGCTTCTCCCGGTCGATCTTGGCGTCCGCAGCGCGGAGAGACTTGCTGCGCTTGCTCACTACTGCTCCTGTGTGTGTCTTGAGGAGTCGTGGTACGGGCCGAGCAGGCCCTGCCACGGTTCTACGAAGGTGCTACGGGGCTGGGGTTCAGCCCTCGACCGTGATGCCCATGGAACGGGCGGTGCCGGCGATGATCTTCGACGCGGCGTCCAGGTCGTTGGCGTTGAGGTCGGGCATCTTGGTGGTGGCGATCTCGCGGACCTGCGCCTCGGTGATCTTGGCGACCTTGGTCTTGTGCGGCTCGCCGGAGCCCTTCTCGACACCCGCGGCCTTGAGGATCATCTTCGCGGCCGGCGGAGTCTTGGTGACGAAGGTGAAGGAACGGTCTTCGTAGACCGTGATCTCCACCGGGATCACCCAGCCACGCTGCGACTCGGTCGCGGCGTTGTAGGCCTTGCAGAACTCCATGATGTTGACGCCGTGCTGACCGAGCGCGGGGCCGACCGGCGGGGCCGGGTTCGCCGCACCGGCGTTGATCTGGAGCTTGATAAGCCCCGTGACCTTCTTCTTCTTGGGAGGCATGTGCTCTCTCCGGGTCCTAGTGAGAGTTTTCAGCTTCCGTCCGGATCATCCGGATGGAGGCATACCGCACAACGATAACGGGTATCCATGCGCGGCCAAAAACCGAGCAGGTCAGACCGGCTGCGAGAGCCCGTCTGACCTGTTCGGAGGCGTGTGGTCCGGAAGGACTGGATCAGTTTCCGGATCAGTTCTTCTGGATCTGGTCGAAGGAGAGCTCGACCGGCGTCTCGCGGCCGAAGATCTCCACCAGGCCCTTGACCTTCTTCGAGTCGGGGTTGATCTCGTTGATGGTCGCCTGGAGCGTGGCGAACGGGCCGTCGGTGACGGTGACCGAGTCGCCGACCTCGAAGTCCAGCACCTGGACCTCGACCTTGCGCTGCGGAACCGGCTTGCCCTCGGCCTCGGCGGCCTCACGGGCGGCCTTCTCCTCGGCCTCCGGGGCGAGCATCTTGACGATCTCGTCCAGGGTCAGCGGGTACGGGTCGTAGGCGTTGCCCACGAAGCCGGTGACGCCGGGGGTGTTGCGGACGACGCCCCAGGACTCGTTCGTCAGGTCCATGCGCACCAGCACGTAGCCGGGGAGCTTGTTCTGGCGGATGGTCTTGCGGTCGCCGTTCTTGATCTGGACGACCTCTTCCTGCGGCACCTCGGCCTGGAAGATGTAGTCCTCGACGTTCAGCGAGACGGCACGCTGCTCGAGGTTGGTCTTCACGCGGTTCTCGTAACCGGCGTAGGTGTGGATCACGTACCACTCGCCGGGCAGGGAGCGCAGCTCCTCGCGGAGGGCCTCGACGGGGTCGACGGGCTCGGTCTCCTCTTCGGCGACCTCGTCCTCGACGGTCTCCTCTTCGGCGACCTCGTCCTCGACGGACTCCTCTTCGGCGACCTCGTCCTCGACGGACTCGTCCTCGGCGATCTCGTCCTCGTCCACGACGTTCAGCGCGGCCTCCTCGGCCGGCTCACCCGCCTCGGCTTCAGCAACCTCGAACTCGTCCTGCTCGTCGGCGCCCTCGACGATGTCGAGCTCGTCATCCACGGACTCGTCCGGCTCGATGGCGTCGTCGTTCAGGTTGGCGTCAGACACGGTGGCTGCTTCTTCCTGGATACATAGGGGTGGAACGCGCGAAAGGGACGCCGGTAACCGCGGCGCCCTTCGCTTGCCGGCTCAGCCGAAGACGTACTTGGCTGCGTGGCTGAGCCCATAGTCAATCACGGTCACCAGGCCGATCATGATGACGACGAAGACGATCACTACGGTCGTGTACGTCGTCAGCTGGTTGCGCGTAGGCCAGACGACCTTACGAAGTTCCGCTACGACCTGCCGGTAGAAGAGCGCGAGTCGCTTCAGCGGGCCCTTCTTGGCGCGCTTGCCGCCCTTGCGGGCCTTCTTCTTGGACTCCGGCGCCTCGTCCTGGGCATCAGGCATGTCGATGGAGCCCACGGCGTCCGCCATTCGTCCTCACCTGATTCCGGGTCGTGGCCGTGCCGCGCCCGGTTGAGCCGCACGGCGGTGCATTACTGTACGTACATGCGCACACATCACTGGCGAAGGTGTGTGTAGCAGGGCCGGAGGGACTTGAACCCCCAACCGCTGGTTTTGGAGACCAGTGCTCTACCAATTGAGCTACGACCCTTTGTGTGTCCCCAACGTACCGCATCCAACCGGGTGCTCGGTGTACACCTGGTGAGGGCGGGCCGCTGAGGGCCAACGAGGTGAGAGTGTACGTGCTTCGGGGCCGGTCGTCGAACAGAAAGTGCCCGTGAGGGCACTCGGGGCGGAAGATCACCCGAGGACTGACGGAAGATCACCCAGGCCACCGCCGGAATCCGGACTGTTGTTCACTGGGGGACCCGGTGCTGTTCAGTCTGTGAAACCCGTGTGCCGGGGGCGTTTCCGGTCTGAAACGATGGGTCCATGAGCGCTGCAACCCCTCCCACCGAGCGCCGGGTCTCGGCCCGCATCGGCGCGATCTCCGAGTCCGCCACCCTCGCCGTGGACGCCAAGGCCAAGGCCCTGAAGGCCGCCGGGCGTCCGGTGATCGGATTCGGCGCCGGCGAGCCCGACTTCCCGACCCCGGACTACATCGTCGATGCGGCCGTCGAGGCCTGCAAGAACCCGAAGTACCACCGCTACACGCCGGCCGGCGGCCTGCCCGAGCTGAAGGCCGCCATCGCCGCGAAGACGCTGCGCGACTCCGGCTACGAGGTCGACGCGTCCCAGATCCTGGTGACCAACGGCGGCAAGCAGGCCATCTACGAGGCGTTCGCCGCGATCCTCGACCCGGGCGACGAGGTCATCGTCCCGGCGCCGTACTGGACGACGTACCCGGAGTCGATCCGGCTGGCCGGCGGTGTGCCGGTCGAGGTCGTCGCGGACGAGACGACCGGTTACCGGGTCTCGGTGGAGCAGCTGGAGGCGGCCCGCACCGAGAACACCAAGGTGCTGCTCTTCGTCTCCCCCTCCAACCCGACCGGCGCGGTCTACACCCGCGAGCAGATCGAGGAGATCGGCCGCTGGGCCGCGGAGAAGGGCCTGTGGGTCCTGACCGACGAGATCTACGAGCACCTCGTCTACGGCGACGCGGAGTTCCACTCCCTGCCGGTGGTCGTGCCCGAGCTGGCCGACAAGTGCATCGTGGTCAACGGTGTCGCCAAGACGTACGCCATGACGGGCTGGCGCGTGGGCTGGGTCATCGGCCCGAAGGACGTCGTCAAGGCCGCGACGAACCTCCAGTCGCACGCCACGTCGAACGTCTCCAACGTGGCCCAGGTGGCCGCCCTGGCCGCCGTCTCCGGCGACCTGTCGGCCGTCGCGAAGATGCGCGAGGCCTTCGACCGGCGCCGCAAGACGATCGTGCGGATGCTGAACGAGATCGACGGCGTGCTCTGCCCGGAGCCCGAGGGCGCGTTCTACGCGTACCCGTCGGTGAAGGATCTGCTGGGCAAGGAGATCCGCGGCAAGCGCCCGCAGGACACGGTCGAGCTGGCCGCGCTGATCCTGGAGGAGGCCGAGGTCGCGGTGGTTCCGGGCGAAGCCTTCGGTACGCCGGGCTACCTGCGGCTGTCCTACGCGCTGGGTGACGAGGACCTCGTCGAGGGCGTGAGCCGGATCCAGAAGCTGCTGGCGGAGGCGCAGGACTGAGGTCCTCCGTACATGGGGCACCCGAGACGTCGTTCCCGGGTGCCCCGTTTGTTTGTGCGAGCAAGACCACGATCGGGGAAAGAGCTACCGGGACGACGGGGACGTACGGCAGGATCCTTGGATGGAGCGTGTACGTGATGTCTCTGAGCTGCCGAAGGCCCATCTGCACCTGCACTTCACCGGGTCGATGCGGCCCAGCACCGTGCTGGAACTGGCCGACAAGTACGGGGTGCGGCTGCCCGACGCGCTGACCGAGGCGCTGACCAGCGGGGAGCCGCCGAAGCTGCGGGCGACGGACGAGCGGGGCTGGTTCCGCTTCCAGCGCCTGTACGACGCGGCGCGCTCGTGCCTCAGGAAGCCGGAGGACATACAGCGGCTGGTGCGGGAGGCGGCGGAGGAGGATGTGCGGGACGGTTCGGGCTGGCTGGAGATCCAGGTGGACCCGACGTCGTACGCCCCTCGCCTGGGCGGGCTGATTCCGGCGCTGGAGATCATCCTGGACGCGGTGGAGACGGCGTCGCGGGAGACCGGGCTCGGCATGCGGGTCCTGGTGGCCGCGAACCGGATGAAGCATCCCCTGGACGCCCGTACGCTGGCCCGCCTCGCCGTGCGGTACGCCGACCGGGGGATCGTCGGTTTCGGGCTGTCGAACGACGAACGCCGGGGCATGGCGCGGGACTTCGACCGTGCGTTCGCCATCGCCCGTGACGGTGGGCTGCTCGCGGCGCCGCACGGTGGCGAGCTGACGGGACCGGCCTCGGTGCGCGACTGCCTGGACGACCTGGACGCCTCGCGGATCGGGCACGGGGTGCGGGCGGCGGAGGACCCGCGGCTGCTGAAGCGGCTCGCCGACCGGGGCGTGACCTGCGAGGTGTGCCCGGCCTCGAACGTGGCACTCGGCGTCTACGACAAGCCGGAGGACGTGCCGCTGCGGACCCTGTTCGAGGCGGGCGTCCCCTTGGCCCTGGGCGCCGACGACCCGCTGCTGTTCGGCTCCCGGCTGGCGGCCCAGTACGACATCGCCCGCCACCACCACGGCTTCACGGACGCCGAACTGGCGGAGCTGGCCCGGCAGTCCGTACGGGGCTCTGCGGCACCGGCAGACGTGAAGGCGAAGCTGCTGGCGGGGGTGGACGACTGGCTGACCGCCTAACGGTGGTCGGCGGCTTCCCGCCCGGGGGCCGTTCCATCTCGCGCTCAGACGTGGCCGACGCGATGCCGGCGATGACCGGGGACGCGGGGACGGCGGTGAGGCAAGGGGTGGGCGTGGCCCACTGGAGCTTGCGTCGGACCGTCCCCGTTCACACGGCGTCCGCCGCCGCGAGTTGGCGGGCGGGTGAGGCGTGCGGCCGGCTACAGGCCGACCCCCACCATCACCGGCTCGTTGACCAGCGTGACCCCGAACGCCTCACGGACACCTGCGATGACCTCACGGGCCAGCGCGAGCAGGTCCTCCGCGGTGGCCGTGCCGCGGTTGGTGAGGGCGAGGGTGTGCTTGGTTGAGATGCGGGCGGGACCGGCGCCATAGCCCTTGGTGAAGCCGGCCTTGTCGATCAGCCAGGCCGCGGAGGTCTTGGTGTGTCCCTCCCCCGCCGGGTAGGCGGGCGGCTGCACGCCGTCGCCCAGGCGCTCCGTCACGCGCGCGTGGAAGGCGGCGAAGTCGGCGTCGGTGAGGATCGGGTTGGTGAAGAAGGATCCGGCCGACCAGGTGTCGTGGTCCTCGGGGTCCAGGACCATGCCCTTGCCCGCGCGCAGCTTCAGCACGGTCTCGCGGGCCCGGGCGAGCGGGACGCGGTCACCCGGTTCCACCCCCAGCGCCCGGGCGGTCTCGGCGTACTTGAGAGGCGCCGACAGCCCGTCCGCGTCCTCCAGCTCGAAGCGGACGCGCAGGACGACGTACCGCTCGGGGTCGGCCTTGAAGCGGCTGTGCCGGTACGAGAAGGCGCACTCGGTGTTCGTGAGGGTGACCGTCTCGCCGGCCCGGCGGTCGTAGGCGATCACCTCGGTGATCGTCGAGGAGACCTCCTGCCCGTACGCCCCCACGTTCTGGATCGGTGTCGCGCCCGCCGACCCGGGGATGCCGGCGAGGCACTCGACACCGGCGAGCCCGGCCTCCACGGTGCGGGCGACGGCGTCGGTCCACACCTCGCCCGCGGCCAGCTCCAGCCGTGTGCCGACGAGCTCGAAGCCGGTGGTCGCGATGCGCAGGGCGGTTCCGGCAAAGCCCTTGTCGCCGATGACCAGGTTGGATCCGCCGCCGATCACCAGCAGCGGCGTCCCGGTGGCGTCGGCCTCGCGGACGGCCGCGATCACCTCGGCGTCAGTCGTCGCGGTGACCAGCCGGGTCGCGGGACCGCCCAGCCGGAAGGTGGTCAGCGGGGCCAGGGGGGCGTCGTGGAGTTCCTGCACGCGCCCAAGAGTACGAGACGGCACCGACAGCCCGACCCACCCACCAACGGTGCGTACGTATCCCTCCCGGCACCCGCGGCCGGCCTCCGCCGCCCCCAGCGACGGCGGCCGCCTCCGCCCGCCCACTCCACCCCGTACGCGCGCGTGCAGCTCCACCCCGCACGCGCGCGTACGGCCCCGTCACCATGGACGGGGCCGTCTCTGTCGCGTCTGTCTCACTGAGCGGCGGGCTCCAGAGCCTCGGCGGGACGCTCCCCCACCGCACCCGCACCCGTGTCCCCACCCGAGGCCGCATCCGTCACCGCCGCCCGAACGGCGCGCCGCCCGGCCGGGATCAGCAGCGCGGCGATGCCGGCGAGGGCCACCACCGCGGAGCCGGTGACCAGGGCGGGGCGCAGGCCGTCGACGAAGGCCTGGGCGGACTCGTAGCCACCCTGGGCCGAGAAGATCGAGGCCATGATGGCGACACCGAGCGCGCCGCCCACCTCGCGCAGGGCGTTGTTGGCGCCGGAGGCGATGCCCTGCTCCTGCGCACGGACGCTGGACATCACCAGGTTGGCGGCCGGGGCGAAGTACAGGGCCATGCCGATGCCGCTGATGATCAGGCCGGGCAGCTGGATGGCGTAGGAGGCGTCGGCCGTGACCACGGAGGCCATGTAGCCGAGGCCGGCGGCCTGGAAGAAGAGGCCGGTGGCGACGACCGGGCGGCCGCCGATGCGGTCGGAGAGGATGCCGGCGATCGGCGCGACGAGCATCGGCATACCGGTCCACGGGAGCATCCTCAGGCCCGCCTCGGTGGGCGAGTAGCCGAGCACGCCCTGCATGTACTGGCTGAGCAGGAAGATCGAGCCGAACATCCCGAGGAACATCAGCATGCTCGCGGCGTTGATCCCGGCGAAGGCGCGGGAGCGGAACAGCCGCATCGGAAGCATGGGGTTCGCGGCGCGGACGCCGTGCACGACGAACGCGGCCAGCAGCACACCGCCCGCGATCAGACCGGTCAGGACGAGGGAGCTGGTCCAGCCGTCGGCGGGCCCGCGGACCAGGCCGTAGACGATCCCGAAGAGGCCGCCGCTGGCGAGCAGGGTGCCGGGGAGGTCGAGCGGGGCACCGGTGCCGTAGGACTCGGCGAGGCGCAGACGGGCGAGCGGCAGCAGGGCCAGGCCCAGCGGGACGTTCAGCCAGAAGATCCAGTGCCAGGAGATGTGCTCGGTGAGGCTGCCGCCGATGAGGGGCCCGGAGGCGACGGCGAGTCCGTTGACGGCGCCCCAGATCCCGTACGCCATCCCACGCTTGGCGGCGGGCACGGCCGCCGTCAGCAGGGTCAGCGTCAGCGGCATCATGATCGCCGCGCCGACGCCCTGGACCGCGCGGGCGGCGATGAGGGAGTCGATGCCGGGCGCCATGGCCGCGGCGGCGGACGCGCCGGTGAAGACGGTGAGCCCGGCCAGGAACATCCGGCGCCGTCCGAAGCGGTCGCCGAGCGCCGCGCCGAACATGAGCAGGACGGCGAAGGTGAGCGTGTAGGCGCTCACGGTCCATTCGAGGTCGTCCAGCGCGCCCCCGAGGTCCTTGCGGATGGACGGCAGGGCGGTGGTGACGACGAGGTTGTCGAGGGCCGCCATGAATCCGGCGACGCTGGTGATGACGAGGGCCCACACGGTTCCCCCGCGACGTGCGCTGTGTGCTGTCTGCTGTGACATCGCTCCCCCAGAGCGTGCTTGCGTGCCTGATACCGAGGTTAGTTATTGCTGACTAACTTTCGTGCACATGAGAAAGCCCACGGACCCGACCTCCCCCTCCACCCTTACTTCTCCAGGCGACCCTTGAGCCGAGCCGACGGATAAAGCCCTTCCCACACCCGATGCTCGGGTGGAAACCCCATGGCCACCAGGCAGTTGATGAGCATGCCGTACGCCATGAAGGTCGTCGTGTCGTCGACCTCCGCGCCGAGCGGCAGGTGCACCGTGTCCCACAGGCGCATCCAGCCGGCCCGTACGGACTCACCGAGCTCACGATCACCTGCCTGCTCCGCGGCGGCCACCGTGACGTACATCTGCATCTGCATGAGCAGCTGCTCGGGCCGCTCCGCGATGAGCTTGGCGTAGGCGTTCGCCATGGAGTGCCGGGCCTCCTCGCCCTCCAGCCCCTTCGCGGCCTCCTCGAACGTGCGGATCACATCCGCCATACAGTGCTCGACCGTCGCAAGGAAGATCGCCTTCTTGCCCGGGAAGAGCCGGAAGAGATACGGCTGCGAGACACCGACACGCTTGGCGATGGCCTCGGTGGACGTGCCGTAGTAGCCGCCCGTCGCGAACTCGGCCGTCGCCGCACGAATGACGCTCTCACGCCTCTCTTCTGCGCTCATCCTGACCATGCAAGTAAGTTAGTACTCAATCACTAACTACGTCAAGGGGGCGCTGGAGAAGTACGAAGGACCGACCCGAGAGGAGTGCCCGTGCCCGAACTGCGCCAGGCCCATGTCTCCGACCACGGCACCATCGTCGCGTGCGTCCAGCGCTGGTGGTTCGCGGTGATCCGGTCCAGCCACTCCCCACCCCGGTGCGCGACCTGCACGGTCGCGCCCAGCACATACCGGCCGTGCGGGGCGTTGGCCAGATGGGCCAGGGCGGCGGGGAGTCTGATCGAGAGCTGTCCGGTGTCGGTGATACGGATCGTCTCGTTACCGAAGCGTTTGCCGGACTCCCCGTCCGCGGCCAGGAACGCCCGCGCCGCCCGCCACCGCTCCCGCCAGCCCTGCTCGTCCAGTCCGGCCGCATCCAGGTGGTGGCGCAGACGGGCGAGCTTCTTCCCGCCGCGCACCACGCGCACCCGGTCGGCCGCCCGGTCCGCCTCCACGCCCGCCAGCCGGGACTGGAGCGCGTGCAGGCGGCGGGACTTGGCATGCCACTCCCACCGCGACCCGTACCCCCGCGCCAGCCCCGCCCACTTGTCCGCCTTCGCCCCCAGCGGACGCGCCAGCCGCGCCTCGATGCGCGTGATCTGCCCCCGCAGCCACGCCAACTCCGCCGCCTGCCCCCGCCGGGCCAACGCCCACTGATCGTGCGTGGCCTTGGTGATACTGCCCGCCCACCTGGCCGAGGAGACTCCGGTTAACTCCCGCTTCCGTACCGCCCACGCGGCGGCATCGTGCTCCAGTCCCTGCCGGGAACGCACCGCGAGATCACCCGCGGCCAGCGAGCCGAGGAACATTCCCACCTCGGCCAGCACCACCGCATCCGCCTCGGACACCCGCAACCGGGCCCGGACCGCCACACCCGCCCATCCCGTCACCCCCACCCAGCGCCGCACCATCCCGTCACCCCGCCCAACGAGCCCCGCCCGTAAAGGTCACGCATTCGACGGACACACTCCCGTTCCCACCGGCCGAAAACCCCTCCGCACGCCCGGCTGCAAAAGCCGACGCTCGCTCATGCTCGCGAAAGCGCACTCGTACACGGTCAAGGGGCAGCAGTTCCGAACCCCCGAACAGGCCCGGGAGCTGTCACTCCTGCTGCCCAGGCTGTTCCTGCAGTTCTTCTCCGGGACCAGCCTGATCCTGAAGGACGACGCGGGCATCAGGGCGTTCCTCGTCGGCTTCCACGCCGCCGACAACGACGACGAGGCCTACATCCACTTCGTGGGGGTGGACCCTCGGCTGCGCGGACAGGGCATGGCGCGCAGGCTCTACGCGGAGTTCTTCCGGCGGGCAGCCATGGCGGGCCGTACGGAGATCCGGGCGATCACCTCACCCAGGAACGCCGGTTCCATCGCGTTTCACCGGGCCATGGGGTTCGCGGTCGAGGAGGGAGACCGGGAGGTGGGCGGAGTCCCCGTGCGCAGCGACTACGACGGGCCCGGACAGGACCGGGTGTGCTTCCACCTGAAGATCGCCGAGTAAGGCACGGTCCCAAGGCGACCGGGACTTACGTGTAAGGGGCGCCTCGCTCTTGAGTGCGCCCCTTACCGGAGGTGTGCCGCTCTCAGGCCAGTCGCACGACCGCCCGAGACATGCCCAGCACCTTCTGCCCGGCGCACATGGCCGTCAGATCCACGCGCACGGTGTTGTCGTCGAGCTTGGCCGCGACCTTGGCGCTGACCTCGACGGTGGCGCCCTCGTCGTCGTTCGGGACGACGACGGGCTTGGTGAAGCGGACGCCGTACTCGACGACCGCGCCCGGGTCGCCGGTCCAGTCGGTGACCACCCGGATCGCCTCGGCCATGGTGAACATGCCGTGCGCGATGACGTCCGGGAGACCGACCTCCTTGGCGAACTTCTCGTTCCAGTGGATCGGGTTGAAGTCCCCGGAGGCTCCCGCGTACCGGACAAGGGTGGCGCGGGTCACCGGGAAGGTCTGCGCGGGCAGCTCGGTGCCGAGCTCGACGTCGTCGTAAGCGATCTTCGCCGTCATCGATTCCTCACGCCTCCTCGGCCGCGCGGGCCACCAGCTTGGTCCAGGCGGTCACCACGTGCTCGCCCGCCTCGTCGTGGACCTCGCCACGGATGTCCAGGATGTCGTTGCCGGCCATGGACTTGATCGCCTCGATGGTCGAGGTGACGGTGAGCCGGTCACCGGCGCGCACCGGGCGGGTGTAGACGAACTTCTGGTCGCCGTGCACCACGCGGCTGTAGTCCAGCCCGAGCTGCGGGTCCTCCACGACCTGCCCCGCGGCCTTGAAGCTGATCGCGAAGACGAAGGTCGGCGGGGCGATCACGTCGGGGTGGCCGAGCTCCTTGGCGGCCTCCGGGTCCGTGTACGCCGGGTTGGTGTCCCCCACCGCCTCCGCGAACTCACGGATCTTCTCCCGCCCTACCTCGTAGGGCTCGGTGGGCGGATAGGTCCGCCCCACGAAGGACTGGTCGAGCGCCATGGCCCGGCACCTCCTGGTGGTGTCGCTGGTGTCTGCAGTGGTCGGCAGTGAGCGGGCAGCGGTCTGCCGAAACGACACGAGGCCGCCCCCCTGATTGTGGGGGCGGCCTCGTGTACGAGCCTGATTTATCGCGTTTCGCGGTGCGCGGTGTGCGCGTTGCAACGCGGGCAGTGCTTCTTCATCTCCAGTCGGTCCGGGTTGTTACGCCGGTTCTTCTTGGTGATGTAGTTCCGCTCCTTGCACTCCACGCAGGCCAGCGTGATCTTCGGGCGGACGTCGGTGGCAGCCACAGGAGTGCTCCTTGACGAACGGATGGGACGATTAACGCATAGAAGAGTAGCCGATCGAAGGACCGACCCCACAATCGGCTACTGTCAGTAGCGGTGACCGGACTTGAACCGGTGACACAGCGATTATGAGCCGCTTGCTCTACCGACTGAGCTACACCGCTTTGATGCGATCGGGCCCCGCCTTGCGGCGGGAACCTCTCACACCAGAGCCCCAATACGGAATCGAACCGTAGACCTTCTCCTTACCATGGAGACGCTCTGCCGACTGAGCTATTGGGGCGAGCGATGAAGACATTACACGGTCCGCCGCCGTTCACCCAAATCCGTTTCGCGCCGCCCGACCGGGCCTGGTCGGCGCCCTGTTCCGCGGCGGGGTCGGGGTGCGCTCGGGGTGCGTTCGGCGGCTCTCCCAAGGGCCTCGCCGGCCACTCCCACCCCGCTCCGGCCTGCTCCCGTCCGCTCCCGCCCGGCTTTCGCCGTGTTCTTGTCGGAAGGATCACACCAGGACCACACCAGGACCACACCGGTACGACTATTCCGCCCCTCCCCGACGTGAGCGGGCGGCCGCCCTACGCTCGACTCACTCTGCGTGATCTTGCGCCTCGCCGTGCGCAGCCCCGAGCCAGCCCCGAGCCCCGAGTCCTTGGAGCGCGATGCCCGACAGCCAGCCGCAGCAGCCCCACTCGTCGTCCTCGTCGTCGTCATCCTCGGGACAGACCGATGTGGCCCCCTTGCTGCTGTGCGGGGCGCGGCTCGCGGACGGCCGGACCGTGGACGTACGGCTGGGCGGCGGGCGTATCGAGGCGGTCGGCACCGCCGGGAGCCTGGCGGCGGAGGCGGCCCGCGGGTGCGTCGCCCGCGTGGACCTCAGCGGCTACCTGCTCCTGCCGGCCCCGGCCGAACCGCACGCCCACGCCGACACCGCGCTGTCGGCCGACGACGACGGACCGGTCTCGTACGACCCCCAGGACGTCCAACGCCGGGCGACGGAGGCCGCACTGCTGCAACTCGGCCACGGGGCCACCGCACTGCGGGCGCACGTGCGCGTGGGCGACGTCCCGGGGCTGGGCGCACTGGCCGCCGTCCTCCAGGCACGACGTTCGCTGCGCGGGCTCGCCGAACTGACGACGGTGGCGATGCCGCGGCTGCTGACCGGTGTTGCCGGGGCCGACGGGCTGACCGTACTGCGGGACGCGATGAAAATGGGCGCCTCCGCGGTGGGCGGTTGTCCGGACCTGGACCCGGATCCGACCGGCTACGTCGAGGCCGTGCTGGAGGTGGCCTCCGAACACGGCTGCCCGGTCGACCTGCACACGGACGCCGCCGACCCGGCCCGCCTCGCCCGGCTCGCGGCGATGGCCGGCGGGCTGCGCCCCGGCGTGACGCTCGGCCCCTGCGGCGGCCTCGGCCGGCTTCCCGTCGAGGCGGTCTCGCGCGTCGCCGACCAACTGGCGGCCGCCGGGGTGACGGTGGCGTGCGTGCCGCAGGGCGGCTGCGGCGGCGTCGACCGGCGCGGCACGGCTCCGGTACGGCTGCTGCGCGCGGCCGGCGTGCGCGTCGCCGCCGGGAGCGGCGCACTGCGGGACGTCTCGAACCCCGTGGGGCGCGGCGACCCCCTGGAAGCGGCGTACCTCCTGGCCTCCGTTCACGGGCTGCGCCCCGAGGACGCGTACGACACCGTGAGCGCGTCGGCACGAGCGGCCCTGGGCCTGCCCGAGGTCCGCGTGGAGGCAGGTTTCCCGGCCGACCTCCTGGCCGTGCGCGGCGACCGGCTGGCGGGGGCGCTGTCCCTGGCGTACAGCCGGATCGTGGTGCACCGGGGGCGCGTGGTGGCACGGACGAGCGCGGTGCGCGAGTACTGCAACTCGGCGGCGACGGTGGACCTGGGGCTGCCGCGGCAGGGGCGCGGGTAGCCGCCATGAACGAAGAGCGCGCGCGGAGGTGTCCGCTCGGGCGCGTGACCCGGGGTGTGCGCCCTCGCGCACACGCTGGAGGCCGTGCAGTCGCCTGTACACCCCCGGCCTGGCGCCTGGGTAGCCCCGCCTACGCCTGCACACCACCAGCCTGTGCCTGGGCGCGTGCCGGTCATCGCATGTGGCTGGCTGGAGTCGTGCGGCGGACGCCGCCGTCCGGGCGTACGGTCGGAAACATGCGCATTGTCATCGCTGGTGGTCATGGTCAGATCGCGCTGCGGCTGGAGCGGCTGCTCTCCGCGCGTGGGGAAGAGGTCGCGGGGATCATCCGTAAGGCCGAACAGGGCGACGATCTGCGGGAGGCCGGCGCCGAACCGGTCCTGCTGGACCTGGAGTCGGCCTCGGTCGAGGAGGTCGCGGCCCATCTGCAGGGCGCGGGCGCGGCGGTGTTCGCGGCGGGTGCCGGCCCGGGCAGCGGCGCGGCCCGCAAGGACACGGTGGACAAGGGTGCGGCGGTGCTGTTCGCGGACGCGGCGGTCCGGGCGGGCGTACGACGCTTCGTGGTCGTGTCCTCGATGGGCGCGGATCCGGCGCACCAGGGCGACGACGTCTTCGACGTGTATCAGCGCGCCAAGGGCGCGGCCGACGCGTACGTCCAGAACCTGGACGCCCTGGACTGGACGATCCTGCGCCCCGGTGCGCTGACGGACGACCCCGGCACCGGCCTTGTCCGCCTGGAGGCGCAGACGGGCCGCGGTTCCGTCCCGCGCGACGACGTGGCCGCCGTACTGGCGGAATTGGTGGACACTCCGGCGACGACCGGTCTGGTCCTGGAGCTGATCAGCGGGTCGACGCCGGTGACGGTCGCGGTGAAGTCGGTGGCGGGAAACTGAGCACGCCGGGGGCGGCCGGCTGACCCGAACGGCCGTACGGGCCGGCCGCCGTCTAGAACAGGTGCATCTGGCCTGGGAACTCCGGTAGGGCGTACCCGTCCAACGTGGGCTGGGCCGCTCCGAGTTGGGCGGCCCGGCGGGAGCCGGGGCACGAGGTGAGCGCGCCGTTCTCCCGCGCGCCGGGCGGATCGTGCCGGGCGAACCGGCCCGCGACCACGGCGATCTCGCGACGGCACTCGGGGCAGCTTCTGCGGCGGGAGGACATGGGATCAGTGTGCCCCGCACCTCACCTGGCGGCACCGATGATCTGCCGATAGGCCGTACCGGCGGAGCTCGGGCGGGTCGCGGTCGCCGACGAGCGGAAGTCCGGTCACCTCCTTAGGCTCCGTGCACGTGGCAGACACCTTCGAGGAACTCGTGGAGAAACAGCGCGCGGCGAACGAGGCGCACGTGCGGGTCCTGCAACTGCGGGACACCTATGGCGCCCCTACGGCCTCGCCCTGGACGCAGCAGCAGACCGACACGTACGAGACCGCTTGGCGGGCTTGGCGGGACCTGGCGCGGGACGTACAGGCCTCCGTGACCGAGTACGCCAAGGACGAGGGCAGGCCGCGCAACGACGTCGAGGCGGAAGTGAAGCAGGCGGCGGGCCCGGAGCCCGAGGAGAAGGAGTAGGAGAAGTACGGGAAGGGCGACCCCGTCGTCGTGCACGCAACACGAAGAGACCCCTTCCGAACTACGTCTCCGCAGTTCGGAAGGGGTCTCACTCAGCGTGGCGGCGCCAGGATTCGAACCTGGGAAGGCTGAGCCGGCAGATTTACAGTCTGCTCCCTTTGGCCGCTCGGGCACACCGCCGGGTTTGCTGCTGGTCGAACCGCTTTCCCGCGGCGCTCCCTGGCAACGACGTAAACAATACCCGATGGGGAGGGGTGCTTCGCCACCTGATTGATCGCCTCCCATGGGGAGTGGGGTGGCTAGGCTTGTGCGGATGCGGCCCGGCCCTCGGCGGGCTCGGCGGCAGCCCCGTGTACGCCGGTACGCAGCCGGTACGGACTTGATACGCCCACCGATACAAGGAGCCACAGGACATGGCCGACTCCAGTTTCGACATCGTCTCGAAGGTCGAGCGGCAGGAGGTCGACAACGCCCTCAACCAGGCCGCCAAGGAGATCTCGCAGCGTTACGACTTCAAGGGCGTGGGTGCCTCGATCTCGTGGTCCGGCGAGAAGATCCTGATGGAGGCGAACTCCGAGGACCGGGTGAACGCCGTCCTCGACGTCTTCCAGTCCAAGCTGATCAAGCGCGGGATCTCGCTGAAGGCACTGGACGCCGGTGAGCCGCAGCTCTCGGGCAAGGAGTACAAGATCTTCGCGGATATCCAGGAGGGCATCTCCCAGGAGAACGCCAAGAAGGTCGCGAAGATCATCCGCGATGAGGGCCCGAAGGGCGTGAAGGCCCAGGTGCAGGGCGACGAACTGCGCGTCAGCTCCAAGAGCCGTGACGACCTGCAGGCCGTGCAGGCGCTGCTCAAGGGCAAGGACTTCGACTTCGCACTGCAGTTCGTGAACTACCGGTAGTCCTGACGCATCGCGCGTACGACGAAGGGTGGGCACCCGTCGGTGCCCACCCTTCTCGGCTGCTGACTGCCCCCGGCGGTCCGGGAGCGTGCGTTCAGTCGCGTGAGTCGCCGAACAGGAGGCGGTAGACGATCAGGAGCACGAGCGAGCCGCCGATCGCCGCCGCCCAGGTGGCGCCGTCGTAGAAGTCCTTGGCGATCGGGTGGTCCAGCCAGCGGGCCGAGATCCAGCCACCGAGGAACGCGCCCACGATGCCGATGAGGGTCGTACCGATGAAGCCGCCCGGGTCACGGCCCGGCAGCAGGAACTTGGCGATGGCTCCGGCCAACAGCCCCAGGATGATCCAGCTGATGATGCTCATGCCGTGAACCTGCCCTTCCCGGCTGTGCCTGCACTGTCCCGGCACTGTGACTTTCGTCCGGACGGGCTGTGCGTCGTCGTTCCTGTCGGGCCGCGACCGGTGCTGTCGCGGCTGTCGGCGCGCGCCTGTTCGTGCCGTGTTGATGAAGAGGACGTCATCGCGCCATCCGGCGGTTGCAGGGGCCCGTAGGGTGCGGCGCATGACACAGTCCGGCTCCGAACTGCGGCGAACCCTGGGCGTGGGTGACGCCGTGGTCGTCGGGCTCGGCTCGATGATCGGGGCGGGCGTCTTCGCCGCCCTGGGGCCCGCGGCGCACGCCGCCGGGTCCGGGCTGCTGGTCGGGCTCGCCGTGGCCGCGGTGGTCGCCTACTGCAACGCCACCTCGTCGGCGCGGCTCGCCGCCCTCCATCCCGCCTCGGGCGGCACGTACGTGTACGGGCGCGAGCGGCTCGGGGAGTTCTGGGGGTACCTAGCGGGCTGGTCGTTCGTGGTCGGGAAGACGGCCTCCTGCGCGGCGATGGCGCTGACGGTGGGGACGTACGTCTGGCCGGGGCAGGCGCATGCGGTGGCGGTCGCGGCCGTGGTGGCGCTGACCGCGGTGAACTACGGCGGCATCCAGAAGTCGGCGTGGCTGACGCGGGCGATCGTGGCGGTGGTGCTGGCTGTTCTCGCCGCCGTGGTGATCGTGTGTCTGGGGTCCGGGGCGTCCGGTGCCGGGCGGCTGCACGCCGGTTCCTCCGGGGGCGTGGGCGGGGTACTCCAGGCCGCCGGACTGCTGTTCTTCGCGTTCGCCGGGTACGCGCGCATCGCGACCCTCGGCGAGGAGGTACGGGATCCGGCGCGCACCATTCCGCGCGCGATCCCGCTGGCTCTGGGCATCACGCTGGCGGTGTACGCGTGCGTGGCGGTGGCTGTTCTTTCCGTGCTGGGGGCGGAGGGGCTCGCGCGCGCGGGCGCGCCGCTGGCCGACGCGGTGCGGGCGGCCGGGGTGCCGGGGCTGGTGCCGGTGGTGCGGATCGGGGCGGCAGCCGCCGCTCTGGGGTCGCTGCTCGCCCTGATCCTGGGCGTCTCGCGGACCACGCTGGCCATGGCCCGGGACCGGCATCTGCCAGGCGCGTTGGCCGCCGTGCATCCGCGCTTCCAGGTGCCGCACAGGGCGGAACTGGCCGTGGGTGCGGTGGTCGCGGTTCTCGCCGCCACGGTGGACGTGCGGGGCGCGATCGGCTTCTCTTCCTTCGGCGTGCTGACGTACTACGCGGTGGCCAACGCCTCGGCCTGGACGCTCCGTACGGCTCCGGCGGCGCGGGTGGTGCCGGTAGTGGGGCTGGTCGGGTGCGTGGTGCTGGCGTTCGCGCTGCCGTGGGTCTCCGTGGCGGTGGGGGCGAGTGTGCTGGCGGTGGGGGTCATCTCGTACGGCGTACGGCGGTGGCGGTGACCATGGCTGTGACCGCGACCGTGAGCGGCGTCCGGGGACGTTCGTCTCGGAACGTTCCCGATCAGGCCACAAGGCCGCTGCGGCTCGCAGTTGAGCCTCTGGCCCACTGATACTTGGCAACGACAGGCAGTGTCGGCGGAGCCACCTGAGGGGTACCGATCATGAAGCTGTTCAATCTGCTGCTGAACATCGTGTGGCTGGTCTTCTGCGGCATCTGGATGGCCATCGCGTACGTGATCGCCGCTCTGATCTGCTTCATCCTGATCGTCACGATTCCGTTCGGCATCGCGTCGCTGCGCATCGCAGGGTTCGTGCTGTGGCCGTTCGGACGGACCACGGTGGAG
The DNA here is from genome assembly GCF_040296605.1 of Streptomyces sp. NPDC002088. Taxonomy (NCBI): domain Bacteria; kingdom Bacillati; phylum Actinomycetota; class Actinomycetes; order Kitasatosporales; family Streptomycetaceae; genus Streptomyces; species Streptomyces sp. NPDC002088. The sequence goes on along the minus strand of NZ_JBEOXO010000007.1, from coordinate 169,017 downwards.
CGGCGGGACGCCGGTGCGCCGTCGTTCATCGGCAATGTGATCTGGGTGATCTTCGCCGGCTGGTGGCTGGCCCTGGGGCATCTCCTCACCAGCATCCCGCTGTTCCTGTCCGTCATCGGCATCCCGTTCGGGTGGGCCAACCTGAAGCTGATCCCGATCTCCCTCATGCCGCTGGGGCGTGAAGTGGTGCCGACGGACCAGCGGTTCGGCGGGCGCTGACCGGGCCTCGGCCTGCGGCCTGCCTCCCAGGACCGCGTCTGCGGCATGATCGGCCGGACAGGCCCTACAGGCGCCGGCCCGCCATCTTCTCGAGACGGGCGATGCGCTCCGCCATCGGCGGGTGGGTGGAGAACATCTTCGAGAACCCCTGGCCCGGCCGGAAGGGGTTCGCGATCATCATGTGGCTCGCGGTCTCGATCCGCGGCTCCGGGGGCAGCGGAAGCTGCTTGACGCCGGCGTCGAGCTTGCGCAGGGCACTGGCGAGCGCTATCGGGTCGCCGGTGAGCTGGGCGCCGGACGCGTCGGCCTCGTACTCTCTGGAGCGGCTGATGGCGAGCTGGATGAGGGTGGCCGCGAGCGGGCCCAGGATCATGATCAGCAGCATGCCCAGGAGGCCGGGACCGTCGTCGTCGTTCGAACGGCCGATCGGGATGAGCCAGGCGAAGTTGACCAGGAACATGATCACCGAGGCGAGGGCGCCGGCGACCGACGAGATCAGGATGTCGCGGTTGTAGACGTGGCTGAGCTCGTGGCCGATGACGCCGCGCAGCTCACGCTCGTCCAGGATGCGCAGGATGCCTTCGGTGCAGCACACGGCGGCGTTGCGCGGGTTGCGGCCGGTCGCGAAGGCGTTCGGGGCCTCCGTCGGGGAGATGTACAGGCGTGGCATGGGCTGGCGGGCCTGGGTGGAGAGCTCGCGGACCATGCGGTAGAGCGCCGGGGCCTCGAACTCGCTCACCGGGCGGGCACGCATCGCGCGTAGCGCCAGTTTGTCGCTGTTCCAGTACGCGTACGCGTTGGTGCCGAGGGCGACGAAGAGCGCGACGATCAGGCCCGTACGGCCGAAGAAGCTGCCGATCAGGATGATGAGTGCGGACAGTCCTCCGAGGAGGACTGCGGTCCTGAGCCCGTTGTGCCGGCGGTGCACGGTACGCCCTCCAAGTGGTGCAGCAGGGGAACCCTTTGCTTGCTGTCTTCGATGCCACTGGTGCTGTGGTGTCACGTCCAGTGGACCCTCCCGTTCTGGTCAACGCCAGGCGAGAGCGACTAGTTCCCTTGTGCGTACGACGGCGCGAGTGGGCCGTCCGGGTGACGGGGGCCCGTTGTACTCCGCGTCGTCCTTCGCGTGGTCCTCCGCCGTGCTCAGAACAGCCCGGTGTCGGCGAACCGCAGGACCAGTTGGGGCGCTCCCGACAGGGCGATGCCGAGGACGCCGGTCAGGGCGATCGCGGCCGAGAGGGGGGCGGGGACGCGATGCTTTTCGGGCTCGCCCTCGGGGGCGCGGAACAGCAGCGTCGTCCATTGGAGGTAGTAGAAGAGCGCGATCACGACGTTGACGGCCATGACGACGGCGAGCCAGCCCATGCCCGCGTCGACTGCCGCCGAGAAGACGGTGACCTTCGCGAAGAGGCCGATGATGCCCGGCGGCAGCCCGGCGAGGCAGAGCAGGAAGAAGGCCAGGAGCAGAGCGGCCAGGGGGTTCGAGGCGTACAGGCCGCGGTAGTCCGTGATGCGGTTCAGGGACCTCGTACGGCCGACCAGTGCGGCCACCGCGAAGGCGCCCAGGTTCACGGCCGCGTACATGAGGGCGTACGCGAGCGTGGAGCCGATCGACTTCTGGGCGTCGTCGGAGTACGCAGCGGCGGCGATCGGCACGAGGAGGTAGCCGGCCTGGCCGACCGACGACCACGCGAGGAGGCGTACCGCGCTGTACGCGCGCGTGGCCTGCTGTCGCAGGGCGCCGACGTTGCCGACGGTCATGGTGAGGGCGGCCAGCGCGGCCAGCGCCGGACCCCAGGCGTCGGCGTACGACGGGAAGGCGACAACCGTGACGAGGATCAGGCCGGAGAAGCCGACCGCCTTGCCGACCACCGACAGGTAGGCGGCGATGGGGAGGGGGGCGCCTACGTAGGTGTCGGGCACCCAGAAGTGGAAGGGGACGGCGGCCGTCTTGAAGGCGAAGCCGACGAGGGTGAGGACGACGCCGGTCTGGGCGACGGTGTGGAGCTGGCCGTCGACGTGCTGGATGCGCTCGGCGACCTGGGTGAGGTAGAGGGTGCCGGTGGAGGCGTAGACGAAGCTGATGCCCATCAGGCTGACCGCGGTCGCGGTCACCGAGGACAGGAAGAACTTCAGGGCCGCTTCGGAGGACTTCCTGTCGCCGTGCCGGATGCCGACGAGCGCGAACGCGGGCAGGGAGGCGACCTCGAGGGCGACGACGAGGGTGGCGAGGTCGCGAGAGGCGGGCAGGAGGGCGGCGCCCGCGGCGGAGGAGAGCAGCAGGAACCAGTACTCCCCTTCGGGGAGTCCCTTGTCGGCGTCCTTCAGGGCGGTGACCGACAGGAGAGCCGTGAGGAGGGCGCCGCCGAGGACCAGGAACTGCACGACGAGGGTGAAGCGGTCCACCGTATAGCTGCACACGCTCGGATCGCCGGTGAGGCAAAAGGTGGAGCGGTCGCCGTCCAGGAGGGGCAGCAGCAGGACGGCGGAGGCCGCGAGGCCCGCGACCGACAGCCAGCCGAGCAGCGCCTTCTTCGCGTCGCCCACGAAGAGGTCGGCGACTAGTACGACGAGTCCGACGACCGCCGCGATGGTGGGCGGCGCGATCGCGAGCCAGTCGACGGACTGGACGAGGGAGCTCATCGGGTGCCTCCTGCGAGGAGCTGCTGCACGGCCGGGTCGGTCAGGCCGAGGAGGGCCTTCGGCCACAGCCCGGCGACGACGGTGAGAGCGACGAGCGGGGTCCAGGCCGCGAACTCGTAGGTCTGGACGTCGGCGAGCTTCGGGGCCTCCTGCGAGCCCTGTGGGACGGCGCCCATGCAGACGCGCCGGACCACGATGAGCATGTACGCGGCCGTGAGCAGTGTGCCGAACGCGGCGATCGCCATGAAGGTGAGGAAGGCGGGGCGGCTGAGGTCGGCGGCGGGCTTGAACGCGCCGAACAGCGCCAGCATCTCGCCCCAGAACCCGGCCAGGCCGGGCAGGCCGAGCGAGGCCACCGCGCCGAAGGCGAGCAGGCCGCCGAGGCGCGGGGCCTTGCCGTAGAGGGCGGCGCCCGTCTCCTCGGAGAGGGTGTCGAGGTCGGTCGTGCCCGTACGGTCCTTCAGCGCGCCGACCAGGAAGAAGAGGAGGCCGGTGATGAGGCCGTGGGCGATGTTGGCGAACAGGGCGCCGTTCACGCCGGTCGGGGTCATCGTCGCGATGCCGAGCAGGACGAAGCCCATGTGACCGACTGAGGAGTAGGCGATGAGGCGCTTGAGGTCGCCCTTCGCGCCCTGCTTGGCGAGGGCGAGGCAGGCCAGGGATCCGTAGATGATTCCGACGACGGCGAAGGCGGCGAGGTAGGGCGCGAAGGTGTGGAGGCCGTCGGGCGCGATCGGCAGAAGAATCCGGACGAACCCGTACGTGCCCATCTTCAGCAGTACGCCGGCCAGGAGGACCGAGCCGACGGTCGGGGCGGCGGTGTGGGCGTCGGGCAGCCAGCTGTGCAGCGGCCACATCGGCGTCTTCACCGCGAGCCCGATCCCGATCGCCAGAACGGCGATGACCTGCACGGATGTGGTCAGCGAACGGCCGTTGTCAGTGGCGAGTGCCACCATGTCGAATGTGCCCGCCTTGATTCCGATCAGGAGCAGGCCGAGCAGCATGACGACGGAGCCGAGCAGGGTGAAGAGGATGAACTTCCAGGCGGCCTGCATCCGTTGCTCACCGCCCCAGCGGGCGATGAGGAAGTACATCGGGATGAGGACCATCTCGAAGGCGAGGAAGAAGAGCAGCAGGTCGAGGACGGCGAAGGTCGCGAGGGTGCCGGACTCGAGGACGAGCAGCAGGGCGACGAAGGCCTTCGGGGTGGGGCCCGCGGGCATCTTGAAGTAGGAGTAGAGCGCGCAGAGGAAGGTCAGCAGCGCGGTCAGGACCAGAAGGGGGAGGGAGATGCCGTCGATGCCGAGGTGGATCCGCACGTCGAGTGCGGGGATCCAGCTGATGTCGGTCGTGGCCTGCATCTTCGACGGGTGGTCGTGGTCGAAGCCGAGCGCGAGGACGATCGCGGCGATGAGGACGGCGCCGGTGACGGTCACGCCGTGCCGCAGCACGGCCTGCTCGGGCGACTTCCCCTTCAGCCCGGGCGGGGCCGGCAGGAGAGCGGCGGCGGCACCGAGGAGCGGGCCGACGACGACGAACGCCAGAAGAAACTGCATCACGGACTCGTTGATATCGATCACGCCTGCTCACGCTCCCGTGGCGACGAGGACGGCGGCGACCGCCAGGACGACGGCGCCGGCGAGCAGCGCGCTCACATAGGTCTGCACATTGCCGGTCTGGGCACGCCGTACGGCGGCACCGAGCCAGCGGGGTAGGGCGCCCGCGCCGCGTACGTAGGTGTCGACGACCTCGCGGTCGAGGAACCGGACGAGGCTCGCTCCGGCCTGGACCGGGCGGACGAACAGCACGTCGTACACGGCGTCGAGGTGGAAGCCGACGGCAGCGTGGCGGTGCAGCGGGCCGAGCAGGAGGCGGCCCGGGTCGGCCGGGTCGGGCGCGTAGGCCACGTCGCCGTAGGCGGGCTTGTGGCTGGCGATGGCCTCGGCCTCGACGAGTCCGGCGTCGCCCTCGGGGTGAGCGGCGACCGCGCCCATCGGGGCCCAGGCGGCGAGCGCGGTGGTGCGCTGCCAAGCGCCGTAGGTGACCAGTCCGCCGACCAGGGCGAGGCCCGTGCCGAGGATGGACGTGGTGAGCGTCGGCGTCAGGTCACGGCCGTCGAACCAGCTGGGCAGCGCTGCGTAGGCGAGCCCGCCGAAGGCGAGGGAGGGGACGGCGAGTACCCACAGCACGACGGTCATGGTGAGGGGCTGGCGCCCGTGGTCCGGGGCCTCGGTGCCGTGGCCGCGGAAGGCGAGCAGCCACAGGCGGGTCGCGTACGCGGCGGTGAGCAGGGCCGTGAGCAGCCCCGCGACGAGGACGGTCCAGCCCGCGGCGGCGGGGGCGTGCTCGGTGTGGCCGACGATGACGTGTTCGGCGGCGCCGAGGACGGACTCCTTGGAGAAGAAGCCGCTGAACGGCGGGATCGCAGCGAGTGCCAGGAGCGCCACGGTCATCGTCCAGTAGGCGTCCGGGACGCGGTCGCGCAGGCCCGTCATACGGGACATGGCGGCCAGCGAGTTGGTGCCGGCCGCGTGGATGATCACGCCGGCCGCGAGGAACAGCAGCGCCTTGAAGGCGCCGTGCGAGAGGAGGTGGAAGACGGCGGCACCGCGGTCGCCGACGGCGAGAGCGCCGGTCATGTAGCCGAGCTGGCCGATCGTCGAGTAGGCGAGGACGCGCTTGATGTCGTCCTGGGCGAGTGCCGCGAGGGCCGAGCCGGCCATCGTGACGGCGGCCATGACGGCGAGGACGACCATCGCGGCCGAGGAGGCCTGGAAGACGGGGAGGAGACGGGCGACGAAGTAGACACCGGCGGCCACCATGGTCGCGGCGTGGATCAGGGCGGAGACGGGTGTGGGGCCCGCCATCGCGTCGGGGAGCCAGGTGTGCAGCGGGAACTGCGCCGACTTGCCCGCCACGCCCGCCAGGAGCAGCAGGGCGACCAGCGTCGGGTGGTCGAGCCCGCCGCTCGCGACCATGCCGAGGACCTTGGTGATCTGGAAGCTGCCGGCGTCGGTGGCGAGGGCGAACAGGCCGATGAGGAAGGGGACGTCGCCGAGCTTGGTGACCAGGAAGGCCTTCAGGGAGGCGGCACGGGCCTCCGGGGTCTCCCAGTAGTGGCCGACCAGGAAGTAGGAACAGATGCCCATGACTTCCCAGCCGACCAGCAGCACGATCAGGTCGCCCGAGTAGACGACCAGGAGCATCGCGGAGGTGAACAGGGAGACGAGGGCGGCGTAGGAGGGGTAGCGCGGGTCGTCGCGCAGGTAGCCCGTCGAGTAGATCTGCACACAGGAGGCCACGAAGCCGACGAGGACGGCGACCAGGGCGGCGAAGCCGTCGATGTGCAGGGCGAGTTCGACGGGGACGGAGCCGGTGGGCGTGAGCTCGGTGGCGGCGTCGACGGCCTGGCCACCGCCCTGGCGGACGGCGACCAGCGCGGCGAGGACGAGCGCGGCGAGCGTCGGCAGGACGGCGAGCGGCCGCACGAAGCCGGGGGCCGTGCGGCCCAGGAGCAGGCCGGCCGCGGCGCCCAGGAACGGGAGGAGGGGGACGAGGGCGGCGAGGGTGGTCGTGGTCACGCGGTGGCCTCAGCCTTCTCGGCCTGCTCGGCCGCGAGGGCGTCGCTGTCGGATCCGTCGGTGTCGGGTCCCTCGGCGGTGTCGCGGAGCTTGTCGATGTCCGAGGTGCCGCGGTTGCGGTGGACGGCGAGGACGATCGCCAGGCCGATGCCGATCTCGGCGGCGGCGATGGCGATGGTGAACAGGGTCAGGGCCTGGCCGGAGTGCAGGGTCTCCTCGGCGGTCCTGCTGAGCCAGACGTCGAAGGCGACCAGGTTGAGGTTGACGGCGTTGAGCATCAGCTCGACCGACATGAGCACCAGGATCGCGTTACGGCGGGCGAGGACGCCATAGAGGCCGGTGCAGAAGAGGAGGGCGGAGAGCACCGCGGGATAGGCGAGGTGCATCAGCGGACGCCTTCCTTGTCGGCCTTGTCGGCCTTGTCGGCCTCGTCGGCCACGATGGCCTTGCTGTCCTGGTCTGCCGTCGGGGTGGTGGCGGGGGTGGTTGCGGCGGTGGTCGCCGTCGCGTCCGCCTTCGCCTTGCGGGACAGGACGATCGCGCCGACCAGGGCGGCGAGGAGGAGGACGGAGAGGGCCTCGAAGGGGAGGACCCAGTTCTGGAAGAGGCTCTCGCCGGTGACGCGGGTGGTGCCGGCGGGCTCGCCGTCCAGGTCGATCCAGGTGGCGCGGAAGGCGTCGACGACGACCCAGACCAGGGCGGCCGCGGCGGCGACGGCCACGGTGAGGGCGGCCCAGCGGTTGCCGGAGTCGGCGTCCGGGGAGCGGCCGATGGGGGCCCTGGTGAGCATCAGACCGAACAGGAGGAGGACGACGACGGAACCGACGTAGATGAGGACCTGCACCCAGGCGATGAACTCGGCGGTGAGCAGGAGGTACTCGACGGCCAGGCCGCCGAGGGTCGCCACGAGCCACAGGGCGGCGTGCACCAGCTGCCGGGTGGTGACGGTGACGAGCGCGGCGCCGAAGGTGACCAGGCCGACGAGGAGGAAGGCGATCTCCACGCCCGTCGGGGAGAGGAAGCCGTGCGGATCGGCTGAGGCGAGGGTCACGACTGTCCTTCCTGCTGCTCGTTCGGCTCGGCCTGGGCGGCGGCCAGTTTCTCGGCGGTCTTGCGGGCGGCGGCGATCTCCTTCGGTTCCTCCGCGGCCGGGTCGAGGGCCGGCGGGGGCGGGACCGTCCACATCCACTCGCGGAGCTTGTCGCGTTCGTGGGTGAGGTCGCGGATGTCGGTCTCGGCGTACTCGAACTCCGGGGACCAGAACAGGGCGTCGAAAGGACACACCTCGATGCAGATACCGCAGTACATGCACAGGGAGAAGTCGATGGCGAAGCGGTCGAGGACGTTGCGGCTGCGCTCACGGCCGCCGGGGGCGGCCGGGGGGACCGTCTCCTTGTGGGAGTCGATGTAGATGCACCAGTCGGGGCACTCGCGGGCGCACAGCATGCAGACCGTGCAGTTCTCCTCGAACAGGCCGATCACGCCGCGGGTGCGGGGCGGGAGGTCTGGCTGGACCTCCGGGTACTGCTCGGTGACGGTCTTCCTCGTCATCGTGCGGAGGGTGACGGCCAGGCCCTTGGCGAGGCCGGAGCCGGGAATGCGGGGCCGGGTGGGCGGGAGAGGCTCAGCCATGACTACTGGATCACCACCTTGACGATGCCGGTGAGGGCGATCTGGGCGAGGGAGAGGGGGACGAGGAGGGTCCAGGAGAACTTCTGGAGCTGGTCCTCGCGCAGGCGGGGGTAGGTGACGCGGAGCCAGATCACGACGAAGGCGAGGATCGCGGACTTCAGCAGGGTCCAGACCCAGCCGAGGCCGTCGGCGCCCCAAGGGCCGTGCCAGCCGCCCAGGAAGAGGACGGTGGTCAGGCCGCACAGGACGACGATTCCGGCGTACTCGGCGAGGAGGAACAGGGCGAAGCGCAGGCCGGTGTACTCGGTGTACGCGCCGAAGATGATCTCCGAGTCGGCGACGGGCATGTCGAAGGGCGGGCGTTGGAGTTCGGCGAGACCGGCGACGAAGAAGACGAACGCGCCGGTGATCTGCCAGGGCAGCCACCACCAGTGGAAGGCGTCGACGATGCCGGGGAGGGAGACCGTGCCGGCTGCCATCGCCACCGAGGCGGCGGCGAGGAGCATCGGGAGCTCGTAGGCGAGGAGTTGGGCGGCGGTGCGCAGGCCACCGAGGAGGGAGAACTTGTTGGCGGAGGCCCAACCGGCCATGAGGGAGCCGAGGACGCCCACGCCCATCACGGCGAGCACGAAGAAGATGCCCGCGTCGACGACCTGGCCGACGGCGCCCTCGCCCGGGCCGATGGGGATGGCGAGGAGGACCACAAGGTACGGCAGGAGGGCCACGGCGGGGGCGAGCTGGAAGATACGGCGGTCCGCGCCCGTCGGGACCACGTCCTCCTTCTGCGCGAACTTCACGCCGTCCGCGACGAGCTGGGCCCAGCCGTGGAAGCCACCGGCGTACATCGGGCCGAGGCGGCCCTGCATGTGGGCCATCACCTTGTGCTCGGTCTGGCCGACGATCAAGGGGAAGGTGAGGAAGACGCCGAAGACGACGAGGAGTCGCAGGGCGACGTCCAGCGCGTCGTTCACTGCGGGCCTCCTTGGGGGGTCGTGGGGGCGTCGGGGGTGGTGGGGTCGTCGTTCGAGGTGGGCTCTTCGGGGGCCGGATCCTCAGGGGCGGGCGCGTCCGACGGAGGCGCTTCCTTCGGCTCGGGTTCCTCGAAGGCCGGGCGGGCGTGGTGCCACGGGGCGTCCGGGCTGCGAGGACCGGTGGAGGGTCGGGAGGGCGTGGCCGGCGCCGTCGCGGCTGTGGGAGCGGTCGGGGCCGTCGGGGCTTCAGGGCGCTGGGAGGCGGACCCCTCAGAGGCGGTGCGCGCGCGACGCGGACCCGTGGGACGCGGACCCGCGGGACGCGCCGGACCGGACCGGCCTCCGGAGGCCGGCGTTTCCGTCGCCTCCGTCGCCTCCGTCGGTTCTGCCGCCTTCGTCGACTCTGTCGCTTCCGTCGACTCTGTCGCTTCCGTCGGTCCGGTCGCTTCCGTCGGTCCGGTCGTCCCCGTCGGTCCGGTCGCCCCCGTCGGACCTGTCGCCCCCGTCGGACCTGTCGCCCCCGTCGGTCCGGTCGCCCCCGCCCGCTGCGAAGCCGACCCCGCGCTCGCGCTCCGTGCGCGGCGGGGGGCGCCCGGCGCCCTCACCGGCGCCTCCGTCGGCGCACCCGCGCCCGTGCCGGTGTCCGTGCCCGTCCCCGTATCCGTCGGCGTACCCGCAGCCGCCACCTGGCTGGCCGAGCCCTCCGAAGCCGTGCGGGCGCGGCGTACCGGGCGGTCGCCGGCGGCTCGGCCCGCGGCTCGGGTGGGGCGGGCAGGGGCAGGGGGGAGTTGGCCCTTCAGGGGGCCCCATTCGTTCGGGTCGGGGACGCCCGGGGGGAGCATCTGGCGGCGCTTGGGGCCGCCGTGCTCCGACTCCCCCGGTTCCTTGGCGCCGGGCCAGGCCTTGGCGACCCGTGCCGCCAGGACGAAGTCCTTCCGCAGCGGGTGGCCCTCGAAGCCCTCCGGGAGGAGGAGATGGTCCAGTGCCGGGTGGCCCTCGAAGGCGACGCCGAACATTTCGTGGGTCTCGCGCTCGTGCCAGGCCGCGCCCGCATAGACGTCCACGGCGGACGGCAGGACCGGGGCCTCGTGCGGGACGGTCGTGCGCAGCAGCAGCCGGCGTACCGGCGACGGCGGCAGGGCGGCCACGTGGGCCGAGACGCGGAAGCCGACGCCCGGTTCGTCGACCGCGCTCAGCCAGTCGAAATAGGTGCAGCCCAGCTCGTCGCGGGCGACGAGCAGCGCCGCGATCCAGGAGGCCGGCGGTACGTCGACCGTCAGGACCTCGTACGACTCCTCGGCCGTGGCCTCCGTACCGAAGAGCTCTTCGGCGGGGGCGGGCAGCCAGCCGACCGTGGTCATCGCTCCTCCCCCGCCGGGGACGGGGCCGGCGGCGGCTGCACCAGCCCGCTCTGGAGCGCGGCCACGGAAGGCCGCGCCGTCCCGTACCGCTCGGCCAGCGACTCCCGCGCGATCTTCTCCTGGAGCTTCAGGATTCCCTGGAGCAGGGCCTCCGGGCGGGGCGGGCAGCCGGGGACGTAGACGTCCACGGGGATGATCTGGTCGACGCCCTTCGTCACCGAGTACGAGTCCCAGTACGGACCGCCGCAGTTGGAGCAGGCGCCGAAGGAGATGACGTACTTCGGCTCGGGCATCTGCTCGTACAGGCGCTTCACGGCGGGGGCCATCTTGTCCGTGACCGTGCCCGAGACCACCATCAGGTCGGCCTGGCGCGGGCCCGGCGCGAAGGGGATGACGCCGAGGCGGATGAAGTCGTGGCGGGCCATCGACGCGGCGATGAACTCGATCGCGCAGCAGGCGAGGCCGAAGTTGAAGACCCACAGCGAGTAGCGGCGGCCCCAGTTCAGGACCACCTTCATCGGCTCCGGAGCCAGCCGGGCGAGGGCGCCCAGCCGCTTCGGCTCGGGGAGCAGCACGGGTTCAGGAGCTGAGGGGGTCACGTCCATGTCAGGACGCCCTTCTTGTATGCGTACAGCAGGCCGACGGCCAGGAAGCCGAGGAAGATGAACATCTCCACCAGCGTCGTCGCGCCATAACCATGGTCGGCGAAGACCGTCGCCCAGGGAAAGAGGAAGATCGAGTCGACGGCGAAGATGACGTACAGGAACGCGTAGACGTAGTAGCGGACCTGGGTGTGGGCCCAGCCCTCGCCGACGGGGTCGACGCCGCACTCGTACGTCAGGAGCTTCTCGGGGGTGGGGACCACCGGACGCAGCAGGCGGCCCGCCCCGAAGGCGACGGCGACGAACAGCACGCCCATGACGGCGAGCAGTCCGACGACCGAATAGGACTGGAAGTAGTCCGCCGCGACGACGACGGTCGGGTCCCGCAACGTCTCCGACAACGTCCGCCCCTCGCTCCACTCTGTGTTCGACGATCTGTCTCGCACGGGAGTCTAGGCCCTGATAAAGAGACGGTAAGCAGCCCGTCACACCTCGGCATCCGGAGGTGGGGTTTTCCCCCGTTGATCGCGGCGGCCGACCTCATGGCGCGGCGGCTCGCCGCACGGCACGCTAGCCCGTATGACCCCAGCCAAGCCTTCCGCCGACAGGGCCGCCACCGAAGACCGTGACGATCTCCTGCCCCCGGCCCGCCTCGCCTACGACCCGCAGACCTGGAAGGAGATCGCGCACCTCCTGGCGAACCTGCCGATGGCGCTGTTCGGCTTCATTTATGTGGCGACGGCGCTGTTCGTCTCGGGCATGCTCACCCTCACCGTGGTCGGGTTGCCGCTGCTGGCGCTCGGGCTGATGGGGTCGCGGCTGCTGGGCCGGTTCGAACGGGGCCGGGCGCGGGCGCTGCTCGGGGTGCGGATCGACGAGCCGAGCCCGCTGCCGCTGGGCCGGACCGAGGGGTTCGTCCCGCGGCTCTGGATGGCGGTGAAGGACCCGGTGGGCTGGCGCGCGGCCCTGTACGACGTCATACGGCTGCCTTGGGGCATCCTCACCTTCACCGTCACGCTGACCTCGCTCTTCGTGCTGTGGCCGGTGCTGCCGTACCTGGCGCGCGGGCTCAGCAACGCGGACCGGGCGATGGTGCGCGCGCTGCTGTCGCCCTCCGACGAGCTGGAGCGGCGCATCGCCGAGCTGGAGTCCGACCGGGGTGTCGTGGTCGACACGGCGGCGGCCGACCTGCGGCGCATCGAGCGCGACCTGCACGACGGGGCCCAGGCCCGCCTGGTCAATCTGGCGATGGGGCTCGGCCTGGCCAAGGAGAAACTGCTGGAGGGCCAGTCCGACGAACACGTGGCGGCGATGGTCGAGGAGGCGCACGGCGAGGTGAAGCTCGCGCTCCAGGAGCTGCGCGACCTCGCCCGGGGCATCCACCCCGCCGTTCTCACCGACCGCGGCCTGGACGCCGCGCTGTCCTCGGTCGCCTCGCGCTGCACGGTGCCGGTGAAGGTGACGGCCGAGCTGGGGTCCAGACCGGCCGCGGCCATCGAGGGCATCGCCTACTTCACCGTCTCGGAGCTGCTCCAGAACATCAGCAAGCACAGCGGGGCGAAGTCGGCCTCCGTCGACGTGTGGCGGTTGGAGGACCGGCTGCTCATCCAGGTCCGGGACGACGGCCGCGGGGGCGCGCGTCTCGACGGCGGCAGCGGTATGCGGGGCCTGGCCGAGCGCCTCGACGCCGTCGACGGCCTGTTCGTCGTCGACTCGCCGCCGGGCGGCCCGACGACGGTGACGGCGGAACTGCCGTGGCGGGAGCGGTCGGCGGACTCCCGGCGGGGCGACGGCCACCGGGATGGCCACCGGAGGTAGGGAAAACCCCCCGTCCAAGACGCCGACGGACTCCATGGTCCGCTGACCTGCGGCCGAGCAGGGTGGAGGTACGACAGCCGACCCGCCGACGAGCAGAACGGACGACGCGATGGCCAGCGAGTACGGACAGGAGTACCGCCAGGTGTACGAGCACGGGGAGCACCACCAGCGCCACCACCGGGTGCCGGCCGCGCTGCGGGCGCCGTTCGAGGCGCGCACCTGGCGCGAGTTCGCGTACGTCCTGCTGAGCCTGCCGATCAGCGTCCTGTTGTTCACGTACGCGGTCACGATGGTCTCGGTCGGCGCGGGGCTGCTGGTGACCTTCCTCGGCATCCCGGTGCTGGCGGCCGGGCTGGCCGGGTGCCGCGGGTTCGGGGCGCTGGAGCGGGCGCGGGCGCGCGGGCTGCTCGGCCTGGAGGTGGCGGCCCCGGAGCCGCTGCGGGTGCGCAGGCACGGCGCGATGGCGTGGATGGGCGCCTTGCTGAAGAGCGGCTCGTCGTGGCGGCAGCTGCTGTACGCGGTGCTGCACTTCCCGTGGGCGGTGTTCTCGTTCTGCGTCGCGGTGGCGTTCTGGGCGTCCGGGTGGGCGTTGCTGACGTATCCGCTGTGGTTCTGGGTCTTCCCGATGTACGGCGGTCAGGGCGGCCTCCAGCTGTACGGCGACGAGCAGCACCGGGTCTACCTCGACAACCCCTTCGAGATCACCGTCACCGCGCTGGTCGGCCTGCTGTTCACGCTGGCCACGCCGTGGATCGTACGGGCGCTGACGTTGGTCGACCGGCTGCTGGTGCACGGGCTGCTCGGGCCGTCGCGGCTGGCGTCGCGGGTGGTGGAGCTGGAGTCGGACCGGGGTGTCGTGGTCGACACGGCGGCGGCCGACCTGCGGCGCATCGAACGGGATCTGCACGACGGGGCTCAGGCGCGGCTGGTGGCGCTGGCCATGGATCTCGGGCTGGCGAAGGAGAAGCTGGCGGAGGACCCGCAGGCGGCGGCGCGGATGGTGGACGACGCGCACGGTGAGGTGAAGACGGCGCTCCAGGAGCTGCGCGACCTCGCCCGGGGCATCCACCCCGCCGTGCTCACCGACCGCGGCCTGGACGCCGCGCTGTCCGCCGTCGCCTCGCGGTGCACGGTGCCCGTGCAGATGGACGTGGACCTCGCGGAACGGCCGGCGCCGGCGATCGAGGGGATCGCGTACTTCACGGTCTCCGAGCTGCTGCAGAACATCAGCAAGCATGCGCGGGCCACATGGGCGACGGTGGATGTGTGGCAGGTGGAGAACCGGCTGCTGCTTCAGGTCGTGGACAACGGGGTGGGCGGGGCGGACGCGTCCGCGGGGTCGGGGCTGGCCGGGCTTGCGGGGCGGCTCGATGCGGTGGACGGGATCCTGGTGGTCGACTCGCCGGCCGGTGGGCCGACGCGGGTGACTGCGGAGCTGCCCTGGCGGGGCTGAACACGTGCCCTGGGCTGCTGCGGGCGGGTGGGTGTCACTCGCCCGCGCCTGTCCGGTGCCGCTCTCTGTGGCACGAGGCACGACTGCCCGCAACTACACGACTGCCCACACCTAAGCGACCCTCAGCACCACCTTGCCCCGATTCCGCCCCTCCCCCAGCAACCGATGAGCCTCCCCCGCCTCCTCCAGCCCGTACTCCTCCGTGATGTCGATCCGTACGTCCCCGGACGCCACCAGACCCAGCGCGCTCAGTGCATGCCGGCGCAGGGCCTCCGGGTCGCGGCGGGACAGGTCGCCGATGTTGTAGCCGGTCAGGGTGCGGTTGTTCTTCCAGATGGGGAGAACCGGGAGGGTGAGGTCGGGGTGGCGGGCCGCCTCGCCGTACACGGTTACGCGGCCGAAGGGGGCCAGTACGTCCATGCTGGCCAGGCGGGTGGGGCCGCCGACCGGGTCGAGGACGATGTCGACGCCCCGGCCGTCCGTGGCCGCCCGCACCGCCTCGGGGAAGCCGTCGCGGACGAAGACGTCGTCGTAGCCGAAGGTGCTGCGGGCGTACTCCGCCTTCTCGGGCGTGCTCACTGTGCCGTACACCGCCGACGCGCCCAGCGCGCGGGCGATCTGGGCGGCCGCGCTGCCGACGCCGCCCGCCGCCGCGTGGACGAGGACCCTGTCGCCGGGGGCGACGCGCGCCGCGCCGGCCAGGACACCGTAGGCCGTGGTCAGGACGAGGGCCGCGCCACCGCCGGTACGCAGGTCCACCTGGTCGGGGAGGGGGAGGACGAAGGAGGCGGGGGCCACGGCGTACTCGGCGTAACCGCCGCCGTCGGGCAGGTAGGCGGCGACCCGGTCGCCGACCGAGAGCCCCTCGACTCCCTCCCCCAGTGCGGCCACCCGGCCCGACGCCTCCAGGCCCGTGACGGTCTCGCCGTCGGGGGCGCCGAAGTCGCCGAGGCGGTGCTGGATCTCGCCGTAGTTGACGCCGGCGTAGGCGACGCGGATCAGGACCTCGCCCGGGCCGGGTTCGGGGTCGGGGAGGTCGACGAGGCGCAGTACCTCCGATCCGCCGGTCTCCTTGAACGCGATCGCCCGCACGAGCCTGCCCCCCAGCCTCGGGCATCCGGTGCCCGATGATCGACAACTTGCCTGTGGCAGGCCGAAACCCGGCGTGTCGTGCACGTATTCCCGTTGCCCGGGCGCGGGCGGATCCAAATGCTGGAATGCTGGACGGACATAGCTGGACGGACATATTGGTGCGGGCGGGCGCCATCGGGGAACGCCGGGGTGTGGGGGCCGAGGATCGTGGAGGACAGGGTGCGGGTGGTCATCGCCGAGGATTCGGTGCTGCTGCGGGAGGGGCTGACCCGGTTGCTGACCGACCGCGGGCACGAGGTCGTCGCCGGGGTCGGGGACGCGGACGCCCTGGTCAAGACGATCACGGAGCTGGACGCGGAGGGCGCGCTCCCGGACGTCGTGGTGGCCGACGTGCGGATGCCGCCGACGCACACGGACGAGGGGGTGCGGGCCGCCGTTCAACTGCGCAGGACGCATCCCGGACTGGGTGTGCTGGTGCTGTCGCAGTACGTGGAGGAGCGCTACGCCACCGAACTGCTGGCCGGTTCCAGCCGCGGCGTCGGCTATCTGCTCAAGGACCGGGTGGCCGAGGTGCGCGAATTCGTGGACGCGGTGGTGCGGGTGGCCCAGGGGGGTACGGCGCTCGACCCGGAGGTGGTCGCACAGTTGCTCGGCCGCAGCCGAAAGCAGGACGTGCTCGCGGGGCTCACCCCGAGGGAGCGGGAGGTCCTGGGGCTGATGGCGGAGGGGCGGACGAACTCCGCGATCGCCCGGCAACTGGTGGTGAGCGACGGGGCGGTGGAGAAGCACGTCAGCAACATCTTCCTGAAGCTCGGCCTGTCCCCGAGTGACGGGGATCACCGACGCGTTCTCGCGGTGCTCACCTACCTGAATTCGTGACGGGCTGGCACTGTTGCCGACACCGATTAGTTGAACCGCAGAACCGCAGAACCGCAGAACCGCAGAGCGATTGAACCGCAGAACCGGACAGCGATCGCCGAGCGTCTTCAAGGCAAGTACCAGGGGGCGGGTGAACCGTGCCGAGCCGGGCCGGGCCGTCCGGGGCCTGTCGCCTCTGGGCGTCGAACCGCCCCGAAGCGGTGACGGTCGCGCGAATGACCCGGGGAAGGCGCCCCTTGCGGACGTAGGGTTGATGTTGGGAAGGCCTTCAAGGAGGCCGCTCCCAGACAGCCGCCTCGAGGGAGGTCCAGTTCAGTGACCAGCCAGGTCAGCAGCGCAGCGGAACAGGCCGACGGAGCCGTCGTAGGAGAGCAGCGCAAACCGGGCGGGGCGAAGGACGTACAACGCCTCGACCGGGTGATCATCAGGTTCGCGGGTGACTCGGGTGACGGTATGCAGCTCACCGGTGACCGCTTCACCTCGGAGACGGCGTCGTTCGGGAACGACCTGTCGACCCTGCCGAACTTCCCCGCCGAGATCCGGGCCCCCGCCGGCACCCTCCCCGGCGTCTCCTCCTTCCAGCTGCACTTCGCCGACCACGACATCCTCACGCCGGGGGACGCGCCGAACGTCCTGGTCGCGATGAACCCGGCGGCCCTGAAGGCGAACATCGGGGATGTGCCGCGCGGCGCGGAGATCATCGTCAACACGGACGAGTTCACCAAACGGGCGATGCAGAAGGTGGGGTACGACGCGTCGCCGCTGGAGGACGGATCACTCGACGGCTATCAGCTGCATCCGGTGCCGCTGACGTCGTTGACCGTCGAGGCACTGAAGGATTTCGACCTCAGCCGTAAGGAGGCCGAGCGGAGCAAGAACATGTTCGCGCTCGGCCTCTTGTCGTGGATGTACCACCGGCCGACCGAGGGCACCGAGAAGTTCCTGACGTCGAAGTTCGCGAAGAAGCCCGACATCGCGGCCGCCAACATCGCCGCGTTCCGCGCGGGCTGGAACTTCGGTGAGACGACCGAGGACTTCGCGGTCTCCTACGAGGTCGCCCCGGCGGCGAAGACCTTCCCGGTGGGCACCTACCGCAACATCTCCGGGAACCTGGCCCTGTCGTACGGCCTGATCACCGCGAGCAGGCAGGCCGACCTGCCGCTGTTCCTGGGTTCGTACCCGATCACCCCGGCCTCGGACATCCTGCACGAGCTGAGCAAACACAAGAACTTCGGCGTACGGACCTTCCAGGCCGAGGACGAGATCGCGGGCATCGGCGCGGCCCTCGGGGCGGCCTTCGGTGGCTCCCTCGCGGTGACGACGACCTCCGGTCCGGGCGTGGCGCTGAAGAGCGAGACCATCGGTCTCGCCGTCTCCCTGGAACTGCCGCTGCTGGTGATCGACATCCAGCGCGGCGGCCCGTCGACCGGTCTGCCGACCAAGACGGAGCAGGCCGACCTGCTCCAGGCGATGTTCGGCCGCAACGGCGAGGCCCCGGTCCCGGTGGTCGCCCCGCGCACCCCGGCCGACTGCTTCGACGCGGCACTGGAGGCGGCCCGGGTCGCGCTGACGTACCGCACCCCCGTCTTCCTGCTCTCCGACGGCTATCTCGCCAACGGCTCCGAGCCCTGGCGCATCCCCGAACTGGACGAGCTGCCGGACCTGACCGTGCAGTTCGCGCAGGGCCCCAACCACACGCTGGACGACGGCAGCGAGGTCTTCTGGCCGTACAAGCGCGACCCGCAGACCCTCGCCCGCCCGTGGGCGGTCCCGGGCACACCGGGCCTGGAGCACCGCATCGGCGGCATCGAGAAGCAGGACGGCACGGGCAACATCTCCTACGACCCCGCCAACCACGACTTCATGGTCCGCACCCGGCAGGCCAAGATCGACGGCATCGAGGTTGCGGACATCGAGGTCGACGACCCGGACGGGGCACAGACCCTGGTCCTGGGCTGGGGATCGACGTACGGCCCGATCACGGCGGCCGTCCGTCGGCTGCGCACGGCCGGGGAGTCGATCGCGCAGGCGCACCTGCGGCATCTCAACCCCTTCCCCCGCAACCTCGGCACGGTGCTGCGGCGCTACGAGAAGGTGGTGATCCCCGAGATGAACCTCGGGCAGCTCGCCACCCTCGTCCGGGCGAAGTACCTGGTCGACGCCCACTCGTACAACCAGGTGAACGGCATGCCGTTCAAGGCGGAGCAGCTCGCCACGGCGCTCAAGGAGGCCATCGATGGCTGAGACGTCCACGGAAGGCACGGGCACGATCGAGGCGCTCTCGCTCGTCCCCAAGGCCGAGGCCAGGCAGTCCATGAAGGACTTCAAGTCCGATCAGGAAGTGCGCTGGTGCCCCGGCTGCGGTGACTACGCGATCCTGGCCGCCGTGCAGGGCTTCATGCCGGAGCTGGGGCTGGCCAAGGAGAACATCGTCTTCGTCTCGGGCATCGGCTGCTCGTCGCGCTTCCCGTACTACATGAACACGTACGGCATGCACTCCATCCACGGCCGCGCGCCCGCGATCGCGACGGGGCTCGCCTCCAGCAGGCCCGACCTGAGCGTGTGGGTGGTGACGGGTGACGGCGACGCGCTGTCGATCGGCGGCAACCACCTGATCCACGCCCTGCGCCGCAACGTGAACCTGAAGATCCTGCTCTTCAACAACCGGATCTACGGCCTGACGAAGGGGCAGTACAGCCCGACGTCGGAGGTCGGCAAGATCACCAAATCGACGCCGATGGGGTCTCTGGACGCCCCCTTCAACCCGGTGTCCCTGGCCATCGGCGCCGAGGCGTCGTTCGTGGCGCGCACGATCGACTCCGACCGCAAGCATCTGACGGAGGTACTGCGGCAGGCCGCCGCGCACCCCGGCACGGCGCTGATCGAGATCTACCAGAACTGCAACATCTTCAACGACGGCGCCTTCGAGGTGCTGAAGGACCGGCAGTCGGCACAGGAGGCGCTGATCCGCCTCGAACACGGGCAGCCGATCCGCTTCGGGCCGGACGGCGCGCGCGGTGTCGTACGGGACCAGCAAACGGGTGACCTGAAGGTGGTCACCGTGACCCCGGAGAACGAGGCGCAGATCCTGGTCCACGACGCCCACTCCGCGTCCCCGACCACCGCCTTCGCCCTCTCCCGGCTGGCCGACCCGGACACGCTCCACCACACCCCGATCGGCGTGTTGCGCTCGGTGGAGCGGCCGGTCTACGACACGCAGATGGCCGACCAGCTGGACACGGCGATCGAACAGAAGGGCAAGGGAGACCTGGCGGCGCTGCTGGCGGGCGGCGACAGCTGGACCGTCGTCGGCTGACCCCCTCAACGGCGGTTCATCCGGACAAAGGTTCGGACAAAGGTTCATCCGGACCAGAGATTCTTGATGCGGCCCGGGCTCTCAGGCCCGGGCCTCGTCGTAGGCGCGGCGTGCCTTGTCCACCTCGTCCATCCGCTCGTGGGTCCACATCGCCAGCGCGCGGACCTGCTCGGCGGCCTCGCGTCCCAGCTCGGTCAGGGAGTAGTCGACGCGCGGCGGTATGACCGGCTTGGCGTCCCGGTGCACCAGACCGTCACGCTCCAGGGTCTGCAACGTTTGCGTCAGCATCTTCTCGCTGACCCGGCCGATCGCCCGGCGCAGTTCGCTGAAGCGGTACGGGCGGTCCAGGAGCTCGATCAGGACGAGCACGCCCCAGCGGCTGGTGAGGTGTTCCAGGACCAGTCGGTAGGGGCACATTCCCTCGGCGAGCTCGTACTTGCCGGCTTCCACGCTACTTACTGCCATGTCGGTACCTTACTTCAAAGTGGGTACTTTCACTTAGTTAGCGCTTCTCGTAGGTTTGGTGACACCGCACCCCACAAGGAGATTCAGATCATGAGCATCGTTGTCACCGGAGCCACCGGACACCTCGGCCGCCACGTCGTGGAGCAGCTGCTGGAGAAGGTCCCGGCCGAGCAGATCACCGCCGTCGTGCGCGACGAGGCCAAGGGCGCCGCCTTCGCGGCCCGGGGCGTGAAGCTCGCGGTCGCCGACTACAACACCCCCGAGACCTTCGACGGCCTCTTCGCGGCCGGCGACAAGGTCCTGCTGATCTCCGGCAACGAGTTCGACAAGGGCCGCGTCCAGCAGCACCAGGTCGTCATCGACGCCGCCAAGGCGGCCGGTGTCGCCCTGCTCGCCTACACCAGCGCCCCCGGCAGCCTGAAGGCCGCGCTCGCCGACGACCACCGCGGCACCGAGAAGGCTCTGCTCGCCTCCGGCCTGCCCTACGCGCTGCTCCGCAACGGCTGGTACCACGAGAACTACACCGAGAACCTGGCCCCCGAGCTGGAGCACGGCGCCGTCGTCCACGCCGCCGGCGAGGGCCGGCTCTCCTCCGCCTCGCGCGCCGACTACGCGGCCGCCGCCGTCGCCGTGCTGACCGGCGAGGGGCACGAGAACAAGACGTACGAGCTGGGCGGCGACGAGGCGTGGAGCTTCGCCGAGTACGCGGCCGAACTGAGCAAGCAGACCGGCAAGGAGATCGTCTACAACTCCGTCTCCACCGAGGCCCTCACCGGCATCCTCACCGGCGCCGGGCTGCCCGGAATGTTCGCCACGATCCTGGCCGGCGTGGACGCGTCCATCGAGAAGGGCGAGCTGGTCGTGACCTCCGGCGACCTGTCCCGCCTGGCCGGCCGCCCGACCACCCCGCTCTCCGAGGCCATCGCCGCCGCACTCAAGGGCTGACACTTCCCCGTTCGGCCTGGTTCGGCCCCGGTCGGCCTGTTCAGCATCTTTCGGCCACGTCCGGCGCCTTGGACGCACCACCCCGCCTGTCATGACCGTATGACGATACGGGCATGACAGGCGGGGGCGCTCGACGTTACCTTCTGCATACACGCGCCTGCGTGTGCGAGCGAGAAGGAGGGGCCCGTGGCCGGAGAGTCGAGGGGCGAGCGGCGGACAGGTCTGCTGAACGGCTTCGCGGCATACGGGATGTGGGGGCTCGTCCCCCTCTTCTGGCCCCTGCTGAAGCCCGCCGGCGCGGCGGAGATCCTCGCCCACCGGATGGTGTGGTCCCTCGCCTTCGTCGCCGTCGCGCTCGTCGTCGTACGGCGCTGGGCCTGGGCGGGCGAGCTGCTGCGGCAGCCGCGCAGGCTGGCGCTGGTCACCGTGGCCGCCGCCGTGATCACCGTGAACTGGGGCGTCTACATCTGGGCCGTGAACAGCGGGCACGTGGTCGAGGCCTCCCTCGGATACTTCATCAACCCGCTGGTCACCATCGCGATGGGCGTGCTGATCCTGAAGGAGCGGCTGCGGCCCGTGCAGTGGGCGGCCGTCGGCGTCGGCTTCGCCGCCGTACTGGTCCTCGCCATCGGCTACGGCCAGCCGCCGTGGATCTCCCTCTGCCTCGCCTTCTCCTTCGCCACCTACGGGCTGGTGAAGAAGAAGGTCGACCTCGGCGGCGTCGAGTCGCTGGCCGCCGAGACCGCGATCCAGTTCCTGCCCGCGCTCGGCTATCTGCTGTGGCTGTCGGCGCACGGGGATGCCACCTTCGCGACCGAGGGCGCCGGGCACTCCGCCCTGCTGGCCTCGACCGGCATCGTCACCGCGCTCCCCCTCGTCTGCTTCGGCGCGGCCGCGATACGGGTACCCCTGTCCACGCTGGGCCTGCTCCAGTACCTGGCCCCCGTCTTCCAGTTCCTGCTCGGCGTCCTCTACTTCGACGAGGCCATGCCGCCCGAGCGCTGGGCCGGCTTCGCGCTGGTCTGGCTGGCCCTGGCGCTGCTCACCTGGAACGCGCTGCGCACCGCGCGACGCGCCGCGCTGCTGAGGGCGGCCGGGACCGGCGCGCCCCGGGTTCCCACGCCGGCGCCTGCCGGCTCTGCCACAGTGGACGCCTGACCGGCTCTGCCACGGTGGACGCCTGACAATTCTGCCGTGGTGGACCTGACCTGGGGCATTCGTGACCAGGGACTATTCGGCGCCCGACCGGGCCGACCGGCTCGCGCGTGCCCGGTGTGCCCGCGCCTTCTCCCGGTTCCCGCAGTGCTCCATCGCGCACCAGCGACGGCGGCCCGGGCGGGAGGCGTCGACGAAAAGCAGGTAGCAGTCGTGGGCGCCGCATTCGCGGATGCGGTGGGCGTACGGCCCGGTGAACAGGTCGATCGCGTCCCGGGCGAGCGTCGACACCAGGTGGGTGGCGGTGGCGCCGGAGGCCCAAGCGCGAGTGCCGTCCGGGGTGAGGCGTGAGCCGAGCGGGGGCCCGGCCGCCGCCGCGTTGACGGTCTCGACGTGGTCCGGCCGCAGCGGGCGGCCGTGGGCGCGGTCGGCGGTGAGCAGGAACAGGGCGTCACGGAAGGCCCGGACACGCCCCAGCTCCCCCTCGGACACGGCGAGCTCCAGACCGTCCGGGAGGCGGCTGCGGTCGGCCCAGGCCGCGAGGTCGGCGGGCTCGTGCAGCACCTCGTGGCGGGCGAAGGCGCCCGGTCCGCCCGTCGTCAGCAGCTCCAGACAGAGCGCTCCGGGGTCGAAGCGGTAGGGCTTCCCCTCGTACGACACCAGCGTCAGACCGGGGGACTCGCCCGGCGGTTCCATTGCACGCCCGCTCACGTAACCACTATAAGTGGTTAGCATGACGCAGACGCCTGCTCCCGCCCCGCTGCACTGGAAACTCGTCATCGACGCAGCCGACCCGCACGCCCAGGCCGACTTCTGGTCCGCCGCGCTCCACTACACGGTCGAGGACAACAGCGCGCTCGTCGAGCGGCTGCTGGAACTCGGCGCCCTGCCGGGCGCGGCCACCGTGGAGTTCCACGGCCGCCCCGCCTTCAGGGACCTGATCGCCGTACGGCATCCGGACGACCCGTACGACAAGGACAGCGGGACCGGGCTCGGGCGGCGGCTGTTGTTCCAGCGCGTGCCGGAGCCGAAGACCACCAAGAACCGGCTGCACCTGGATCTGCACCCCGGCAAGGACCGACGGGCGGAGGAGGTCCAGCGGCTCCTGAAGCTAGGGGCGAGCGTGCTGCGGGAGGTGAAGGAGCCCGGCGGCGAGTGGGTGGTGATGGCGGATCCGGAGGGGAACGAGTTCTGCGTGCAGTAGGGGTCGGCGTACTGGTCCACCGGCCTACTGGGAGCCCGAGTTGCGGGCCGCCCGTTCGGCGAGGCGGTTCATCCGGGCGCGGGCGGAGTCCAGTTGACCGAGGTCGTCGGCGGCGGGCCCGTCCTCGAACGTGAGGTCGGTCCACAGGGCGAGGAGATCCTGCCCCAGGTGCAGGCCCTGTACGGGGTCACGCACCGCACGCCAGGCCGAGGCCGCGCTCTGGATGTTGCCGTACGCGGCCTCCGAGTCCCGGGCGCCGCGGTGGACGCGGGCCAGGTCGAGGGAGAGGTGGAAAGCGCGGAGCGGGTCCCCCGCCAGGTAGGCGATGTACGCCGTGAGTTCGAGCAGCCGGAGCACCTCGGGGTGTTGCGGCCCGAGCCTCCCCGACGCCTCGGCCACGGTCCGCTCCGCGAGTCCCGCCGCCGCCTCGATCTCCCCCGCCTTCACGGCATCGGCGATCCGCGCCATCGGCTCGGCGAGGAGGGCGGCAGCGCCGGTGTCTCCGGACGCGGTCAGCGGATCGTCCCCGAGTACGGCTTCGGCGACCGCGTCGAAGCCGCGGGCGGGGGTCGGCTTGGGGTCGGGTTCGGGGACGGCGTAGGGGTCGAGATGGGGTTCGGGCTGGGGTTCGGGGTGGGGTTCGGGGGCGGTGGTGAGGGGTGCTGCGGGTGCGTGCCCCATCGAGGGGCCGGGTGCCGGAGGTCCGTCGATCGTCGGTGGCGGGGATCCGTCCATCATCGGTGGCGGGCCGAACTCGCCCGTCGGGGCGGCGGCCGTGCCGTAGGGCGTGTCCGTCGGCGACTCCGGCACCGCGCGGAGGCGGAACGCAGGGGCGGGGTCGCCCGGCAACTGCGGCTCCGCTTCCACCTCAGGGTGGGCTTGTGCTTGTGCTTGTGCTTGGACTTCCGCTTGTGCCTTCGTTTGGGCTTCCGCCTGTCGTTCCGGCACCGCGCGCAGGACATGCGTGAGCTGCTCATGACGGGCCGGTGCGGTGCTCTGCGGCTTCCAGGCCGGTGCGACGTCCTCCGGCGGCTCGGAGCGGACCGGCTCTCCCGTGAAGTGGCTGGAGCCGTCCAGGTCCACTCGAAGGGGGACAACGTAGCCGATACGGTCGTCCTGAACCATGGCGAGGACCGGGTGACCGGTGGCGAGGGCGATGCGGTGCAGGTGGCTCAGCACGGCGTGCTGGACCTCCTCGCCGGGGGCCGGGACGACCGGTACGCCGCCTATCGACGCGCCGCCCGCCCCCGGTCCGGCCGCGGGGACACGGACGTCCAGCGGTGCCACCACGGGCGTCGCGGGGACCGCGGAACGCGCGGCGCGCTTCTCTTCGCGCTTCTTCTCGCGGCTGAGTCGAGACATCGCTTCCCTCACTCGGGTGCGTCGGGGAGTCGGCGGTCGGCACGGGCGGGTTCCGCGGGTTCCGCAGTCTCCATGGTGCCCCTTCCCGGCGCCGGGCCACCGCTCCCCCAGCGGCAGGATCCGGTCGTACAGGTACACGGTCGAGTCTCTCCGCCCACTTCCGGTGCACGTGTCACCACAAGGTCACAGACTCGTCCCAGGGCCCCGCCCGAGGTGCCGGAACCGTCGCTGGTGGAGTGAGGATCGAGGCAGACGAGGGAGGAGCACGGAATGCGGGACGGCGGTGTGCGGCAGGGGCCGGAGATCTGGATCCGGGGGCCGGTGAGCCCGCCGGAGCAGGGGGCACGGGAGCCCGATCACCTCCACGGCACCCCGCGGCGCTTCTCCTGGGTCGCCACGCACGGCGGCGCGGGCACCTCCACGCTCGCGGCCGTCTACGGCGGTCAGGACTGCGGCCGCGACTGGCCCGGCCCCGGTGATCCGCCGTCGATGCTGCTCGTCGCCCGGACACACGCGGCGGGGCTGGACGCCGTCCTGCGCACGCTGGAGATGTTCCGGCGCGGGGAGGCCCCGGCGGGGCTGGACCTCGACTCCGTGGTGCTCGTCGCGGACGCGCCGGGCAGGCTGCCGCGCCCCCTCGCCCAGCATGTCGCGCGGATCGAGTCAGTCATCGACGTCCACCGCGTGCCGTGGGTGCCCGCCTGGCGCCTCGGCGACCTGAGCGGGGAGCCACCCCGGGAAGCCCGGACACTGACTCGACTCATCGGATATGATTGCACGCGCATGTAATGTAGATGCATGTAACGCAGGCGCGCGCAATCGCCGTATGCCGATCATTTGGGGGAGTCATGGGCCGCCGTTTCCTGTTCGTGCTGGGCAGCAGCCGCAGCGAGGGCAACACCGAGTTGCTGGCGCGCAGGGCCGCCGAACAGCTGCCTGCGGACGTCGAGCAGGAGTGGATCAGCCTCGCCGAGCACCCCCTGCCCGACTTCGTGGACCTGCGCCGCGACAGCGACCACGTGCGCCCGCCCGCCGGGGACAACGTGGCGCAGCTGCTCGACGCCACGCTCGCGGCGACGGACATCGTGATCGCCTCGCCGCTCTACTGGTACTCGGTGTCCAGCCTCACCAAGCGCTACCTGGACTACTGGTCGGGCTGGCTGCGCATCCCCGGCGTCGACTTCAAGGCGACCCTGGCCGGCCGCACCCTCTGGGGCGTCACCGCGCTCGCGGACGACGAGCCGGCGGTCGCGGACCCACTGATCGGCACGCTCAACAACTCCGCCGCGTACATGAAGATGCGGTTCGGCGGGGTCCTGCTCGGCAACGGCAGCGCGCGCGGCGACGTACTGAAGGACACGGCGGCGCTGGCGCGCGCGAAGACGTTCTTCGCGCAGGAGGCGCCGCTCGCGCGCTTCCCGCACGAGGGCGCGTGACCCCTCCCGTCCCGCCGTGTCGTGACCCGTCCCCGTCTTCGTCCCCGTCCCCGTCGCCGTCCCCGTCCCCGTCGTCCCGCCAGGACAGGTCTTAGGTGTGTCTTAGGTGCTGATGTCCTTCGTCGTGAAGCGGGCCCAGGCGGCGGAGCCGAACACCGCCGCGTACAGGGCCTGGAGGCCGAGGTTCTTCACCAGGTCGTCCCAGTAGACCGGTTCGCGCATCAGGTCGGCGAAGGACAGCCAGTAGTGGGAGAAGAAGTACGGCTGGATCGCGTGGAGCTGCGGGATCTGGTCGAGGATCTGGACGGTGATCAGCAGACCCACGGTCGTCGCCATGGCCGCGATGCCGCTGCTGGTCAGCGTCGAGACGAACAGACCGAGCGCCGCGACGCCGACCAGTGACGCGGCGACGACCAGGGCGATCAGCACCGCCCGGCCCAGGCCCTCGGCGAAGGTGATCCGGGTGCCGGAGATCGTCGTCAGGTCGCCGAGCGGGAAGAGCAGGGCCCCGACCGCCATCGCCGAGGCCGCGACGACGAGGGTGGCCACCAGACAGAAGGCCATCGTGGTCGCGTACTTGGCGAGCAGGAGCCGGGTGCGGCCGGCGGGGGCCACCAGGAGGTAGCGAAGGGTTCCGGCGTTGGCCTCCCCCGCGATCGCGTCGCCCGCGACGACGCCGATCGCCATCGGCAGGAAGAACGGGAGCGTCGCGGCCAGCGCCGTGAACACCAGGAACAGGCCGTTGTTGGTGACCTGCGAAATGAACGCCGGTCCCTCGCCGCCCCCACCGCCGACCGAGCCGCCGTCGCCGGTCTCGATCTTCACGGCGATCCCGACCAGGATCGGTACGGCCGCCAGCACGCCCAGCAGAGCGAGCGTGCGCCAGCGCCGGAAGGTGATCACCAGCTCGCTACGGAGGAGACCGAAGGTCCACAACGGACTGGGCCTGCGCGGGACTTCGACCTCGCCGACAGTGGTGGCGGAAGCGGCAGCAGCAGCAGTGGTAGTGGTAGTGGTGGCCGGCTCAACCTGCGACATCGAACCCCTCCCCCGTCAGGGCCACGAACGCGTCCTCCAGGGAGGCCCGTTCGACCCCGAAGCCGCGGACCCGGACACCGGCCGTCACCAGCGCGGCGTTCACCTCGGCGAGGTCGCGGTCGCGATCCGGTGGATCGCCGGTCACACGGTCGTCGGTGACGACGACGTCGCCGACGCCCTGCTCCTTCAGCACACGGGCCGCGTCGCCCGGGTCGGGCGTGGTCACCACCAGTCTGCCGCGCGCCCCGGCGGCCAGGTCGGCGACCGCGCCCTGGGTGACGAGCCGCCCCTGTGCCATCACGGCGGCATGCGTGCACACCTGCTCGATCTCGTCGAGCAGGTGCGAGGAGAGGAAGACGGTCGTGCCGTCGGAGGCCAGCTCCCGTACCAGGGCACGGATTTCCCGCATGCCCTGCGGGTCGAGGCCGTTGGTCGGCTCGTCCAGGACGAGCAGGCGGCGCGGCTGGAGGAGGGCGGCCGCGAGGCCGAGCCGCTGCTTCATGCCGAGGGAGTACGCCTTCGCCTTCTTGCCCGCGGCGGCCGTCAGGCCCACCCGGTCCAGCGCCTGTGCGACGCGCGTACGCCGGGTGCGCGGGTCGGCTGTCGGGTCGGCCGCGTCGTATCTCATCAGGTTGTCGCGGCCGGAGAGGAAACCGTAGAGGGCCGGGCCCTCGATGAGGGTGCCGACCTGCGGCAGCACGGCGCGCGAGGCGCGGGGCATGGGCCGCCCCAGCACCCGCGCCGTGCCCGAGGTGGGCTCGATCAGGCCCATCAGCATGCGGATGGTGGTGGTCTTGCCGGAGCCGTTCGGACCGAGGAAGCCGAAGACGCTGCCCGCCGGGACGGTCAGGTCGAGACCGTCGACGGCGAGCTGTCCGCCGCGGTAACGCTTGGTGAGGCCGCGGGTGTCGATGACGCCGACATCCGCGTCCTTCGGGTGCGGTTCCGTGGCGGACAGCTCGTCCATCGGCTCCCTCGATTCGTCGTGCTCGTGCTCACTGTCCGGTGTTGGCGGCCTTCACCAGCGCGTCCTTGGTGACGGCGCCGACGTACACCTTGCCGTCGTCCGTGATCAGGGCGTTGACCAGGCGGGTGGAGAAGACCGTGCCCGAGCCGAACTTGCCGGTGACCTTGTCGCCGAGCGAGCCGAGGAAGCCGCCGAGGTCGCCGACGGAACCGAAGCTGCCGGAGGTACCGGAGGGCAGGCCGCTCTTGCTGCCGATGTCGAAGGAGGCGACGGAGTTCCAGCCCTCGCCGATGACCTTCAGGCCGTCGAGACCGTCGAGACCATCGGCTTCCTTGACGAGGTCCTCGTCCGACTTCCCGCTCTCCTGGCCGTGCTCGGTGGCGCCGTCCTCGGTGACCTTGGCGCCCTTGGGCGGGGTGAAGTCGAAGGTCGACGCGGCCGGCTTGGCGAAGCTGACCTGGGTGAAGCCCGCGTCCACGACGGCGGCGCCGCCGCTCGCCGGGGTCAGCGTGAACTTCAGTGGCAGCCCCGTCTTCGCGTCCACTGCCACGCTGATCGCGCCGACCGTGGTGCCGGACTGCTTCGGCTTGATGAGCAGCTTGTAGGCATCCCGTCCGGCGACCTGCATGGTGCCGTCGACGGTCACGGACGTGGTGTCGTCGACCGACTTCAGGGCCTCCTCGGTGAGGTCCTTGGGCGTGGCCGGGGCGTGGTTCTCGCTCTCCTGCCCCTTGGTGGCGCTGTCGTCCGCGGTGGCGTGGTAGACCTCGTTGGACTTGCTGTCGTAGCCCCAGACGTCCTTGCCGTCGTGGATGAGGCTGTACTCGGCGGCGTTCTCCAGCAGCGAGAGCTTCTGCCGGTCCGGGCCGTCGGCCGCGACACGCAGGGTGTGTGTGCCGGAGGCGAGTTCCGTCAGCTTGACGGACGGGTCCGCGGACGATCCGTCGCCGCCGGACTGCGTGGCGCCGGAGAGCAGGCCGCTCTCCAGCCCGCCGAGGTTGGGCAGCCCCAGGTCCGTACTGATCTTCACCGTGCCGGACAGCTGCTCCACGTCCGACTGGGCGATCTTGTCGATGAGTTGCTGCGCGGTGATCTTCGGCAGGTCGGGGTCGCCGGAGGAGGCGAGCGCCGGGACGAGCCCGATGGTCGCCGCGGCCACCCCCACGACCGCGACCGGGACGACGTACCGCGCTGCCGTGCGCCGCCCGGTACGCAGGTCGTCGGCTTCTCCGGCGGTCGTGGTCGTGGTCGTGCTGTCGTCGGATTCGTACGGTGCCATGTGTGCCTTACCTCCGTCGTCGGCGGCGGCTGTCGTCTCGGCGTGTCCTCGCACTGGTGGTCCACCCTGAGCCGCCATTCTCACCCGAATCGGTGAGGAGTGGTGTTTTCCGTGGTGTCCATCTGACCAAATCGGCCCTAAGGAAGCGTCAGACCGCGGGCTCAACTCCGCGTACTGCTGGGGTATGACACGAGGGTGCGGCACCTCACCCGACCCGTAGGGGTCGGGGACACCGCACCCGGCCACATCAGGTGGACCCGTCCGATCCGTCAACACTGCGAGGGTCTGGGGCGGAGCCCAGCCACAGGCACAGGGGCCGAAGCCCCGCCAGGGGGACAGGGGACGGAGTCCCGTCAGGGGTGCAGGGGACGGAGTCCCGTCAGGGGTGCAGGGGACGGAGTCCCCGCCGGGGTCTGGGGCGGAGCCCCGGAGCGAGGGTCACCTTCCACCCAACCGAGTCGGGCGGGTGGGTGGGCAAACCCCCTACCCCGCCCGATGCACCACCGCATCACACACCTCAACCAACGCCCTCTTCGCGTCGCACTCCCGCAACGGCGCCAACGCAGCCCGCGCCTCCTCCGCATACCGCACGGTGTCCCGCCGCGCCTGCTCCAACGCAGGATGCGCCCGCAGCGCCCCCAACGCCTCCGCCAGCCGCGCGTCATCACTCAGGTCGGAGTCCAGCAGCTCGCACAGCGCGACATCCTCCGCCAGCCCCAGCCGCTCCGCCCGCTCCCGCAGCCGTAGCACCGGAAGCGTGGAGATGCCCTCCCGCAGATCCGTCCCGGGCGTCTTCCCGGACTCACGGGAGTCCGACGCGATGTCCAGCACGTCATCGGCCAGCTGGAAGGCGACTCCCAGCCGCTCCCCGTACTGCGTCAGCACGTCCACGACCGTCTCGTCGGCCCCGGACATCATCGCCCCGAACCGGCACGACACGGCCACCAGCGACCCGGTCTTGCCGCCCAGCACATCCAGGTAGTGCTCGACCGGGTCCCGCCCGTCCTGCGGCCCCGCCGTCTCCAGGATCTGCCCGGTCACGAGCCGCTCGAACGCCTCCGCCTGCACCCGCACCGCCTCCGGCCCGAGGTCGGCCAGGATGTGCGAGGCCCGCGCGAACAGGAAGTCACCGGTGAGGACCGCGACCGAGTTGCCCCAGCGGGTGTTCGCGCTGTCCACCCCGCGCCGCACCTCGGCCTCGTCCATGACGTCGTCGTGGTACAGCGTGGCGAGGTGGGTCAGCTCCACGACCACCGCCGACGGCACGATTCCCGGCGCGTACGGGTCCCCGAACTGCGCCGCGAGCATCACGAGCAGCGGCCGGAAGCGCTTCCCGCCCGCCCGCACCAGATGCTGCGCGGCCTCCGTGATGAAGGGGACCTCACTCTTGGTGGCCTCGAGCAAGCCTTCCTCGACAGCCGCCATCCCGGCCTGAACATCGGCTTCCAGAGCCTGGTCCCGCACGCTCAGCCCGAACGGCCCGACGACGGTCACGAGGGGTCTCCTGTCTGCTGGTGTCCACTGGCGCTTACACGGTTTGTCGATAGGTCGCTGCCACCACTCAAGTCAGCGTATCCGGTCACGTTTCGATCACCGATAGCCCCCACGGTTACAGGCCAGGCGGTACCGGATCACGCCCGGTATGTTTCTGATCAGTTGATAAGGACAGATTTTCATCGAATTCTGCTGACATCACAAAGATTGTCGGCATACGAGGAAGCAGGGATCCGTGCCCCGAGCCGTACGTCGCCGGGCGCCGTCACCCGGCCGGCCGAAAGCACCCGACCGAGTCCGCCCTCGCGCCCTACGCGATGCGCCGCACGACGCGCCGCACGAGGCACCGCACGAGGCACCGCAGGATGAGCCGCTCGACTCGCCGCACGGTGCACCCCGTCCGCTGAGGTCACCCCGATGAGCCCGACGAACCCGCGCATCCGTACGTCCTTCCCCTACGAGACGACCCACGAGGACCTCCGCATCCCGTTGCCCGACGGAACCCGGTTGTACGCACGGGTGTGGCGCCCCCTGACCAACGAGCCCGTACCGGCGCTCCTCGAGTACCTCCCGTACCGCCTGACCGACTGGACCGCGCCCCGCGACCACCAGCGCCACCCCTGGTACGCCGGCCACGGCTACGCCTCCGTCCGCGTCGACGTCCGCGGCCATGGCAACAGCGAGGGCATCCCCGCGGACCCGTACTCGGCGGTATATCCGGCCGACGGGGCCGAGGTGGTGAACTGGCTGGCCGCGCAGCCCTGGTGCGACGGCAAGGTGGGCGTGTTCGACATCTCCTGGGGCGGCTTCGGCTCCCTCCGCATCGCGGCCCTCGCGCCCGAGCCACTCAAGGCGGTCGTCACGGTCTGCTCCACGGACGACCACTATGACAACGACGTGCACTACCTGGGAGGTTCCGCCCTCGCCGTCGACATGCACGCCTGGGCGGCCACGATGCTCGCCTTCGTCGCCCGGCCGCCCGACCCGCAGTACGTCGGCGAGGCCTGGCGGGACATGTGGCTCGGGCGGCTGGAGGAGGTACAGCCCTTCATCCACACCTGGCTCGCCCACCGGACGCGGGACGACTACTGGAGGCCGAGCAGCGTCTGCGAGGACTACGGCGCGATCAGCGCCGCCGTCCTGGCCGTCGGCGGCTGGCACGACCCGTACCGCGACACCGTCCTGCGCCTGGTCGAACACCTCCCCGCCGACCGGGTACGCGGCCTGATCGGCCCCTGGTCGCACCAGTACCCGGACCGCGGCCTGCCGCCGGGCCCGGCGATCGGCTTCCTCCAGGAGACGCTGCGCTGGTGGGACCACTGGCTGAAGGGCCGGGAAACGGGCGCCCTCGACGTACCGCTCCTGCGCGCCTACGTGAGCGACTCCCACCCTCCGGCCACGGTGTACGAGACGCTGCCGGGCCGCTGGGTCGGCGAGCCGGCCTGGCCCTCCCCCTACGTGACGACGGTCACGTACCAACTCGGGGGCGCCCCTGTGCTCGTACGGTCCCCGATGCACACCGGAGTCGACGCGGGCCGTTTCCTCCCCTTCGGCGACGACGCCGACCTCCCGCCCGACCAGCGCGAGGAGGACGGGCGCTCGGTGTGCTTCGAGTTCGCGGTGGCGGAGGAGACCTGGGTGCTGGGACGGCCGCGGGTGCGGCTGCGGCTGGCCTCCGACGCACCGCGCGGCCAGGTGATCGCCCGGGTGTGCGACGTGGCGCCAGACGGCTCGTCGACCCTGGTCACGCGCGGCGTACTGAACCTGTCGGCGCGGTTGGGCCGGGACCGGTCCGTGCCGTGGCCCCCGGGCGCCACGGAGGACGTGACCTTCGAGCTGACCGGGATCGGCCACGCCTTCCCGCCCGGCCACCGCATCCGCCTCGCCGTCTCCTCGGCGTACTGGCCGTGGATCTGGCCCGAGCCCGGTTCGGCGGCGGGCCTCACCCTGGACCCGGCCGGCAGCGCCCTCGAACTGCCCGTGCGCACAAGGCAGTCGGCGGACATCCTGTTCGAGGAACCCGAGCAGGCCGATCCCCTGGGAGTGAACTTCCCCGCCACCCTCGAAGAGCCACGTCCCGCACGCCTGGCCGTACGGGACGTGGCGAAGGGCGAGTGGCGACTGGAGGTCGACCCGCGCTACGGCGGCACGCGCGTGTACCCCGACGGGCTGGAGTTCACCGAGGACGCGCTGGAGACGTACACGATCCAGGAGAGGGACCCCCTCTCCGCCCGCACCCGCTCCGACTGGTCAATCCGCCTGCACCGCCCCGACCTCATGTGGGACACGACGGTCCGGACCCGCTCGGAGATCGGCTGCGACGGGGCGGACTTCGTCACCTCCGACGAGGTGATCTGCACGGAGGGTGGCGAGGTGGTGTTCCACCGGACGTGGGAGAAGCGGGTTCCCCGGAACCCCTGAACGCCCGAAACGCCCTGAATACCCTGAACACCCAAAATATCCGAAATGCCGGTGACCCTCGCACCCCCGGAACGCCCCGAAACCCCCATACACCAGTGCCCGATTTGCCGTGATTGCTAGATGAATTCCTCTTAGCGGTAAATGCTCTACGGGCTGACAAACAGTGAGTTGGGTCACGCGAGCCGACAGGTGGTCACACTCCCCACCCACCCCCCGTTTCCCTTTCGCCGCAAGCGAGTTGCCCCTTGGCGGCTGCAAAGGATCAAGTAGCCCAAATGCCTCAGACCAAGGTCAACTGGGGTGAGGTGTGATTCCGACACTTGTTTCGGACATGTGCTCTCGCATACGTTCCGGCCTGTCGGGTGGACGCCTAATCCTGCCGCCGCCCAACACCACCATCAACGAACTCACTCGTAGGGCAGGAACGGGGGACCCAGGTAAGCCGCCGGACCGGGCATCGCACCGGAACGGCTAGGGGTTAAGTCGTGTCGCCGCAGGGCGGCGCGGCCGGGCACCTCCCCGCCCGAACCCGACAGCTCACCTCGTAGGCGCCGGAGAGGAATTCAGACATGATCGCTGCCGGTCAGAACCGTCGCGCCCGTCTCGTCCGCACCCTCGCCGTCGCCGGTACCGGCGCGGCCGTGCTCGCCCTTCCGCTCCTCGGGGCGGCCAGCGCCTCCGCGGCCACCACCACGTCCGTGACCGCCGCCCCGGCGGCCGCGACGACGTACACCAACAACCTCGACGGCTGGATCCGGGAGTCCCTCGCCGTCATGGCGCAGCACGGCATCCCCGGGACCTACAACGGCATCTACCGCAACGTGATCCGCGAGTCGTCCGGCAACCCGGCCGCCATCAACCTCTGGGACTCCAACGCGAAGAAGGGCATCCCGTCCAAGGGCCTGCTGCAGGTCATCGACCCGACGTTCAACGCGTACCACGTGTCCGGCACGTCGTTCAACATCTACGACCCGGTCGCGAACATCACGGCCGCCTGCAACTACGCCGCCGCCCGGTACGGCTCGATCGACAACGTGTTCGGCGCGTACTGACCGGTCCCGTCAGTAGAAGAGTCTCTCGAGGACGACGGCGATGCCGTCGTCCTCGTTCGACAGGGTGACCTCGTCGGCCACGGCCTTGAGTTCCGGATGGGCGTTGGCCATCGCCACGCCATGAGCGGCCCAGTCGAACATCGGGATGTCGTTGGGCATGTCGCCGAAGGCGAGGGCCCGTTCGGCGCCTAGGCCGAGGCGCTCGGCGGCCAGCGCCAGGCCGGTCGCCTTGGTGACGCCGCACGGCTGGAGCTCGACGGTCCCCGGCCCCGACATGGTGACCGTCGCCAGCGAGCCCACCACGGAGCGGGCCGTCACTGCCAACTCGTCGTCGGTCAGGGCGGGATGGCGCAGCAGGACCTTGCTGATGGGCTCGCCCCACAGGTCTTCGCGCCGCCCGACCCGTACCGCGGGCAGGGTCGGGTGGGGCATCAGGTAGCCGGGTTCGATGAGCGTGAGGCCGTCGGCCCCGTCCTGGTCCACGGCCGCGTACACCTGCCCCACCTCGGCCTCTATCTTGCCGAGCGCGGTCTCGGCCAGCTCCCGGTCCAGGGTGACCGACCACAGCAGACGGTCCGCGCCGGCGTCGTACAACTGCGCGCCCTGCCCGCACACCGCGAGCCCCTTGCAGCCGAGGTCGTCGAGCAGCGGCCGCACTCTCGGAGCCGGGCGTCCCGTCACCACGAGGTGCTGGGCGCCGGCCTCCGCCACCCGCGCGAGCGCGGCGAGAGACCGGTCGGAGAGGGTGTCGTCGCCGCGGAGCAGCGTTCCGTCCAGGTCGGTGGCGATGAGTGAGAATGCGAGGGGAGCGGCCATGATCAGAGAATACGGACACCGCGCCCCCTCGACTCACCTCCGTTTTCAGCCCCAAGTGGTGCCCGCGGGCTCCTTGATGGTGGTGTTGATGCGGTTGAACATGTTGGTGACCGAGATGGTGAGGATCAGCGCGGACAGCTCCTTCTCGTCGAAGTGGTCGGCCACCTCGTCCCACAGTGCGTCCGGCACGGACTCCTCGGACCGGTCGGCGAGCCGCGTGACCTTCTCCGTCAGCCGCAGCGCGGCGCGCTCGGCGTCGGTGAAGTAGGGCGCCTCCCGCCAAGCGGAGACGGCGGCGATGCGCTCCTCACTCGCGCCGGCCTTGCGCAGGTTGACCGTGTGCCCGTGCACACAGGCGCTGCAGCCGTTGATCTGGCTGGCGCGCAGCCCGACGATCTCCGCCAGGTCCTGCGCCAGGCCGGCCTCGCCGATCGCCTGGAAGAGGGTGCCGATCCCCTTCATCGCGGTCGGAAGGACGTACGCCGGGTTCGTCATCCGTGCCTGCATGCTGCTGCCTCCTGCGTGTCTTTCGTGTCCGTCGTGTCCGTGTGCAGTGACGAGTTGCCGTCACTGCACTGACGGAGCGGAGGCGCGTGTTGTGACAGACCGACGGAACTCTTTTCGTCCTTCCTTTCAGCCGTGCGCCGCCGCCAGATGCTTCGCCAGCCGCGGGGACGCGAACTCCGTACCGCACACGAAGCGCATCACCGGGCCGTACGAGGCCGCCGCCGGGAGGCCGGTGAAGTACAGCCCGGGCACGGACGACACGTATCCGGCGCCGAGCTTCGGGGTGCCCCGGCTCACCGCGAGCTCGGTGCGCAGTTCGTGGCCGAGGAAGTCCATCGCCGCTATGTCCACCCGATAGCCGGTCGCCGCGATGACGTGGTCGGCGGACAACTGCCGGGTGCCGCCTGTGTGAGGGGCGACTGTCAGCGTCGTACGGTCGTCCGCCGCCCCCGCCCCGACGATCTGCGCCACCTCGCTGACCTGCACCTTTCCCTCGAAGCGGTCGCGCAGCCACCACGCTCCGAGCGGACCGAGGACCCGGCGGACCAGGTAGTGGCGGGTCTGGGCCGGGAGGTACCGGTAGGGGTGCGGGTAGTAGCTGAGCGCCCACAGCGACCAGGCGCGGCCGAAGGGGGACTCGGGGCGCAGCTTCGGCTGCTTCCACGGGGGTGCGCCGAAAGCCACCCGGCCGCGGCCGCGCGAGACCACGTGTACCTGCGCGCCCGCCTCCGCCGCGAGCGCCGCCGTCTCCAGTGCGGACTGGCCCGCTCCGACGACGATGAGTTCCTTGCCGGAGAAACGGTTGAGGTCGTGGTGCTGGGAGCTGTGGGAGACCCGGCCGGTGGGCGCGGGACCGTCCGCTGCGGCAGCGGCCAGCTCCGGGGGCAGGTGGGACAGGCCGGACAGGCCCGTGGCCACGACGACCGCCCGGGCGGTGAACAACTCGCCCGAGTCCAGCTTCAGTTCGAACCCTGATCCGCCGGCTCCGCCGGTCTTGCGATCGACGGAGACCACCCGCACCCGCTCCAGCTCGGGCACCAGCTTCTGCTGGAACCACTCGCCGTAGGCGATGAAGGTGTCGGCGGGGATGATGTCCTCGTCCGTCACCAGTCGGCGTATGCCGGCCGCGTCGCAGTAGTCGACGAGGGTGTGGCCGTGCTGCGGGGCGTCGATGTTGGAGGCCACGGGCGTCGACTTCAGAAGCATGCCCGCGGGCATGTGGTCGCGCCAGCTCACCATGGGCTCGCCGAAGACGCGGACGGGAATGCCGCGTGCCCGCAGATGGGCGGCGGTCGACAGGCCGAAGGGCCCGGCGCCGATGACTGCTACCGGTTGGATCACGAAGTCCCTCCCCAGGACGTTACTTCGTCACTTCGTGGTGGTGCTGCTGGTGCTGCTGCCGCGGCGGCTGGTGCGCCACAGCTGATAGAGGTGCTTCGCGCCCGGCCGCACGAAGCGCGCGAGCATCGTGAAGAACGGCCGCAGGTCGTCACCTGCCAGCCAGGCCAGCTCCGTCCCACTCGCCCGCGTCGGTGCGTGCGGCGTCGTATAGCCGCTGCGGCGGTAGGCGAGCAGGGCGGGCAGGTCGATGTTCTCCACGATGTACCGGTGGCCGGCCCGCTGTTCCCCCTCCGGAACGGTGCGGCCGGTCAGGTCCAGATGCATGGCGCGGACGACGTCCACGCCCGACTCGTTCTCGAAGAGTCGGAACTGGGCGCCCACGCGCGGGTTGAAGTCGAGGAGTTTGTACTGTCCGTCGCGCCGGTCGAAGCGCAGGTCGAGGTCGACGATTCCGGTGAAGCCGATCTGTTTGATGAAACGTGCGGCGAGGTCCGCGAGTTCCGGGTTGTCGACGACGTACGCGTTCGCCGTCATGCCCGCGTGCGGCGGCCAGGAGCGGACCTTCACGCCGGTGAACATCGCGAGCGGGGTCGAGTCCTGGTCGAAGTAGGCGTGCACGATCCAGTCCTCAGCCTGCTCCCTCGGCAGGTACTCCTGGAGGATCACGCCCGGATCTCCGGCGTCGCCGAGCGCGCCGGGGTCTCCGAGGGCGCCGCGGTCTCCGGGGTGCTCACCCCAGTCGCGGGCCAGGGCGAGCAGGCCTTCGCGCGTGGCGATCCTCGTCGTCCCGTTCACGGCCGGCCGTTTGCGCCGTACGAACGCCTCGCGGTTCTTGGCCACCACCGGGAAGCGGGCCTTCTCGGCGAAGGCGACGATGTCGTCGTAGGACTGCGGGAAGGACGCCGAAGGGCTGGGGATGCCGTGTTCCACGCACAGTTCGTGCAGGCCCTGCTTGCTGGCCAGATGGCGCGGCAGGCCCGGCTCGACCCGCGGGAAGAGGAAGCGGTCACCGAGCGCGTCCTGGTGCTCGGCGATCAGAACCGCGGCCTCCTCGTCGGTGGGGATGAGGACGGTGGGTCGGCCGATACGGCGGCCGATCCGGAGCAGGCCCTCCACCAGGTATTCCGGCTCCTCCGTGCCCGTCGTCGGCCAGACGAACGCGCGCTCGAGATAGCGGGATGCGGCGGCCGGCGTGTAACGGTCCTCGGTTATCGCATACATCGGGACGCCGAGGCGGCCCAGGCTGCGGATCGCTCCGACACCACCGTGGTGCAGCGGATAGTCGCCGAACTTCACTATCAGGCCCGGCACCTCACGGTCGGCCTCGAAAGGCACGCTGCTGGTGCTCCTGGCCACGGGTCCCCCCACGTGTCCCCCCTACGGACCGGACCCACCCCGTCCGTGTCCCCCAAAGGACGCTAAGCCGGAATTGGGGCCTCCCACAACCCTAAATCGGACATTGCAAACTCTTTAGACACTGCCCAAGACAGGCAACTCAGCCGTAACGTGTGGCGCGACCACACAGAACGCACCGTGTGGCACGACCAGACGGAACGCACCGCACGCATCCGAGAGTGAGGCAGCACCCATGCCCCCCTTCGACGTCCCCGAGGGCGATCCCTTCGGGCCGCACAACCTTCCGTACGGCGTCTTCTCCCCCGCGGGCTCGGACTCCGCCGAGCGCAGGGTCGGTGTCCGGCTCGGCGACCACGTCCTCGACGCGGGGGCCGCGGCCCTGGCGCTCGGCTCGCCGTACGCCTCCCTGCTCGCGCGGCCGACCCTCAACCCGCTGCTGGCGGCGGGCCGCACGGTCTGGTCCGACGTACGACGCGCGCTGACGGCGTGGGTGACAGTGCCGGCCCACCAGCAGGCCGTCGAACCCTTCCTCCGCCCCCTGTCGTCGGTGACCCTGCACCTGCCCTTCGAGGTCGCCGACTATGTCGACTTCTACGCCTCCGAGAACCACGCCCGCAACGTCGGGCAGATCTTCCGCCCGGACGCGGCGGACTCGCTGACCCCGAACTGGAAGCACCTGCCGATCGGTTACCACGGGCGGTCCGGGACGGTCGTGGTGTCGGGCACGGATGTCATACGGCCGTCGGGCCAGCGCAAGGCACCCACCGACGAGGTGCCCGTCTTCGGCCCGTCCGTCCGCCTGGACATCGAGGCCGAGGTCGGCTTCGTGGTGGGTGCGCCGTCGGAGCCCGACCGGCCGGTGGCGCTCGGGGAGTTCCGGGATCACGTCTTCGGCCTGTGCCTGCTGAACGACTGGTCGGCGCGCGACATCCAGGCGTGGGAGTACGTCCCTCTCGGCCCGTTCCTCGGCAAGTCCTTCGCCACGTCGGTGTCGGCGTGGATCACGCCGCTGGACGCGCTGGCCGACGCACAGGTGGCGCCCCCGGCACGCACGCACACCCTGCTGCCGTACCTGGACGACGCCGGGGAGGAGCCCGGCGGCTACGACCTGCGCATCTCCGTCGCGATCAACGGTCACGTCGTGTCCGAGCCGCCCTTCTCCACCATGTACTGGACCGCCGCCCAGCAACTCGCCCACATGACCGTGAACGGCGCCTCGCTGCGGACGGGGGACCTGTACGGGTCGGGCACGGTCAGCGGCCCGTCCGAGCGCGAGCGCGGCTCCCTGCTGGAGCTGACCTGGAACGGCCGCGACCCCCTCGAACTCCCCGACGGCAAGCGAACGTTCCTGGAGGACGGCGACGTGGTGACCATGACGGCATGGGCACCGGGACCGAACGGGCTCCGGGTCGGACTCGGGGAGGTGACGGGGCGGGTGGTGCCGCGGACCTGACCTCGGTGGTGCCGCGGAACTGACCGATACGGGTGCGCAGGCATCGACCGTCCGCCGCCGGAGGCCCTGACTCCAGCGTCCGCCGCCCTCATACTGGCGGTGGGCGGACGACACGCTTGCCGCACCCACCGCCGCGCCGCCCATCAGCACACCCGCCCCACCCAGTACATCCGCACACCCGCTCCACCCGCTCCATCCGCACACCCGCCCAACCGCACTCCGCCCTTCGCCCCCGTACCTCGCTTCACCCACACGCCCGTGACATCCGCCCCCTCCGATCAGGATCCGGAGCCCGTGGCATGACCGTCTGCCTGCTCCTGTTGAGCGTCGTCGCCCTGGCGGCCGCCGTGCCGGTTCCGCGTGCGCTGACCCGGGCGGTGTGGCCGGAACGGGAACCCGTGGTCGCGCTGTGGGTGTGGCAGTGCCTGGTCGCCACTGTGCTGCTGTGCTGTCTGACGGCCCTCGCGCTGAGCGCCGCCGCCGTCTTCCACACCGTCCGCGTCCAGGTCTTCGCGCCCGCGCCACAGACTGTGACCGAGGCGTACGACCTCTCCGGCGCGCCGCCCTGGGCGACCGCCCTCACCCTGCTGCTGGCCTGCGGTGCCGCCTGGACCACGGCGATGCTCGCCCGTGAACTGGCCGAGGCCCGGCGCCGCCGCGGCCAGGCCCGCGCCCACCTGCGTGAACGTGCCCCCGACCTGCCGGCCGGCCTGCCCGCGGCCCGGGGGCCGCTGCTGGTGCTGGAGGACGAGTATCCCGACGCGTGGTGGCTGCCCGGCCACCCGCCCCAGCTCGTCGTCACCACCGGCGCCCTGCACCGCCTCACCTCGCACCAGCTGGACGCCGTCCTCACCCACGAGCGGGACCACGCCCGCGCCCACCACGACTGGCTGCTGCACCTGTCCACGGCCCTGGCCACCGGCTTCCCCCGCATCCCCCTCTTCGCGCACTTCTGCGACCAGACCCACCGCCTGGTGGAACTCGCCGCCGACGACACGGCGTCCCGCCGCTGCGGCCACCTGACCACCGCCCTGGCCCTCATCGAACTGAACCAGCACCGCGGAGTCCTCTCCTGCGCCTCCAGCCACCGCCTCTTGGGCGAACGAGTCGATCGCCTCCTCGAACCACCCCCACGCCTGGGCCGCAGAGACAGGGCACTCACCACGACGGTGGCAGCCCTGGTCCCTCTTCTCCCCCTACTGATCACGCTCGCCCCGGGGCTGACGGCGCTGGGCTGACTCACCTGCTCCGGCCGCGGGAGATCGCGCCGCCGGGGCGGGCAACGCGGGCGGGCGCGAGCGGCAGCATGGATGAACACGCACGGCACCCCCCAACACCACGCTGCCTTCGCGCTCCTCCAGCCGCGGGCATGCATGCCGTGTGAGGCAGCGCCCGTCCCACAGAACGGCGGCACCCCGTGAGCGCCGGGCCGCGCAACCCACCCCGGTGCCCGGTCGTAGGAGTCGGGCTCGGTGGCTCGGCGGGCTATATCCAGTCGTCGGGCTCCGGCTCGCCGTCCATCTCGGGCCAGTCGTCCGCACCCGGATCGGCGTCGCCCGCCGGGGCCGACTCCGCCGTGGGCGCCCCGTCCAGGGTGGCCAGCACCGCGATCACGCCCTCCCCGTATGTCGCCAGCTTCTTCTCGCCGACCCCGCTGATTCCGCCGAGCTGTGCCACGGTCGTGGGCCAGGCGGTGGCGATCTCCCGGAGCGTGGCGTCGTGGAAAATGACGTACGCCGGGACACCCTGCTCGCGGGCCTGCTCCGCACGCCAGGCACGCAGGGCCTCGAAGGCTGGCAGCAGCTCCTCGGGCAGCTCGACCGCGGCGGCCTTGGGCTTGCGCTCACCCCGGCCGGAGGACGAGGAGGCGGTCCGCGTGGGCGCCGGCTTCTTCGGTTCCTTGCGCAGCGGCACCTCCCGCTCGCGCCGCAGCACCGACCCGCTGGCCTCGGTCAGCACCAGCGTGCCGTAGTCCCCCTCGACCGCGAGCAGACCCTGCGCCAGCAGCTGCCGTACAACGCCGCGCCACTCCCCCTCGGTCAGCTCCTCGCCGATGCCGAACACGGACAGCTGGTCGTGGTCGAACTGGATCACCTTGGCCGTGCGCCGCCCCATCAGGATGTCGACGATCTGCACCGCGCCGAACTTCTGCCCGCGCTCCCGCTGCAGCCGCACCACTGTCGACAGCACTTTCTGGGCCGCGACGGTGCCGTCCCAGGTCTCGGGCGGGGCGAGACAGGTGTCGCAGTTGCCGCAGCCCGCCGGGTCCGGGTCCTGGCCGAAGTAGGCGAGGAGTTGCCCGCGACGGCACTGGGCGGTCTCGCACAGCGCCAGCATCGAGTCCAGGTGCGCGGCAGCCCTGCGGCGGAACGTCTCGTCGCCCTCACCGGACTGGATCAGCTTGCGCTGCTGTATGACGTCGTTGAGTCCGTACGCCATCCAGGCGGTCGAGGGGAGGCCGTCGCGGCCGGCGCGGCCCGTCTCCTGGTAGTAGCCCTCGACCGACTTGGGCAGGTCGAGGTGGGCGACGAACCGCACGTCCGGCTTGTCGATGCCCATGCCGAAGGCGATGGTCGCGACCACGACCAGCCCGTCCTCCCGCAGGAACCGCGACTGGTGCGCCGCGCGCGTGCCCGAGTCCAGGCCGGCGTGGTACGGCACCGCCTCGACGCCGTTGCGGGACAGGAACTCCGCCGTCTTCTCGACCGAGTTGCGCGAGAGGCAGTACACGATGCCCGCGTCGCCCGCGTGCTCCTCGCGCAGGAAGCTCAGCAGCTGCTTCTTGGGGTCGGCCTTGGGCACGATCCGGTACTGGATGTTCGGCCGGTCGAAGCTCGCCTCGAAGTTCCGGGCCGTCGGCATGTTCAGCCGCTGGGTGATCTCCTGATGCGTCGCGCGTGTGGCCGTCGCCGTGAGCGCGATCCGCGGCACGTCCGGCCAGCGCTCGCCGAGCAGGGAGAGCGCCAGATAGTCGGGGCGGAAGTCGTGGCCCCACTGGGACACGCAGTGCGCCTCGTCGATCGCGAAGACCGCGATCTTGCCGCGGGAGAGCAGGTCCAGCGTGGAGTCGAGGCGGAGCCGCTCCGGCGCCAGATACAGCAGGTCGAGTTCACCGGCGAGGAACTCGGCCTCGACCACCCGCCGCTCGTCGAAGTCCTGAGTGGAGTTCATGAACCC
The DNA here is from genome assembly GCF_040296605.1 of Streptomyces sp. NPDC002088. NCBI lineage: Bacteria > Bacillati > Actinomycetota > Actinomycetes > Kitasatosporales > Streptomycetaceae > Streptomyces > Streptomyces sp. NPDC002088. The sequence goes on along the minus strand of NZ_JBEOXO010000007.1, from coordinate 125,982 downwards.
CGCGCGCACCCCGAGCGCCCGCAGGGCGTCCACCTGGTCCTGCATCAGCGCGATGAGCGGGGAGACGACGATTCCCGTACCGGGTCTGACCAGGGCCGGGATCTGGTAGCACAGCGACTTGCCGCCGCCGGTCGGCATGAGGACGACGGCGTCCCCGCCGGCGACCACGTGCTCGATGACCGCTTCCTGCTCGCCGCGGAAGGCCCCGTATCCGAATACCCGGTGCAGCGTGGCCAGCGCCTCGCTGTCCGTCACGTCTGGCATCTCCCTGATCCCGCCCGTCCCACCCATCGACCTGTCCCCCGTACGTCGTCCCTCGACCACTGCCTCCACGATAGGGGTCACCACCGACAGCGCCGGAGTTATCCACAGGCTCGCCCGGGCTTCCCCGCTGACGTTCGACCGCAATTCGAACACCCGCCGGCGCATGTGCACCCGCGCCGGGCCGGGACATGCCGCTCAGGCGAACCTGACGATGACGTGCCCGGCGAACCCCGCCTTCCGAGCACGCGCGAGGGCCCCGGTCCCCACGAGGAGACCAGGGCCCCACGCACAAACGCCGCAGGTCAGCGGACGAACACCCCCGCCTGGCTCGCCAGGTCCAGGAAGTACTGCGGCGCTACACCGAGGACCAGCGTCACCGCCACACCGACCCCGATCGCGGTCATCGTCAGCGGCGAGGGCACCGCGACGGTCGGGCCTTCGGTCCGTGGCTCGCTGAAGAACATCAGCACGATCACGCGGATGTAGAAGAACGCCGCGATCGCCGACGAGATCACACCGACCACGACCAGCGGGACCGCTCCGCCCTCCGCCGCCGCTTTGAACACGGCGAACTTTCCGGCGAAACCGGAGGTCAGCGGAATGCCCGCGAAGGCCAGCAGGAACACCGCGAACACGGCCGCCACCAGCGGCGACCTGCGGCCGAGACCGGCCCACTTGGACAGGTGCGTCGCCTCACCGCCCGCATCGCGCACCAACGTCACCACCGCGAACGCGCCGATCGTCACGAACGAGTACGCGGCCAGGTAGAAGAGCACCGAGGACACACCGTCAGGCGTGGTCGCGATGACACCCGCGAGGATGAACCCGGCGTGCGCGATCGACGAGTACGCGAGCAGCCGCTTGATGTCGGTCTGCGTGATCGCGACGATCGCACCGCCCAGCATCGTGATGACCGCGACGCCCCACATGACCGGCCGCCAGTCCCAGCGCAGACCCGGCAGCACGACGTACAGGACCCGCAGCAGCGCACCGAAGGCCGCCACCTTGGTCGCCGCCGCCATGAATCCGGTCACGGGTGTCGGCGCGCCCTGGTACACATCCGGCGTCCACATGTGGAACGGCACGGCGCCCACCTTGAACAGCAGGCCCATGACGAGGAGCGCGGTGCCGAGGAGCAGCAGCGCATCGTTGCCCATGGTGCCGGCGAGCGCCGGGTCGACGTTCGTGATGGTGCCGTCGACGACCTGCGCGATGGTCGCGTACGACACCGAGCCCGCGTACCCGTACAGCAGCGCGATACCGAAGAGCGTGAACGCGGAGGCGAACGCCCCGAGCAGGAAGTACTTGACCGCGGCTTCCTGGGACATGAGCCGCTTGCGGCGAGCCAGCGCGCACAGCAGGTACAGCGGCAGCGAGAAGACCTCCAGGGCCACGAACAGCGTCAGCAGGTCGTTGGCCGAGGGGAAGACCAGCATGCCGGCGACCGCGAAGAGCAGCAGCGGGAAGACCTCGGTGGTGGTGAACCCGGCCTTCACGGCGGCCATCTCGCTGTCACTGCCCGGCACGGACGCGGCCTGCGCCGCGAACGAGTCGACCCGGTTGCCGTGCGCCTCCGGGTCCAGGCGCCGCTCGGCGAAGGTGAACAGGCCGACCAGACCGGTCAGCAGGATCGTGCCCTGCAGGAACAGGGACGGCCCGTCGACCGCGATCGCGCCCATCGCCGCGATGTGCGCCTTGGTGGTGCCGTAGCCGTTGGCCGCGAGCGCGACGACCGCGGCGAAGGCGGCGACGAGCGCGACAACGGACACAAACACTTGTGCGTAGTAACGGGACTTGCGTGGCACGAACGCCTCGACCAGCACCCCGATGATCGCGGCGCCCACGACGATCAGGGTGGGCGACAATTGCCCGTATTCGATCTTCGGCGCGTCGATCTTCGAGATCGGATCGGCCGCGGTTGCCGCGGTTGTCCACAGGCTGTGGACGGCTGTTGCGCTCACTTGGCCGCCTCCACCTCGGGCTGGGGGTCCTTCTTCTGTACGTCGGACATGGTCTGCTTGACCGCCGGGTTGACGATGTCCGTGACGGGCTTCGGGTAGACGCCCAGGAAGATCAGCAGAACGATCAGCGGGGCGACGACCACGAGTTCACGGACCCTGAGGTCCGGCATCGCCTCGACCTCCGCCTTCACCGGACCCGTCATCGTCCTCTGGTAGAGGACGAGGGTGTAGAGCGCGGCGAGGACGATGCCAAAGGTGGCGATGATACCGATCGCCGGGTAGCGCTCGAACGTGCCGACCAGCACCAGGAACTCACTGACGAACGGCGCCAGGCCCGGCAGGGAGAGGGTCGCCAGACCGCCGATCAGGAAGGTTCCGGCGAGTACCGGAGCGACCTTCTGCACACCGCCGTAGTCGGCGATGAGCCGCGAGCCGCGCCGGGAGATCAGGAAGCCGGCGACCAGCATCAGCGCGGCCGTCGAGATCCCGTGGTTGACCATGTAGAGCGTCGCGCCGGACTGGCCCTGGCTCGTCATCGCGAAGATGCCCATGATGATGAAGCCGAAGTGGGAGATCGACGCGTACGCCACCAGCCGCTTGATGTCGCGCTGCCCGACCGCGAGCAGCGCCCCGTAGACGATGCTGATCAGCGCCAGTACGAGGATGGCGGGTGTCGCCCACTTCGAGGCCTCCGGGAACAACTGGAGACAGAAGCGGAGCATCGCGAAGGTGCCCACCTTGTCGACGACCGCCGTGATGAGGACGGCGACCGGGGCGGTGGCCTCCCCCATGGCGTTGGGCAGCCAGGTGTGCAGCGGCCATAGCGGCGCCTTCACCGCGAAGGCGAAGAAGAAGCCCAGGAACAGCCAGCGTTCGGTGCTGGTCGCCATGTGCAGCGAGCCGTTGGCCCGGGCCTGCGCGATGTCCTGGAGGCTGAAGCTCCCGGCGACCACGTAGAGGCCGATCACCGCGGCCAGCATGATCAGACCGCCGACCAGGTTGTAGAGGAGGAACTTCACCGCCGCGTACGACCGTTGCGTCGACGCCGCCTCCTCGCCGTGCTCGTGGGCACGGTCCCCGAAGCCGCCGATGAGGAAGTACATCGGGATGAGCATGGCTTCGAAGAAGATGTAGAAGACGAAGACGTCGGTGGCCTCGAAGGAGATGATCACCATCGCCTCGACGGCCAGGATCAGGGCGAAGAAGCCCTGCGTCGGCCGCCAGCGGCGGCTTCCGGTCTCCAGCGGGTCGGCGTCGTGCCAGCCCGCGAGGATGATGAACGGGATCAGCAGGGCGGTCAGCGCGACGAGCGCCACACCGATGCCGTCCACGCCCAGCTCGTACCTGACTCCGAAGTCCTTGATCCAGGCGTGGGACTCGGTGAGCTGGTAGCGGTCGCCGCCCGGGTCGAAGCGAACCAGGACGACGATCGCCAGGACGAGCGTGGCGAGCGAGACGAGCAGCGCCAGCGCCTTGGCGGCGTTGCGCCGGGTGGCCGGTACGGCGGCCGTGGCGACCGCCCCGATGGCCGGGAGCGCGGCCGTCGCTGTCAGCAGAGGAAAGGACATCGGTATCAGACCGCCCTCATCAGCAGGGTCGCGGCGACGAGGAGTGCCGCACCGCCGAACATCGAGACCGCGTACGACCGTGCGAAGCCGTTCTGCAGTCGGCGCAGCCGTCCGGAGAGCCCGCCGACCGAGGCCGCCGTGCCGTTGACGACGCCGTCGACCAGGGTGTGATCGACGTACACCAGGGAGCGCGTCAGGTGCTCCCCGCCGCGTACGAGCACGACGTGGTTGAAGTCGTCCTGGAGCAGGTCGCGCCGGGCGGCCCGGGTGAGCAGCGACCCGCGCGGGGCGACGACAGGAACCGGGCGGCGCCCGTACTGGGCGTACGCGATCGCGACACCGACGACGAGCACGGCCATGGTGGCCAGGGTGACTGTCGTCGCGCTGACCGGCGAGTCGCCCTCGGCGTGCCCGGTGATGGGCTCCAGCCAGTGCAGGAAGCGGTCGCCGATGCTGAACAGGCCACCCGCGAAGACCGATCCGAAGGCCAGCACGATCATCGGGATCGTCATGGACTTGGGCGACTCGTGCGGGTGCGGCTCATGCCCGTGCTCGTCGGGCTGCCAGCGCTTCTCCCCGAAGAACGTCATCAGCATCACGCGCGTCATGTAGTACGCGGTGATGGCCGCGCCGAGCAGAGCCGCGCCGCCGAGGATCCAGCCCTCGGTGCCGCCCTTGGCGAACGCCGCCTCGATGATCTTGTCCTTGGAGAAGAAGCCGGACAGGCCGGGGAAACCGATGATGGCGAGGTAGCCGAGCCCGAAGGTCACGAAGGTGACCGGCATGTACTTCCTGAGGCCGCCGTACTTCCTCATGTCGACCTCGTCGTTCATGCCGTGCATGACCGAACCCGCGCCGAGGAACAGCCCGGCCTTGAAGAAGCCGTGGGTCACCAGGTGCATGATCGCGAATACGTAGCCGATGGGGCCGAGGCCCGCGGCGAGGACCATGTAGCCGATCTGCGACATGGTGGAGCCGGCCAGCGCCTTCTTGATGTCGTCCTTCGCACAACCGACGATCGCACCGAACAGGAGCGTGACGGCACCGACGACAGTGACGACGAGTTGCGCGTCGGGCGCGGCGTTGAAGATCGCTCCGGAGCGGACGATCAGGTAGACGCCGGCGGTCACCATCGTGGCGGCGTGGATGAGGGCCGAGACCGGGGTCGGGCCCTCCATCGCGTCCCCGAGCCAGGACTGCAGCGGCACCTGGGCGGACTTGCCACAGGCGGCGAGCAGGAGCATCAGGGCGATGGCGGTGAGTTTGCCCTCGGTCGCGTCCCCGGCGAGACCCGCCTCAGCGTGGGTGCCGAGGAGCGGGCCGAAGGCGAAGGTGCCGAACGTCGTGAACATCAGCATGATCGCGATCGACAGACCCATGTCGCCGACGCGGTTGACCAGGAAGGCCTTCTTCGCCGCGGTGGCCGCGCTGGGCTTGTGCTGCCAGAACCCGATGAGGAGGTACGAGGCGAGGCCGACGCCCTCCCAGCCGACGTACAGCAGCAGGTAGTTGTCGGCGAGGACGAGCAGCAGCATCGCCGCGAGGAACAGGTTCAGGTAACCGAAGAAGCGGCGGCGCCGCTCGTCGTGCTCCATGTAACCGACCGAGTACAGGTGGATCAGCGAGCCGACGCCCGTGATCAGCAGCACGAACGTCATCGACAGCTGGTCGAGTTGGAAGGCGACATCCGCCTGGAAGCCCTCGACCGGGACCCAGCTGAACAGGTGCTGGGTCAGCGTCCGGTCCTCGGCACCCTTGCCGAGCAGGTCGGCGAAGAGGACGACACCGAGCACGAAGGAGACGGCCGCGAGGGCGGTGCCGATCCAGTGGCCGACGGCGTCGAGACGCCGGCCGCCGACCAGCAGGACGGCCGCTCCGAGCAGGGGCGCCGCGATCAGCAGCGCAATCAGGTTCTCCACGATTCTTCCGACCCCTTACAGCTTCATCAGGCTGGCGTCGTCGACCGAGGCCGAGTGGCGGGAACGGAACAGCGACACGATGATCGCGAGGCCCACCACGACCTCCGCGGCGGCGACGACCATCGTGAAGAAGGCGATGATCTGGCCGTCGAGATTGCCGTGCATCCGGGAGAAGGCGACGAACGCGAGGTTGCAGGCGTTCAGCATGAGCTCGATGCACATGAAGACCACGATGGCGTTACGCCGGATCAGCACGCCGGTGGCGCCGATCGTGAACAACAGCGCGGCGAGATAGAGGTAGTTGACGGGATTCACTTCGACGCCTCCTCGGCCCGCTTGAAGGTCGCCGGCGGCTCGATCCCGGTCCGCTCCAGGCGCTCCTCCGCGCGCTGCTCCAGCGCCCGCAGATCGTTGAGCGCCTCGGCGGACACGTCACGGATCTGGCCGCGCTCGCGCAGCGTCTTGCTGACGGTGAGCTCGGACGGGGTGCCGTCGGGCAGCAGGCCGGCGATGTCCACGGCGTTGTGCCGGGCGTAGACGCCGGGCGCCGGCAGCGGCGGCACGTGCTTGCCCTCGCGCACGCGCTGCTCGGCCAGTTCGCGCTGTGTCTTCGCGCGCTCGGTGCGCTCGCGGTGGGTGAGCACCATGGCGCCGACGGCGGCCGTGATCAGCAGGGCGCCGGTGATTTCGAAGGCGAAGACGTACTTGGTGAAGATGAGGGCGGCCAGACCCTCCACGTTGCCGTTCGCGTTGGCCTGGCTCAGCCCGTTGAACTCGGTGAGGGAGGCGTTGCCGATGCCCGCCAGCAGCAGGATGCCGAAGCCGAGACCGCTGACGAGGGCCAGCCAGCGCTGGCCCTTGATGGTCTCCTTCAGGGAGTCCGCCGCGGTGACGCCGACGAGCATCACCACGAACAGGAACAGCATCATGATCGCGCCGGTGTAGACGACGATCTGCACGATGCCCAGGAAGTAGGCGCCATTGGCGAGATAGAACACCGCCAAGACGATCATGGTCCCGGCGAGACAGAGCGCGCTGTGCACGGCCTTCTTCATGAAGACGGTGCACAGGGCGCCGATCACGGCGACCGTGCCGAGGACCCAGAACTGGAAGGCCTCTCCGGTGGATGTGGAGTAGGCGGCGAGCTGCGCGCTCATGCCCGCACCTCCTGTTCCCCAGGCTGCTCGCCCTTGGATGCGGCGACCTGGCGCTCCGTGCCGGGCGCGGCCTCGGTGACCAGCCCCCGGTAGTAGTCCTGCTCGTCCATCCCCGGGTAGATGGCGTGCGGGCTGTCGACCATGCCCTCTTCCAGGCCGGCCAGCAGCTGTTCCTTGGTGTAGATGAGGTTGGCGCGGCTGGAGTCGGCCAGCTCGAACTCGTTGGTCATCGTCAACGCGCGCGTGGGGCACGCCTCGATGCACAGGCCGCACAGGATGCAGCGGGCGTAGTTGATCTGGTAGACGCGGCCGTACCGCTCGCCCGGTGAGTAGCGTTCCTCGTCCGTGTTGTCCGCGCCCTCGACATAGATGGCGTCGGCGGGGCAGGCCCAGGCGCACAGCTCGCAGCCGACGCACTTCTCCAGGCCGTCCGGATGGCGGTTGAGCTGATGCCGTCCGTGGAAGCGGGGAGCGGTGGTCTTCTGCTGCTCCGGGTACTGCTCGGTCAGCCGCTTCTTGAACATGGCCTTGAAGGTCACGCCGAAGCCGGCCACAGGGTTCTGGAAACCGGGCTTGGTCTCCTTGGGCTCCTCAGCCATCGGACGCCTCCTTTCCATCACGAGATCCGCCGATCGATCCGTCACTCGCAGTATCGGACCCACCACTGACAATCAACTCCCGCTCGCGGCGCGGGCTGCGCCGAGGCACCGGCGGCAGCTCCTGCCCCGGCAGCGGCGGCACGGGGAATCCGCCGGCCATCGGGTCGAAGCCGGGCGGTTGTTCGGCGGGCTGCTCGGCCTTGCCGGCCTTGTCGCGGAAGATGTCGGCGACGAAGGACAGCAGCAGCAGGACGAGGACACCGCCGCCGACGTAGAGGGCGATGTCGGCGAAGTCGTAGTTCTCGTTCCGCAGGGTCCGCACGGTCGCGACGAGCATGAGCCAGACCACGGAGACCGGGATGAGGACCTTCCAGCCGAGCTTCATCAACTGGTCGTAGCGGACGCGGGGAAGCGTGCCGCGCAGCCAGATGAAGAAGAACAGCAGCAGCTGCACCTTCACCACGAACCAGAGCATCGGCCACCAGCCGTGGTTCGCGCCCTCCCAGAAGGTGCTGACCGGCCACGGGGCCCGCCAGCCACCCAGGAAGAGCGTGGTCGACACGGCCGAGACCGTCACCATGTTCACGTACTCGGCGAGCATGAACATCGCGAACTTGATCGACGAGTACTCGGTGTTGAAGCCGCCGACCAGGTCGCCCTCGGACTCCGGCATGTCGAAGGGGGCGCGGTTGGTCTCGCCGACCATCGTCACGATGTAGATCACGAAGGAGACCGGCAGCAGGATGATGTACCAGCGGTCGTGCTGCTGCTCGACGATCGTCGACGTCGACATCGACCCCGAGTAGAGGAACACCGAGGCGAACGCGGCGCCCATCGCGATCTCGTACGAGATCATCTGCGCGCAGGACCGCAGGCCACCGAGCAGCGGGTAGGTGGATCCGGAACTCCAACCCGCCAGCACGATGCCATAGATGCCGACCGACGCGACCGCGAGGATGTAGAGCATCGCGATCGGCAGGTCGGTGAGCTGCATCGTGGTGCGGTGGCCGAAGATCGAGATCTCGTTGCCGGCTGGACCGAAGGGGATCACCGCGATCGCCATGAAGGCCGGGATGGCGGCGACGATCGGCGCGAGGACGTAGACCACCTTGTCCGCGCGCTTGACGATGAGGTCTTCCTTGAGCATCAGCTTGATGCCGTCGGCGAGCGACTGGAGCATGCCCCAGGGGCCATGCCGGTTGGGGCCGATGCGCAGCTGCATCCAGGCGACGACCTTGCGCTCCCAGACGATGGAGAACAGCACGGTCACCATCAGGAAGGCGAAACAGAACACCGCCTTGACGACGACCAGCCACCAGGGGTCGCGGCCGAACATCGAGAGGTCTTCAGCGGCGAGGTACGGGCTCATGCCTCCACCTCCTTGGGGGCTTCGGCGGCGACCGTCGCCGGGCCGATGCGGACGAGGGAGCCGGGCAGCGCCCCGGTGTCGGAGGCGACGCCGCCGCCGGTGGAGTTCAGTGGGAGCCAGACCACCCGGTCGGGCATCTCGGTGACCTCCAGAGGGAGTTCAACCGTTCCGGCGGTGCCGGTCACGGCCAGTACGTCGCCGTTCTTGACGCCGGCTTCGGCGGCCGTGGCGGCCGACAGACGCGCGTGTGCCGCGTGCCGCGTCCCGGCGAGCGCCTCGTCGCCCTCCTGCAGGACACCCTGGTCGAGCAGCAGGCGGTGCCCGGCGAGAACCGCCTCACCGGCGGCCGGACGCGGCAGCACACCCGCGGTCTCCAGGGGATCCGTGGCCCGCAGTCCGTCCCACGCACCGAGCCGGTCCAGCTCCACGCGCACGGTGCGCAGGTCCGGCAGCCCCAGGTGTACGTCCATGGCGTCGGCGAGCATCTGGAGCACGCGCGCGTCGGTGGGTGCCAGACGGCGGGTGATCTGGTCCGGCTTGAGCGCCGCCTCGAAGAAGCGGACTCGGCCCTCCCAGTTGAGGAAGCTGCCCGCCTTCTCGGCGACCGCCGCGACCGGGAGCACGACGTCCGCGTGCTCGGTGACCTCGCTGGGCCGCAGCTCCAGCGACACCAGGAACCCGACCGCCGAGAGTGCCTCACGCGCGCGTGCCGGGTCGGGCAGATCGGCGACCTCGACTCCCGCCACCACCAGCGCCTGGAGTTCACCGGCGGCGGCGGCCTCGACGATCTGTCCGGTGTCACGGCCGAAGCGGTGCGGGAGTTCGGCGACGCCCCAGGCGGCCGCGACCTCGTCACGCGCGCGCGGGTCGGTGGCCGGACGCCCGCCCGGCAGCAGTGTCGGCAGCGCACCCGCCTCGACCGCGCCGCGCTCTCCCGCCCGGCGCGGAATCCACACCAGCCGCGCGCCGGTCGCGGAGGCGGCCCGTACGGCCGCGGTCAGTCCGCCCGCCACACCGGCCAGCCGCTCTCCGACGGCGATCACCGCGCCTTCGGCGCGCAGTGCCTCGGCGGCCTTGGCGCCGCCCTCCTCCAGGCCGACCCCGCTCGCGAGCGCGTCCAGCCACTCGGTCTCGGTACCGGGAGCCGCCGGCAGCAGCGTGCCGCCCGCCTTCTCCAGGCCGCGCGTGGCGTACGTCGCCAGCGAGAACACCTTCTGCCCGTGCTTGCGCCAGGCCTTGCGCAGCCTCAGGAAGACGCCGGGCGCCTCCTCCTCGGACTCGAACCCGACCAGCAGGACGGCGGGCGCGTTCTCCAAGGACGTGTACGTGACGCCCGTACCGTCGAGGTCACGGCCGCGTCCGGCGACCCGCGCGGCCAGGAAGTCGGCCTCCTCGCCGCTGTGCACGCGCGCGCGGAAGTCGATGTCGTTGGTGTCGAGCGCCACGCGCGCGAACTTGCTGTAGGCGTAGGCGTCCTCGATGGTGAGGCGACCTCCGGCCAGGACACCCGCCCTGGAACGGGCCGCGGCGAGCCCCTGGGCCGCCGCTTCCAGAGCCTCCGGCCAGGACGCGGGCTCCAGAGCACCCGCGGCGTTGCGCACCAGCGGCGTCTCGAGCCGGTCGCGCTGCTGGGCGTAGCGGAACGCGAACCGCCCCTTGTCGCAGATCCACTCCTCGTTGACCTCCGGGTCGGGGGCCGCGAGGCGCCGCATGACCTTGCCGCGCCGGTGGTCGGTGCGCGTGGCGCAGCCGCCGGAGCAGTGCTCGCACACGGAGTGCGAGGAGACGAGGTCGAAGGGGCGGGAGCGGAAGCGATACGCCGCCGAGGTCAGCGCGCCGACCGGGCAGATCTGGATGGTGTTCCCGGAGAAGTACGACTCGAAGGGGTCGCCCTCACCGGTGCCGACCTGCTGGAGCGCGCCCCGCTCGAGCAGTTCGATCATCGGGTCGCCCGCGATCTGGTTGGAGAAGCGGGTGCAGCGGGCGCACAGCACGCACCGCTCGCGGTCAAGCAGTACCTGCGTGGAGATCGGGACGGGCTTCTCGTACGTCCGCTTCCTGCCCTCGAAGCGGGACTCGGCGTTGCCGTGCGACATGGCCTGGTTCTGCAGCGGGCACTCGCCGCCCTTGTCACAGACCGGGCAGTCCAGCGGGTGGTTGATGAGCAGCAGCTCCATCACACCGTGCTGGGCCTTCTCGGCGGCCGGCGAGGTGAGGTGGGTCTTCACCACCATCCCGTCCGTGCATGTGATCGTGCAGGACGCCATCGGCTTGCGCTGGCCCTCGACCTCGACGATGCACTGGCGGCAGGCGCCGGCCGGATCGAGGAGGGGGTGGTCGCAGAAGCGGGGGATCTCGATGCCGAGCTGTTCGGCGGCCCGGATGACCAGGGTGCCCTTGGGCACGCTGATCTCGACGCCGTCGATGGTCAGCGAGACGAGGTCTTCCGGCGGGACCGTCGCCTCTCCCCCTCCGGAGGGAGCGCTGGTGGTCACAGTCATGCGTTCACCTCCGTGCGGTCGGCCCAGGCCGTCGACTTGGCCGGGTCGAAGGGGCAGCCGCGGCCCGTGATGTGCTGCTCGTACTCCTCGCGGAAGTACTTGAGTGAGGAGAAGATCGGCGAGGCGGCGCCGTCGCCGAGGGCGCAGAAGGACTTGCCGTTGATGTTGTCGGCGATGTCGTTCAGCTTGTCGAGGTCGGACATGACGCCCTTGCCGGCCTCGATGTCGCGGAGCAACTGCACGAGCCAGTACGTTCCTTCGCGGCAGGGCGTGCACTTGCCGCAGGACTCGTGGGCGTAGAACTCGGTCCAGCGGGTGACGGCGCGGACGACGCAGGTCGTCTCGTCGAAGCACTGCAGCGCTTTCGTGCCGAGCATGGAACCCGCGGCGCCCACTCCTTCGTAGTCAAGAGGGACGTCGAGGTGTTCGTCGGTGAACATCGGCGTCGAGGAGCCGCCCGGCGTCCAGAACTTGAGGCGGTGGCCCGGGCGCATCCCGCCGCTCATCTCGAGGAGCTGCCGCAGCGTGATGCCGAGCGGGGCCTCGTACTGGCCGGGGCTGGCGACGTGGCCGCTGAGCGAGTAGAGCGTGAAGCCCGGGGACTTCTCGCTGCCCATCGACCTGAACCATTCCTTGCCCTTTTGCAGAATCGCGGGAACTGACGCGATCGACTCGACGTTATTTACAACAGTTGGACACGCATAGAGACCCGCGATCGCAGGGAAGGGGGGACGGAGCCGCGGTTGACCACGGCGGCCTTCGAGCGAGTCGAGCAGTGCGGTCTCCTCACCGCAGATGTACGCGCCCGCGCCCGCGTGCACGGTGAGTTCGAGGTCGAGTCCGCTGCCCAGGATGTTCTCGCCGAGGTAGCCCGCCGCGTAGGCCTCGCGCACGGCCTCGTGCAACCGCCGCAGCACTGGGACGACTTCACCACGCAGATAGATGAAGGCATGCGACGACCTGATGGCATAACACGCGATCACAATGCCCTCGATGAGGCTATGCGGGTTCGCGAAGAGGAGCGGGATGTCCTTGCAGGTTCCGGGCTCCGACTCGTCGGCGTTGACAACTAGATAGTGCGGTTTTCCATCACCCTGAGGAATGAACTGCCATTTCATTCCCGTCGGGAATCCCGCGCCGCCGCGCCCGCGCAGACCGGAGTCCTTGACGTACGCGATCAGGTCGTCCGGCGACATGGCGAGCGCCTTGCGGAGTCCCTCGTATCCTTCGTGCCTTCGGTAGACGTCCAGCGTCCAGGACCTGTCCTCGTCCCAGAAGGCCGACAGCACGGGTGCGAGCAGCTTCTCGGGGCTGGTGTCTTTCAGCTCGGGTGCCAAGGTCATCACTCCCCCTCCTCAGCGGTAGGCCCTGCCGGGTGGGCCGGGTCGGAGGCCGATGTGTCCTGCGGCGCGTCGTGCGAGCTCAGGTGCTCGGCGGGCGAGGGCTCGTGCATGACCCTGTCCTGCGGCTCGTCGTGCGGACCGCCGTCGCGCGGATGGACCACGCGCGCGGGTGCGGCCTCTCCCCTGGCCAGGCGGAGGCCCACCAGCGACGCAGGTCCCGCACTGCCGCCGGCCTCGACGGCCCCGTCCCGCTCGTCGGGGAAGCCGGCCAGGATCCGGGCGGTCTCCTTGAAGGTGCACAGCGGCGCCCCGCGCGTGGGCTCGACCGGGCGTCCCGCGCGCAGGTCGTCGACGAGACGCTTGGCGCTGCCCGGGGTCTGGTTGTCGAAGAACTCCCAGTTGACCATCACGACCGGCGCGAAGTCGCAGGCCGCGTTGCACTCGATGTGCTCCAGGGTGACCTTGCCGTCGTCGGTGGTCTCACCGTTACCGACGCCCAGGTGCTCCTGGAGGGTCTCGAAGATCGCGTCGCCGCCCATCACCGCGCACAGGGTGTTGGTGCAGACGCCCACCTGGTAGTCACCGCTCGGCCTGCGTCGGTACATCGTGTAGAAGGTCGCGACCGCGGTGACCTCGGCGGTGGTCAGGTCCAGCATGTCCGCGCAGAACTGCATCCCGGTGCGCGTGACGTGTCCCTCCTGCGACTGCACGAGATGCAGCAACGGCAGGAGGGCCGACCGGGAGTCCGGGTAGCGCGCGATGATCTCGTGCGCGTCGGCCTCGAGCCGGGCTCGGATGTCGTCCGGGTAGCCGGGCGCGGGCAGTTCGGGCATGCCCAGGCTGACGCCCCGCTCCGAAGAACTGGTGGTCACCGGTCGACGCCTCCCATCACGGGGTCGATGGACGCGACGGCGACGATGACGTCGGCGACCTGGCCGCCCTCGCACATCGCCGCCATGGCCTGCAGGTTGGTGAAGGACGGGTCACGGAAGTGGACCCGGTAGGGGCGGGTGCCGCCGTCGGACACGGCGTGCACCCCGAGCTCGCCCTTGGGCGACTCGACGGCCGCGTACACCTGTCCCGGCGGCACGCGGAAGCCCTCGGTGACGAGCTTGAAGTGGTGGATCAGGGCCTCCATGGAGGTGCCCATGATCTTCTTGATGTGGTCGAGGGAGTTGCCGAGGCCGTCCGGTCCCAGGGCGAGCTGGGCGGGCCAGGCGATCTTCTTGTCGGCGACCATGACCGGGCCGGGCTGCAGCCGGTCCAGACACTGCTCGACGATCGCGAGCGACTGGCGCATCTCCTCCAGGCGGACGAGGAAGCGGCCGTAGGCGTCGCAGGAGTCGGCGGTCGGGATCTCGAAGTCGTACGTCTCGTAGTCGCAGTACGGCTGCGTCTTGCGCAGGTCGTGCGGCAGGCCGGTGGAGCGCAGGATCGGGCCGGTGGCGCCGAGGGCCATGCAGCCGGCCAGGTCGAGGTAGCCGATGTCCTGCATGCGGGCCTTGAAGATGGGGTTCCCGGTGGCGAGCTTGTCGTACTCCGGGAGGTTCCTCTTCATCTTCTTCACGAACTCGCGGATCTGGTCCACCGCGCCGGGCGGCAGGTCCTGGGCGAGTCCGCCGGGGCGGATGTACGCGTGGTTCATCCGCAGGCCCGTGATGAGCTCGTAGATGTCGAGAATCATTTCACGATCACGGAATCCGTAGATCATGATCGTGGTGGCGCCGAGCTCCATGCCGCCGGTGGCAATGCACACCAGGTGGGAGGACATCCGGTTCAGCTCCATCAGGAGTACCCGGATGATCTTGGCTCGCTCAGTGATCTGGTCCTCGATGCCGAGGAGCTTCTCGACGGCGAGGCAGTAGGCGGTCTCGTTGAAGAAGGACGTCAGGTAGTCCATGCGCGTGACGAAGGTGGTGCCCTGCGTCCACGTGCGGAACTCGAGGTTCTTCTCGATGCCGGTGTGCAGATAGCCGATGCCGCAGCGGGCCTCGGTGACCGTCTCGCCCTCGATCTCCAGGATCAGGCGGAGCACTCCATGGGTGGACGGGTGCTGGGGACCCATGTTGACGACGATGCGTTCGTCGTCGGCCCGGGCCGCGGACTGGACGACCTCGTCCCAGTCGCCGCCGGTGACCGTGTATACGGTGCCTTCCGTGGTTTCCCGCGCCGAGGCGGCGGACGCGGCGGATGCTGACTGCGTGCTCACGAGTACGACCTCCGCTGGTCCGGAGCCGGGATCTGGGCGCCCTTGTACTCGACGGGGATGCCGCCGAGGGGGTAGTCCTTGCGCTGCGGATGGCCCTGCCAGTCGTCCGGCATCATGATCCGCGTCAGGGCCGGGTGACCGTCGAAGACGATCCCGAAGAAGTCGTAGGTCTCCCGCTCGTGCCAGTCGTTGGTCGGGTAGACGGAGACCAGGGACGGGATGTGCGGGTCGCTGTCCGGGGCGCTGACTTCAAGGCGGATCAGCCGGTTGTGGGTGATCGAGCGCAGGTGGTAGACGGCGTGCAGCTCGCGACCCTTGTCGCTCAGGTAGTGGACTCCGCTGACACCGGTACAGAGTTCGAAGCGCAGGGCCGGGTCGTCGCGCAGGGTGCGGGCGACGCGGACCAGGTGCTCGCGCTCGATGTGGAAGGTGAGTTCGTCGCGGTCGACGACCGTCTTCTCGATCGCGTTCCCGGCGAGGAGACCCTGCTCCTCCAGCGCGCCCTCGAGTTCGTCGGCGACCTCGTCGAACCAGCCGCCGTAGGGACGACTCGCCGGTCCCGGGAGCCGGACCGAGCGGACCAGACCGCCGTAGCCGGAGGTGTCGCCGCCGTTGTTGGCGCCGAACATGCCGCGCTGGACGCGGATCTCCTCACCGCCCTCGCCGCGCTGGCCGGGGAGGTTGTCGGCGGCGAGGTCCTTCTCGGGGTTGACCCCGTTCGCGCCGCCGTTGCCGTTCGCGTCGCTCATCGCAGCAGCCCCTTCATCTCGATCGTGGGCAGAGCCTTGAGCGCCGCTTCCTCCGCCTCGCGAGCCGCCTCCTCCGCGTTCACGCCGAGCTTGGAGGTCTGGATCTTCTGGTGGAGCTTGAGGATCGCGTCCAGCAGCATCTCGGGCCGCGGCGGGCAGCCGGGCAGATAGATGTCCACGGGGACGATGTGGTCGACGCCCTGGACGATCGCGTAGTTGTTGAACATGCCGCCGGAGGAGGCGCAGACGCCCATGGAGATGACCCACTTGGGGTTCGGCATCTGGTCGTAGACCTGCCGCAGCACCGGCGCCATCTTCTGGCTCACCCGGCCGGCGACGATCATCAGGTCCGCCTGGCGCGGAGAGCCCCGGAAGACCTCCATGCCGAAGCGCGCCAGGTCGTAGCGGCCGGCACCGGTGGTCATCATCTCGATGGCGCAGCAGGCCAGGCCGAACGTGGCGGGGAAGACGGACGCCTTGCGCACCCAGCCCGCGGCCTGCTCGACGGTGGTCAGCAGGAAACCGCTCGGCAGCTTTTCTTCGAGTCCCATGTCCTTTGGCCCCTCAGTCCCATTCCAGGCCGCCGCGCCGCCACACATACGCATAGGCGACGAAGACGGTGAGCACGAAGAGCAGCATCTCCACGAGCCCGAACACACCCAGGGCGTCGAAGGTGACGGCCCACGGGTAGAGGAAGACGATCTCGATGTCGAAGACGATGAAGAGCATCGCCGTCAGGTAGTACTTGATAGGGAAACGCCCGCCGCCGGCCGGCGTGGGGGTCGGCTCGATGCCGCACTCGTAGGCCTCGAGCTTGGCGCGGTTGTACCGCTTCGGACCGATCAGCGTGGCCATGACCACGGAGAAGATCGCAAAGCCTGCCCCGAGGGCTCCCAGTACGAGGATGGGCGCATACGCGTTCACCGCTCCTCGCTCCTCTCAGTCGGCACTGACTGGTGGCGGTTGCGTCAGGCCCGCAACACCTGCCCCACCAGTCCCACGAGCCCCGCTCGTCCCGGCGAAGATCGCGAACATGTGAAGCAGGTCACAAGCCCAACCGCCTCGCATCTTATGCCCGCCGGTCTGTGATCTGCGACACGGGGTATTACACAAGCTTTGTGATCTCCACCACCTGACGAAGGATCATGAAGTCGGATTAGCGGTGATCTTCATACGAGAAGCGTCCGAGCGGTCACCAGAGGTGACATTTCCATCAGTCAGCGCAGGTCGGGAGGGGCATCTCAATATCAAGAGACTTCCCTTGCATGCAAATTGGCGCTGGACTTGATCTCTTGATAGATGCCGCATTCACACATGAGAGGGAGGTGCGTGGTCGGGCGTGAACGCGTGCACGCGTTCACGAACTCACCCGGAGGTGATCCCCGCGCGGGACGCGCCCCTCCCGGTAACCGTTCCGTGACCTCCGCCACATCCATGAGAGACGTCTGAGAACCGGGGTTGGCCAACGGTCCCAACCGGTGGTAGGTCGGGGGCAATTCGGACGTAACAGCGAAAGCCCATGATCACAGGCTTGATCACCTGCGTCCGCAATGTCCGTTACGGCGTCAATAAAGAGCGATGCGACCGGCATTGAGGGGCTCGATTGAACAAATGTGGCGCAGCACACGTTTCTTGAAGGTATGGAGGAGCCCCTGATACCGCTTGTACCCATGTCCCACACCGCTCTCATACGCAGCCACCGGAAGCCCCGCCGCAGCGCGTCGACAATCGCGATGCGGGCCGGAGTCGCGGGTGGCGTCCTCAGCACCCTGGCAGTCGCCGGGTCGGCCGGCGCGGCGAACGCCGCCGAGCCGGTGACGCAGACCATCGAACTGCCCACCCTGACAGCCGACCTGGCCGCCCAGGTCGCACATTCCGCCGATGCCACGCAGCAGACCGCCGCGAACTACGAGCTGCAGGCCGAGCGTGACGCGGCCGCCGCAAAGGCCGCGAAGCAGGCCAAGGCGGACCTCGCTGAGGCGAAGAAGAAGGCGGAGGCGAAGAAGAAGGCCGCCGAGGCCGCCCGCAAGGCCGCCGCGGAGCGCGCCTCACGCGACGCCGAGCGGACCACGCTCACCGCCTCCGCGAGCGTCTCCACGAGCACGTCGACGAGCACGTCCACGGCGACGGGTTCGGCCGCGGCTGTCATCGCCTTCGTGAAGGCCCAGATCGGCGACGCCTACGTCTCCGGCGGTACCGGCCCCAACTCCTGGGACTGCTCCGGCCTGGTGCAGGCCGCTTTCAAGCAGGTCGGCATCAGCCTGCCGCGCGTCTCCCAGGACCAGTCGGTCGCCGGCACCCAGGTCTCGCTGAGCAACCTGCAGCCGGGCGACATTCTCTACTGGGGCAGCGCGGGCAGCGCGTACCACGTGGCGGTGTACGTCGGTGACGGTATGTTCGTCGGCGCACAGAACCCGTCCTCGGGCGTCGTGGAGAAGCCCCTGTCGTACGACCCGCCGACCGGCGCGGTGCGGGTGCTCTGAGCCGCACGCTCTGAGCCGTACGCAGTGAAGGGCCGCCGCCGCTCGGGGGCAGCGGCCCTTCCGCCGTACCCGCACGCCCAGTGGGCTCGGCTCAGCCGAGGTCGAAGGTGTTGGGCAGGCCCAGCCGGTAGCGCACCTCGTCGACGCGTTTGAGCGGCTCCATCTCGGGCGGGCGGTACAGCTCCACCACCTCACACCGCACGGCGTCCGAATTGTCCGCATCCAGCAGTGCGTTGACGGCCCGTCGCGCGGACTCGTTGGCGCCCTCCATGGTCGCCAGGTCCACGTCCGTACGGACGTAGTCGCCGGCAAGGAAGAAGTTCGGCACCTTCGTGCGGGCGGACGGGCGGTTGTAGAGCGTGCCCGTCGGGTGGATGAGGAGCTGCTCGCGGTTCTGCGGGTCGGGGCCGCCGAGGCCCGTCACCGCCGGGTCCATGAACCAGTCGAGCCGGTCGTCGTCCGTGAGCGTCGTCTTGCCGGAGTCGTTGAGCCCGTCCTTCAGTTGGGCCCAGAGCTCGGCGACGATCTCGTCCTTGGTGCACTCACGGGCCGTCTTGCCGTACAGGATGCCGGGCTTGTCCCATTCGGAGATGATCGCGGACAGGCAGTCGTGGGCCCGCCCGTCCCCGTAGTCCGCCGAAAAGTCCCGTACGTCCCAGAACTGGGCCTGCCCGATCCCCGTCACCGACCAGGGCGAGTCGAGGCAGTTGATGTGGCCGTGCACGACGGGTGTGGGCGTGCGCAGGTAGAACATCACGCCGGTCATCCAGTCCGTCTGCAGCGCGTCGCATCTGGCGAGCTGCGGGTCGGCCGCGCGCAAGGTGGAGCCCCAGGTGCGGCGGGCGTGTTCGACGGGCAGGGCGGAGACGTAGTGGTCGGCAGTGACGGTGCGTTCCTGGTCGCCGTCGCGGGCCGAGACCCGTACGCCGGTGACCCGACCGCCCGCGTACAGGACCTCGTGGACCTGGGTCCCGGTGACGAACTCGACGCCCAGGGAGCGCAAATACGTCTCCCAGGGAGCGATCCATGCCTCGCTGGTGGGGGCGTTCAGCACGCGGTCGATGTCAGCGTCGCCGTCCAGGCCGCGGCCGAGCAGGCCCCACAGGATCAGGGCCTCGATGATGACCCGGCCGACGGTCCGGGTGGAGGCGACCTCGGCTCGCGTGGCGACGAGATTGCGGGTCTGTCCGATGCCGAGAAGCGTCTGGTACTCCTCGCTCATCTCCTCGGCCCGGATGAACTCCCACCAGGAGGTTTTCTCCCAGGTGTCCTCCCGGCGGGCGTCGCAGCTGGTGAGGTGGACGAGGAGCCGGTCGGCGAAGTAGGCGGCCTCGTGGGCGGGCAGGTGGGTGCCCAGGTCCAGGACCGAGAGCAACTGGTCACGGATCCAGGACGGGGTGAGGTCGCCGGGCGCGGGCGGGGTGGTGAGGCGACGCAGCGGGAAGTGCAGGTCGGGGCGGCCGCCCGCGCGGGCGAAGAGCTCCTCGGTGCTGCCTCGGAGGTTGTCGTGGACGCCGTTCGCATTGCCGGGGAAGGGGATGCGGCGCATCGTGTCCGGCAGGTTCCGGTAGAAGCCGGGGAAGAAGCGGAAGCCGTGTTCGCCTGGGAGTGGTTTGCGGCCGCCCGCCGCCGTTCCGGGGACGTCCATGGAGCGGGCCTTGCCGCCCAGAACGTCGTAGTACTCGTAGACGGTCACCGCATAACCGCGTTCGGCGAGTTCGTGGGCGGCGCTCAGGCCGGAGACGCCACCGCCGAGGACGGCGACGCGGGGGCCGGCCGAGGCGGCTGCCGCGCTCCCTGAGGGCCATAAGGCAGTGGCGCCGACCGCTCCCCCGGCGGCGGCCAGGAAGCGTCTGCGGGAGTGTCCGACGTGCCCCTGTGCGTGTTCCGTGCGTTCTGTTGTCATGGGTCCCGGAGGGTAGGGAGGGGCTTCGCAGGTCGGAACCCTGTTTTCCCGTTACCCACAGCATCCCCACAAACACAGGGAGACACAGCGATGCCACGTGTGTTCGTACAGGGCAGGCCCGTCGACTCGTATCCACGGCTCGCGCCCGAGGCTCGGCGGGGGTCGGTGCGGCGGATCACCGAGGTGGGCGAAGAGGTCCTGCACAAGTCGTGCCGGGACGTGACCGAGTTCGGGCCCGATCTCGCCGCGCTCATCGACGACATGTTCCTGACGATGTACGTCGCCGACGGAGCCGGACTGGCGGCGAACCAGGTCGACGTCGATCTGCGGCTGTTCGTGTACGACTGCCTGGACGACGAAGGTATCCGACATGTCGGACACATCGTCAACCCGGTGCTGGAGCCGCTCGACCCGACCGGGCGACGGCTGCTCGACGAGGGCGAGGGGTGCCTGTCGGTGCCGGGCGCCGTCATGGACGTACCGCGGCCCGACCGTGCCGTGGTGCGTGGGCTCGACAAGGACGGCAACCCACTCACCGTCGAGGGCACGGGGTACTTCGCCCGCTGCCTCGCCCACGAGACCGACCACGTGAGTGGTCACGTCTACCTGGACCGGCTCTCCGGACGCGAGCGGAAGGAGGCGCTGCGGCAGGTGGCGGACCGGCGGGACGAGGTGTTCGCGCGCCGGGCCGCCAAGACCGAGGCCCTGAAAAGCCAGGTCAGCCCTTCGGTTCCACCGAGGCTCTGAACAGCTGGGACAGGCCTTCGGTGCCACCGAGGCCCTGAACAGCTGGGTCAGGCCTTCGGTGCCACCTTGCTCAGGCCGTTGATGATGCGGTCCATCGCGTCGCCGCCCGTCGGGTCGGTGAGGTTGGCGAGAAGTTTGAGGGTGAACTTCATCAGGACCGGGTGGGTCAGACCCCGCTGGGCCGCGATCTTCATGACCTTCGGGTTGCCGATGAGCTTCACGAAGGCGCGGCCCAGCGTGTAGTAGCCGCCGTAGGTGTCCTTGAGGACGCGCGGGTAGCGCTGGAGGGCCAGTTCGCGGCCGGCGGGCGTCGAGCGGGCATGGGCCTGGACAATGACGTCGGCGGCGATCTGGCCGGACTCCATGGCGTAGGCGATGCCCTCGCCGTTGAAGGGGTTCACCAGGCCGCCCGCGTCGCCGACGAGGAGCAGGCCCTTCGTGTAGTGGGGCTGACGGTTGAAGGCCATGGGGAGGGCCGCGCCGCGGATCGGGCCGGTCATGTTGTCCGGGGTGTAGCCCCAGTCCTCGGGCATGGACGCGCACCAGGCCTTCAGGACCTCACGCCAGTCGAGCTCCTTGAAGGAGTCCGAGGTGTTGAGCACGCCCAGGCCGACGTTGGACGTGCCATCGCCCATGCCGAAGATCCAGCCGTAGCCGGGCAGCAGACGGTCCTCGCCCGGGCCGCGGCGGTCCCACAGCTCCAGCCAGGACTCCAGGTAGTCGTCCTCGTGGCGCGGCGAGGTGAAGTACGTGCGCACCGCGACGCCCATGGGGCGGTCCTCGCGGCGATGCAGGCCCATCGCCAAGGACAGCCGGGTGGAGTTGCCGTCGGCGGCCACCACCAGCGGGGCACGGAAGGTGACTTCCCGCTTCTCCTCGCCGAGCTTGGCCGTCACACCGGTGATGCGGCCGGTGCGGTCGTCGACGACCGGGCCGGAGACGTTGCAGCGCTCATACAGGCGCGCGCCCGCCTTCTGGGCCTGACGGGCCAGCTGCTCGTCGAAGTCGTCGCGCTTGCGGACGAGACCGTAGTCGGGGAAGGAGGCGAGATCCGGCCAGTCCAGCTGAAGGCGGACGCCTCCGCCGATGATCCGGAGCCCCTTGTTGCGGAGCCAGCCGGCCTCTTCGGAGATGTCGATGCCCATCGCGACGAGCTGCTTGACGGCGCGAGGGGTGAGCCCGTCGCCGCAGACCTTCTCGCGGGGGAACTCGGTCTTCTCCAGCAGGAGTACGTCAAGGCCGGAGCGGGCCAGGTGGTAAGCGGTGGTGGAGCCGGCTGGCCCCGCGCCCACGACGATCACATCGGCGCTGTTGTCGGAGAGGGGCTCGGTCACGGCGGGTTCTCCCCAAGTTCGAAATATACGTGCCGACCGGCACTGGACATCGGCAGTCTATTCAGCAGAATTGATCACCCGGCTGAAGGGCTGCCCCCGTGAACCGAGCTCTGCCTGTAGTACGGCTGCGCGTCCCCACCGATGAGGACGCCGTCGCCTGGCACCGGGTCTTCGACGACCCGGACGTCATGGAGTTCCACGGCGGCAGGTCCAAGGAGTTGTACGTCTACGAGGAGCTCACGGCACGTCAGCGTCGGCACGACGCCGAGCGCGGCTTCTGCCTGTGGACGATGCTGGACGAGTCCGACCGGGTCATCGGTTTCACGGGTGCGCAGCCGTGGCCACAGGACTGGGGGCCGAAGGGCGAGATCGAGATCGGCTGGCGGCTCGGACGGGAGCACTGGGGCAAGGGGTATGCGACCGCGGCCGCGCAGATGACGCTGGAGCGGGTGCGTGCGGCGGGGGTGCCGAGCGTGGTGGCGATGGTCCTCGCTCAGAACGCCCGGTCGATCGCGGTCACGCAGCGGCTGGGCATGAACCTCGCCGAGGTGTTCACGGTCCCGGCGTCGAATCTGGAAGGGCACTGCTACCGGCTCGCCCTGTGACGGCGACGACCTCGGTGAACGAAAAGCGATCAGTAGCAGAGAGTAACTCTCGGCTACAGAAAGACACCTGACGCTTCCGGACGGCACCCCGGGCGGTTACCCTTCCAGTACCGCTGGGGGTGACATCTGTGCGCATAACACCCAAGACGCCCGAAGTGCGTGTGCCCAGGTTCGTCGGCCTGATGGCCGTGGACGCGCGCGAGGCCGCCGAGGCCCACGGCGTGCTGCTGGCCGCACCCGACCGGCCCGAATTCCACCGCACCGTCGTCGACTACGTCGTACGCCAGTACCCTCCGCCCGGCGTCGAGGTGCCGCGCGGAGCGGTCGTCACCGTGTGGTTCGACCTGGGTGAGGGAGAGGGCGGTGGAGGCGCGGGCGTGCGCGAGCCGCGCATCCCGAACCCCACCGGGGGCGGGCTGCAGCGCGAGCTGGGCGAACCGGGGGACGCCTTCGAGGCGACCATGTAGCAGGTAGGGCGAGGGCGGCTGTCAGGCCTGCTTGAAGCCCCGGTGCAGGGCGACGATCCCGCCGCTCAGGTTCCGCCACGCCACCTTCGACCAGCCGGCCTTGCGCAGACGCTCGGCCAGTGCGGGCTGGTCGGGCCAGGCGCGGATGGACTCGGCGAGGTAGACGTACGCGTCGGGGTTGGAGGAGACCGCGCGGGCGACCGGCGGCAGGGCGCGCATCAGGTACTCGGTGTAGACGGTCCGGAAGGGCGCCCAGGTCGGGTGGGAGAACTCGCAGATCACGACCCGGCCGCCGGGCTTGGTCACCCGGTACATCTCACGCAGGGCGGCGTCGGTTTCCTGCACGTTGCGCAGCCCGAAGGAGATCGTGACGGCGTCGAAGGTGTCGTCCTTGAAGGGCAGCTTCGTCGCGTCGCCCGCCGTGAAGGGCAGCCAGGCGCTGCGCTTCTTGCCGACCTGGAGCATGCCGAGGGAGAAGTCGCAGGGGACGACGTACGCGCCGGTGCGGGCGAAGGGCAGGGACGAGGTCGCCGTACCGGCGGCCAGGTCCAGGACCTTTTGCGCGGGCCGGGCGTCCACCGCCTTCGCGACCTCCTTGCGCCATCGCCGGTCCTGGCCGAGGGACAGCACGTCGTTGGTGAGGTCGTACCGTTCCGCCACGTTGTCGAACATCGAGGCGACTTCGTGCGGCTGCTTGTCCAGGGATGCGCGGGTCACGCGCCCATTGTGGCAGTACGGGCCGGACGCACCCGCGCCCGGCCCACCGACCGCCGTGTCGCCCGGCCCACCAACCGCCGTGTCATGGCAGCAACCTCGGCCGTGTCACGGCAGCAGTCGAGGCTTTTTCTTCGCCGCGACGTCCTCGACCCACCCGCACAGGAGCACGAACACCGCGATCAGGACCCAGCCGATGCCGAACATGAACCACTGGCTCTCCAGCGGCAGCCACTTCTCGAACGCGGGTACGTTCCAGAACTGGTCGATCAGCGGGACGGCGAGGATCAGTGCGATCTCGTGCCACAGGTAGATCGTCACCGCGCGGGCGTTGAAGACCGTCACGATCCGGTCCAGCCGCCGGAAGCGGGCGAGGCCGGCGAAGTCGACCTTGAAGTACATCAGCAGCGCCACGAACCCCGCCGACCAGAAGGCCTGCGCGAGCGGGATCTCGTCCAGGTCGTAGGTGCCGAACTCGGCCTGGTGCGAGAAGGCGTACCAGCCGCCGAAGCCGATCGCGGCGAGCGAGAGCACGACGACCGCGGCAGGCCGCACCCGCTGGAGCACGCCGTCACGGTGCGCGAAGCCGAGGATCCAGCAGAACAGGTACGTCGCCAGGTCCCACAGGGCGCTGCCGAAGCGGCCGTCCGGCGGCGTCCAGACGAGCTGGAAGACGACGATCGGGGCGAGCGAGGCCAGCAGGACCGGCACCGGGGCGAGCCGGAACACCTTCAGCATCAACGGGGAGAGCAGGACGAACCAGAGGTACGTCCGCAGGTACCAGAGGATCTCCCAGGCCTGCATGCCCCAGGCGTTGCCCGGCGGGTCGCCCAGCGGCACGATCCAGTAGACGATCTCCCAGCCCGGCATCCAGTCGTGGATCAGCATCGCGAGGACCACGAAGAAGCCCCAGAACCAGAACGGCGGCAGGAGTCGGCGCAGCCGGCTCTTCACCACCTTGAGCGCGGGGCGCTCCAGGGACTTCGCCATCAGGGTGCCGGCCAGGCCGAACATGATCCCCATCGAGGGGAAGACCATGCCGGCCCAGGCCCAGCCGAAGGTGTGGTACGTGACGACGCGGATCAGGGCCACGGCACGGAGGGTGTCGAAGTAGCGGTCGCGCCCGGCCGGCTTGGGCGGCGGCGGGGGCACCTCCTCCACGACGACAGGAGCCTCAGCTTCCGGCTCTGGCTCCGGCTCCGGCTCCGGCTCCGGCTCCACCGCAGGCAGCGTCGCCGTCGCTTCGGCCGCCGGCCGCTGCCCGTGGTCCGCGTACTGCGCGGGATACGGCTGCTGCACGTACTGCTGCTGATCCTGACCGCCGTACCCGTATCCGTAGCCCTGCCCCTGCCCCTGCCCCTGCCCATACACGGGCTGCGGCTGCGGCTGTTGCCCGTAGCCGTACCCCTGCTGCGGATAGCCCTGTTGGTGCGGCTGCTGCTCCGCCTCCCAGCTCATCAGTTCACCCCCGCCGGGGTGCCGACCTCGCCGGTGCGCTTGAGCTTCTGCCAGCGCAGGCGGCCGCCGGTGAGGGCGGTGATGCAGGAGTGGATGAGGACGAGGTACATCATCTGGCGGTAGGCCAGCTGCTGCAGCGGCATCATCAGCAGGTACCGGTACTTCTCTCGGTCGAGGCGGAACGCGTACGCCGCGCACGCCAGCTGGATCGCCAGCACCGCCAGCCACGCCAGCAAGGCCGCCTGGAAGTCGACGAAGATCATCGAGTAGACGGTGAACACGTCGATGAGCGGAGCGAAGACCGGCGTGATGATCTGGAAGATGACCACCAGGGGCATGCCCACCCGGCCGAAGCGGCCCGACGGGCCCTTGTCCGTCAGGGACTTGCGGTGCTTCCACAGCGCCTGCATGGTGCCGTACGACCAACGGTAGCGCTGGGACCACAGCTGCTTGAGCGAACCGGGCGCCTCCGTCCAGGCCTTGGCGTGCTCCTGGTACACGACCCGCCAGCCCCCGCGGTGCATGGCGATGGTGATGTCGGTGTCCTCGGCGAGGGTGTCCTCGCTCATGCCACCGACCTCGAGCACGGCGTCCCGGCGGAACGCGCCGATCGCACCGGGGATGGTGGGCATGCAGCGCAGCAGGTCGTACATGCGGCGGTCGAGGTTGAAGCCCATCACGTACTCGATGTGCTGCCAGGCGCCGATGATCGTGTCGCGGTTGCCGACCTTGGCGTTGCCGGCGACCGCGCCGACCTCGGGGTCGGCGAAGGGCTGCACGAGCTGGTGCACGGCGTCCGGCTCGAAGACGGTATCGCCGTCCATCATCACGACGATGTCGTAACTGGCGCTGCGCACACCGTTGTTGAGGGCGGCCGGCTTGCCCGCGTTCTCCTGGCGGATGACCCGGACGTTCGTCATGCCGAGCGACTCGGCCGCACTGCGCGCGATCTCGGACGTGCCGTCCGTCGAGCCGTCGTCGACGACGATGACCTCGATCGGGTGGGTGCTCTGCGCCAGCGACTTGAGCGTGTTGGCGATGCACTCCTTCTCGTTGTACGCCGGCACGATCACGCTCACCGGCCGGGTGACGGTCGGCCCCCAGCTGAAGCGGCGTTTGTTGCGCTGTCTGTAGTGGCGGCGGGCGAGGATCAGCATCATCCCGAAGCGGCTCATGACGGCGATGCCCACGACCATGAGTCCGACCGCGAGCACGGGCACCGTCCACTCGGCGACGGCGACCGCCGCGATCAGGGCCTTGCCCTCGTAGAGGGTGGCGCCGGTGGCCTCCCGGTGGGCGGCCTGGAGACGCGAGATGGTGCTGGTGGTGCCGCCGTTGCCGTTCGGCAGGGTCCCGCCGGGCTGCTCACCGGTCACGCCGGCCTCCGCGACTCCGCCGGCCGCCTCCTGCCGGCTGGTGCCCGCGCCTGTCCCCGCGCCTGCCCCCGTGTCCGTCCCCGTGCCGGTCCGCGCGGCACGGCCCGCGGCGTTGTCCTTCTGCATGACGCCGCTGATGGTGGTGAAGGTGTAGCCCTTCGCCTTCATCTTCTTGATGTACTGCGGC
Organism: Streptomyces sp. NPDC002088; assembly: GCF_040296605.1. Taxonomy (NCBI): domain Bacteria; kingdom Bacillati; phylum Actinomycetota; class Actinomycetes; order Kitasatosporales; family Streptomycetaceae; genus Streptomyces; species Streptomyces sp. NPDC002088. The sequence continues at coordinate 99,066 of NZ_JBEOXO010000007.1, read as the reverse complement.
AGCGCCTTGATCGTCTGTGAGCGCTCGCCACCCGCGTCATGGAAGAGGACCGACGCACCGTCGGTGCCGCTCGGCGTGGCCCACTTGATGATCTTCGAGACGCCCGGCTTCTTCCAGTCGTCGCTGTCGGTGTCGACGAAGACACTGGTGTAGCCGTCCTCGCCGAGCTTCTTGTAGACAGGCCAGCTGTAGTTGTCGATGGCGTCCGTCTCGGACGAGTACGGCGCACGGAACAGCGTGGTCGTGATGCCGGCCGCGCCTGCCAGCGCGAGCTGCGTCTGCTCCATTTCGCGGTTGACGCGGGCGCTGCTCTGGTACGAAAGGTCGACATGCGTGAAGGTATGGATGCCGACCTCGTTGCCCTGCTCGACCAACGTCTTCACGATGCTCGGATAGCGCGAGACCATCGAGCCGACCAGGAAGAACGTGCCGGGCACGTCGTTCTCCTGGAGGATCTTCAGGACCTGGGGGGTCCAGGTGGGGTTCGGGCCGTCGTCGAAGGTGAGGGCGATCGTCTTGTCCGGCACGGAAACATTCGTGGCCTGCCCGCCCTGGAAGGTGAGGATCGGGCCGCCGTTGAGGACCTTGTCGGGGACCTTGCTCGAGCTGGCGCCGTCGCGCACCCGCTCGTCACCGCCGACCTCGGCGCGCAGGTAGCCGTCGAGCAGCATCACGCAGGTCAGGGCCAGCAGGAGCAACAGAGCGAGGATGACACGCGGTTTCTGCAACGCCGCGGCCCTGCCCGCCGCCCGCTCGATGCGGGAGGGGGCGCGCCGTCGGCCGCGAGAGGGAGTCGTCGTCATGAGGGTGGCTGCGTTCCGGTCAGTTGGCGGCCGCGACGGCGGACGCGGAGGAGGCCGGGGTGGCGGCGCCCGAGGTCGGCACCGTCGGTATGCCGCTGGGCCGGCCGATCTGGTCGGCGACACCGCCGTTGGGCTGCAGGCCGCCGGGGCCCTGGCCGCTCTGCCCGTCGCCGCCGAACGGCAGCAGCGAGGACGGGTTCAGTGAGGTGCCCCAGCCCATGAAGGCGGCGCCGAGCACACCCGCATACGCGAGACAGACGACGCCGAGGAGGAGGCCGATCCGACGCAGCAGCTTTGATCTGCGTCCTGAGCTGTCAACGAACACGGGCCCCTCGGCGGAGGCGTTGCCGCGTTTGCGACGGCGACCACGGTCGGCGCCACGACTTTCGATGGCAGTCTCTGAATGCATTCCACCGATATTAGGGAGGCTTTATGTGCCGACCTCTCTGTCTTGCTTGTGAGACAGCTATGAGGAACACGCCAACCTGTCTTTTCCCTAAGAGAACCGCGAAATGTCTGCGCGATCCAACACCGGGCGGGGCAGATAGAATGCCCCTTTTGATCAGGCGATTCGCCCGGCTCGTCCCGATTTCGCCATGAAGTCGCTATGCACCTCCTATCCATGAACAGCCACAGCCTGGTGTGAGACATTTCCACTCGGTAATCGCGTTTTGTTTCCATCCTGAGACAGAAATCACGAGAGCGGGTACATACGCAATGAGGAGTTTCCTGAGGCCGGCGGCCGGGCTGACCTGCCTGTTTGCCCTGGCCACGGCAGGGTGCTCCGCGGGGTCCGACGGCACGTCGGACGCGGCACCCGCGACCCCTGAACAGACCAGCGCCTCCCCCTCGGAGAGCGCCTCGGAGAGCGCCTCGCCGAGTACGTCGTACGAGCCGTACGTCAGCGCCACGGAGGCGAACGACAACGACTCCGCCGGCTCGCCGACGACGTACAACCTGGCCTTCGTGATCTCGGACGGCAGCAGCTGTACGCCGAAGTGGAACGGCACCGAGGCCATCGGTGACTCCGCCGTGAAGTCCCGGATCTCGCAGCTGACGGAGTCCGGCGCCAGTGTGCGCGTCTCCTTCGGCGGGGCCTCCGGCAAGGAGCTGGCGTCGGTCTGTGACAGCGCCTCGGAGCTGGCGGACGCCTACGGCAAGGCGCTGGACGCGGCGGGGGCGACCCAGGCCGACTTCGACATCGAGGGCACCCAGCTGACCGACTCCGACTCGGTCGCCCTGCGCTCCGAGGCGATCGCCCAGCTGCAGAAGGACCGTCCCGACCTCAAGGTCTCCTTCACCCTCCCGGTCATGCCCAGCGGCCTCGACTCCGACGGCGTGGCGCTGCTGGAGTCCGCCAACAAGTACGACGTCCAGGTGTCCGTCGTGAACGTCATGACGATGAACTACGGGGAGTCGTACACAGCCGACATGGGCGACTACGCGCTCACCTCGGCCAAGGCCACCCACACCCAGCTGAAGGACGTCTTCGGGCTGTCTGACGCGGCCGCCTGGCGGGGCATGGCCCTCACCTCGATGATCGGCGAGAACGACATCGACAACGAGACCTTCTCACTCTCGGACGCGGCCGAGGTGCGGACGTTCGCCGAGGAGAACGAGATCGCCTGGGTGTCCATGTGGTCCACCTTCCGCGACCAGCAGTGCGAGGACGGCGAGGCGTCACAGGACGACGCGGCGACCAACTGCAGTGGGGTGGAGCAGAGTTCGGGGGCGTTCGCGGAGGCGTTCTCGGGCTGACCGGCGTCACCGGCGCCGGTGCACCAGACGTCCCGCGACGACCGTGGCCACACAGGTCGCGGCTCCGCGCTCGAGGAGCGTCGCCTCGTCCGGGACATCGAAGACGGCGAACGTCGCGACACCGGCGAACGTCGCGACACCGGCTGACGTCGCGACACCGGCTGACGTCGCGACACCGGCGGACGGAAGCGGCCGTATGACCGCCTCCGCCAGACTTCTGGCGGAGGCCAACGGGTCCAGGGACGGCGGGCCGGCGGGAGGTGCGAGGCGCGGCTCGGTGGCCATCCCCGCCCGGCGCACCGCGTCCAGCACCGCGGGCCGCCCCAACTCCCCCGCCACAGCGACGGTCCCGTGCGCCAGCATCCGCTGCACCCCGCGCCGCGCGCTCGCGCCCCAGCGGGCGTCGGTCATGGCGAGCGCGGCAAGAGCCTCGCCGGTGAGCGGCTCGGTGCCCAGCTCGTCGGCCTCGCGTGGGTCGGGATGGTAGGCGTGTTCCAGCAGTTCGGGCCCGTACGGGTTCAGCAGTCCCGGCGTGAGCAGCCCCGGCCAGCGCCGGACCCGGGCCGTCGGATGCGCGGCCGCCAGCTCCTCGTACGGGCCGACGGCCGCGATCGCCCGCCCGTCGACGAGTACCGCGCCGCCCGGCAGGGAAGGCCGCCGGTCCCCCGTGACCAGGAGATCGGCGGCGTGAATCGTCAACACGTCTGACGTCTACGTCAGTTGGAGGCGAGCAGCTTCAGCTCCGGATGCGCCGTCCCGCCCTCGATCGCCGTGGACGAGATGTGCGACATGACGCGCTCGTCGACGGGGTCGTTCGCCGGGTCGTCGTGCACGACGATGTGCTCGTACGTCGTGGTCCGCTGGGCCGGGACCCGCCCCGCCTTCCGGATCAGGTCGATGATCTCGAGGCGGTTGGAGCGGTGCTTGGCGCCGGCGGAGGAGACGACGTTCTCCTCCAGCATGATCGAGCCGAGGTCGTCGGCGCCGTAGTGCAGCGACAGTTGGCCGACCTCCTTGCCGGTGGTCAGCCACGAGCCCTGGATGTGGGCGACGTTGTCCATGAACAGCCGCGCGATGGCGATCATCCGCAGGTACTCGAAGAGCGTGGCCTGCGTGCGGCCCTTCAGGTGGTTGTTCTCGGGCTGGTAGGTGTACGGGATGAAGGCGCGGAAGCCGCCCGTACGGTCCTGGACGTCACGGATCATCCGCAGGTGCTCGATGCGCTCGGCGTTGGTCTCGCCGGTGCCCATCAGCATGGTCGACGTGGACTCGACGCCCAGCCGGTGCGCGGTCTCCATGATCTCCAGCCAGCGCTCGCCGCTCTCCTTCAGCGGGGCGATGGCCTTGCGCGGCCGCTCGGGAAGCAGCTCGGCGCCGGCGCCGGCGAAGGAGTCGAGGCCCGCCGCATGGATCCGGGTGATGGCCTCCTCGACCGACACCTTCGAGATCCGGGCCATGTGCTCGACCTCGCTCGCCCCCAGGCTGTGGATGACGAGCTGCGGGAACTCCTGCTTGATGGCGGCGAAGTGCTTCTCGTAGTACTCCACGCCGTAGTCCGGGTGGTGGCCGCCCTGGAACATGATCTGGGTGCCGCCCAGTTCGACGGTCTCGGCACAGCGGCGCAGGATGTCGTCGAGGTCGCGGGTCCAGCCCTTGGCGGTGTCCTTGGGGGCCGCGTAGAAGGCGCAGAACTTGCACGCCGTGACGCACACGTTCGTGTAGTTGATGTTGCGCTCGATGATGTACGTCGCGATGTGCTCGGTGCCGGCGTACCTGCGGCGGCGCACGGCGTCGGCGGCGGCGCCCAGCGCGTGCAGCGGGGCGTCGCGGTAGAGGACGAGCGCCTCCTCTGGCGTGATGCGTCCGCCCGCCGCCGCGCGGTCAAGCACGGCTGTGACATCAAAAGACGTGAGCTCGGCCTTCTCGGTCACCGGAGCGTCCCTTTCGTCAAGGGGTGTGGACGGACCGAACCAGCCTACGCCAGCCGTTTTGCCACGCCTCCTTCAGGCCGTGTACGTGTTCAGGCCGTGTACGCGCCGATCAGCAGCCCCACGAACGCCCCCGCGATCAGGAACGGCCCGAACGCGATGGATGTCTTGCGCCCGGCGCCCCGCGCGACGACGAGGACACCGCCGTACACGGCACCGAACAGGAACCCGGCGAAGGTGCCGAGCAGCACCGTCGGCCAGCCGTACCAGCCAAGGACGGCGCCCGTGCCGAGGGCCAGCTTCACGTCGCCGAAGCCCATGCCGCTCGGGTTGATGAGGAACAGCACGAAGTAGCCGCCGCCGAGGGCCAGGGCGCCGTACAGCGCGGTGAGCCAGTCGCCGGCGTGTTCGGGCGCGAGGGCGGCGAGGCCGAGCAGGGCGAGAGCGGCGGCCGCGAGCGGGAGGGTCAGGACGTCGGGCAGCCGCTGCACCCGGAAGTCGACGACCGCCAGCAGCACGCCCACGGGCGCGAGCAGCAGCCAGACGACGAGTTCGGGCCGGGTACCGGTGGCGGCGGCGAGGGCGGCGCAGACGAGGGCGGTGGAGAGGGAGAGGAGGAAAGTGCTGGGGCCGTACGAGGACCCCTCGCGCGCACACTCACCGCACCGCGCCCACCCCACCCACCCCCGGATGGAATGCCCGCCGGGGCACTCCTGACGCCACGCCTCCCCCGACGGTACGGAGAAACGATGCGCGGCCCGGGGCAGGAGCGTCCCCGTCGCCGCACCCCACAGGGCGGCGGTGAGGACCAGCAGGGTGGTGCTCATCCCGGCTCACCCCACCGCGGCGACGTCGTCGCGCCAGGTCGGCAGCAGCTCGTCGAGCAGCGCCTCGTGGAGCAGTGCGCTGCGCTCGCCGTCGGGGGCCTCCAGGCCGATGATCTCGTACGGGCCCACGAGGCGCGCGTACACCGCGGGCCGCCCCTGTTCGCTGATGTCGACGAGGAACGGCGGGGTGGTCGTCGGCCCGTCCGGGCCGCCGAGCGTGATCGTCATGTGGCCCAGGGACAGCGCCCCGGTCACGGCCGTCCCGTAGCCGGGCGGCGGGGCCGGCGTGCCGCGCATGGGTACGACGTTCCCCGGCGTGCCGCCCGGCGGAGGGGCGGCACGTCCTACGGCCGTCCCCAGCACTTCCGCGACATCGCCGGCCGTGGCCGTGGCGTCCGCGGTGACGACGACGTCCTGCGGCGCACCGCCTTCGTGCACGAGCGTGACCAGCATCCGCATGGTGGTCATCCTCCCCGTCGGCCCCTGTGGCCACGTTCGTTACTTCAGCCGGCGGAGACCAGTCGCAGTCTCCGCGGTCGTGCTTTGCTGCCCTGTTGCCCTGCTGCCCGGGTGTCAGACGGCCGGCAACCCGTATATCTCCGGCCCGTTCGTCACCATCAGCCGGTTGCCGGAGAGGGCGATCTGCCAGGAGTCGCCGGCGTCCCCGTTGTCGGTCCACGTCCAGCGCAGCTTGCCGGTCTTGGCCTCCAGGGCGACCACGCCGCCGGCCAGGGCCCCGGTGGCGCAGTACAGCGTCGTCCCGGCCTTCAGATACGACTCCGGCGCCCCGCGGTCCTGCTCCTCGCAGAGCCAGATCCGCTTGCCGGTCCTGACGTTCACGGCCCAGACGCCGCGGTCGTAGTCGCTGGTGTAGAGCACACCGTCGATGACGGTGGGGTTGTGGAAGCCGCGGCGGCCGTTGGGGGAGAGCGTCCACCGTGTCTTGCCGGTGTCCGCGTCGAGGGCCGTCAGCTTCTCGCCCGGCAGGAAGACCAGGCCGTTCGCGACCGTGGGCTGCCAGCTCCAGTCGTCCCCAACCTTCTTGGTCCACAGCTGGGCGCCGGTGGCGGTGTCGCGCACGGTGAGGTTGTACTTGGAGTCGGCGTAGACGAGGTACTTGCCGGAGACGGTGCCCTCGACGTCGTAGTCGTCGGTGCCCCAGTCACGCTTCTGCAGCCACACCTTCTTGCCGGTGCTGTGGCTGATCGCGGCGACGGCCGTGCGGTACTCCGTGGCGCTCTTGGACTCGCTGTAGTCGGACAGCGTGACGTACACGTTCTTGGCGTCGACGGCGATCGTGTCCTGGACCTCGAGCTCCTTGCCCAGGCGGCTGCGCCAGACCTCGTCGCCGGTCTTCACGTCACGGGCGGTGAGCACGCCGTCGAAGTCGCCGTCGGAGAGGAACACCTTGCCGTCGTGGAAGAGGAGTTGGGCTCCGGCGCGGCAGACGTCCTTCTTGGACCAGCGGGCCTTGCCGGTCTTCACGTCGTACGCCACGAGCGGGTCGCCGCTGACGAGGAGCAGGCCGTCGTAGGTGAGGAGGGGTACGTTCGAGCTGGTGCTGTCCTCCGCGACCGACGTGTGCCAGAGCGGCTGCGGGGCCACCCCGGCCGGCGGGGTGGTGAAGTTCTCCTCGACGGGCTCCGCCGTACCGCCCTTGGCGCCGCCGCCCGTCGCCGACGCGGATGTGCCGCTGTCCTTCCCGAGCCACCACGCCACGCCTCCGCCGACCGCCGCGACGGCCACCGCACCGCCGGCCGCGAGGCCGAGGGCGCGGCGGCGGGAGGGGGCGGGGGGCGTCGCGCCATCGGCGCCGAGCTGGACGGCGCCGGGGACGGAAGTGCCGTACGCCGGGGCCGGGGAGCCGCCGTACGCCGGAGCCGGGGAGCCGCCGTACGCGGAGGGCGGGGTGCCGTAGCCGGGGCCGGGCGTCCCGCCGGGCGGGGTGCCGCCGTACGCGGAGGGCGGGGTCCCGTAGCCGGGGCCGGGCGTCCCGCCGGGCGGGGTGCCGCCGTAACCGGGGGATCCGGGGGCGGGCGGATAGCCGTAGCCGGGCGCGGGGGTGCCCGGTGCCGGCCCCGCCCCGTCCACCACCGCCACCGCCGGCGCCGGCCCGAAGGCACCCGCGGCCGGGGCGTCCGGTGCCTCCAGGTCCAGGATCCCCGCCGCGTGCGTGGCGATGGTCGACGCCACCGCCGACGGGAGCCAGTCGCTGAGTACCGTCTCGACGCCCTGTGGCGCCAGCGCCGCGACGATCTCCGCGGGGGCGGGCCGGGCGGCCGGGTCCTTCAGCAGGCAGGCGCGGACGAGCCCGATCAGGGACTGCGGTACGCCCGTCAGGTCCGCCTCGCCGTGCACGACCTGGTAGAGCATCGCCGCGTGCGAGGCGGTGCCGTCCCCGAAGGCGCCCCGGCCCGTCGCCGCGAAGGCGAGGACGGCGCCGAGGGAGAACACGTCGCCGGCCGGGCCGACATCCTTGCCCAGCGCCTGCTCCGGCGGCATGTAGCCGGGCGAGCCGACCACAACTCCCGTCTGTGTCATACGGTTTCCGTCCACCGCCCGAGCTATGCCGAAGTCGATGACGCGCGGGCCGTCGGCGGCCAGCAGGACGTTCGACGGCTTCAGGTCACGGTGGATCAGGCCGGCCGCGTGGATCTCCTGGAGCGCGGCGGCGAGGCCGGCGGCCAGCGCGTGCACGGTCCTCTCGGGCAGTGCGCCGTGCGCGGCGACCACGTCCGTGAGGTCCGGGCCGAGCACGTACGACGTCGCCAGCCACGGCAGTGGTGCGTCCGGGGCGGCGTCCACGACGGGCGCGGTGTAGCGGCCGGAGACCGCGCGGGCGATCTCGACCTCGTGCCGGAACCGGCCGCGGAAGTCGGCGTCCGCGGCGAGATCGGGCCGTACGACCTTCACGGCGACGGTCCGGCCGCCGGGCGAACGGGCGAGGTAGACACGCCCCATGCCACCGGCGCCGAGCCTGCGCAACAGCCGGTAGCTGCCCAACTCCCGCGGATCGTCAGGCTGCAGTGTCTCCATGGCGGGCGCTCCCCGTCCTTCCCCGTGGTGATGCGATGTGCCGCGCTCTAAGGTGCGTGCCCGGCGTGATGGTGGCATTCGCTCTCGCCGACACAGTAGTGACAGCCGGGGCGGTGGGGAGTGACGAGGCCATGACCGCACGATCGGCCAGGCCCAAGCGGCCGAAGACGACGGGCACTTCGCTCCGTTACGACCGGATACGCGGGCGGGCACACAGGCGCGTACGGAGTGCGCGGGCAGCGGGCCGCCGTCCGCCACCGCCGCACTCAGGGACGGGCCCGCCGCGTACGCCGTCGCCACCCACGGGACCGGCGCCCCGGGGTCCGCGTCCAGGACCGGTGCCGTCCAGGCGCCGCCCACCCGCCGCGCGGCCTCGACCTCGCGCCGATGGGGGTCCCCCCGCTCGAGCGCAGCCGACAGTGGGGGAGAGCGCGGAACTCCTCGTCGAGCGCGAGGTGCGGGTGCGGGTGCACGATCTTGACCGCGACCGTACGCCCGCCGACGCTGCGCCCCAGGTAGACGCGGCCCATCCCCCCGGAGCCGAGCCGGCCGAGCAGGCGGTAGGGCCCGACGGGGGTGGGCTCGTCGGCTGCGAGCGGCTGCATGACGTCCCCCTCTCCCCTGTAGGACACGTCAGCACATACGTCAGCAGATCAGTGCGGAACAGTCTCCGCCCTTACGGCTGGAGCAGATCCACCTTCACGTCCGCCGGGAATCCCGTCGTCGGGCCGACCCGGCGGGCGAACTCCGTCACAGCCGCCAGCTGTGGCCCGCCGAAGCGGAAGTCGAGCGTGGTGAAGTACTTCTCCAGGGTTTCCTCGTCGAAGGCCTCCCAGCGGGACGCCTGCTCGGCGACCTTGCCGACCTCCTCCAGGGAGAGGTTGCGGGAGGCGAGGAACGCCTCGTGCACCTGGCGTGTGATGACCGGCTCACGCTCCAGGTAGTCGCGCCGGGCCGCCCAGATTGCGAAGACGAACGGCAGACCCGTCCACTCCTTCCACAGCGCGCCCAGGTCGTGCACGGCGAGGCCGTAGCGGGGGCCGTCCAGCAGGTTGGCCCGGAGCGCCGCGTCGCCGATGAGCACCGCGGCCTCCGCCTCCTGCATCATCAGGCTGAGGTCGGGCGGGCAGGTGTAGTAGTCCGGCTGGACGCCGAAACGATCGGCCAGGAGCAGCTGGGCCAGCCGGACCGACGTACGCGAGGTCGAGCCGAGGGCGACCCGGCGGCCGTCCAGCTGGTCCAGCGGCACCTGCGAGACGATCACGCAGGACATCACCGGGCCGTCGCAGCCGACGGCGATGTCGGGGAAGGCCACCAGGTCGTCCGCGTTCTTGAGGAACTCGACCAGGGTGATGGGTCCGATGTCGAGGTCCCCCTGCACCAGCCTCTCGCTGAGCTTCTCCGGGGTGTCCTTCGTCAGCTCGAAGTCGAGGAGTGTTCCCGTTCTCGCGAGTCCCCAGTACAGGGGCAGGCAGTTCAGGAACTGGATGTGGCCGACACGCGGCCGGGTGCGAGAATTGTCCACATCGCGAGACTAGACCCTGGGGTCCGCCGCACAGCGGTCACCCCCGGCCGTCGGCCCGGCCGCCTCCCTGGCCGCCACCTGCCGCCGCCGCCCATCACTTCCGGCCGCTCCCGGTCACTTCCGGCCACTCCCGGCCGCCCCCAGTCAGTCCCAGCCACCCCCACCGTCCACCTCACACGATCGGATTCAAACGTCCGAGTGACATGATCTTGACCTCTATTGCTTTCGGCTGCCCGCATGCTAGGCTCGCCGCAAGTTGCAGTTTGGTTTCCCTTGCAGTACAGAGCCTGCGGAGCATGTGACCGCGGGCTCTAGTCGTTTTCAGACGTATGCAGTTGTGCAGCACAGTTTTCACACTTGCAGGGTTCTGGAGCAGGGCGACCCTTTGGGCCCAAGGAGGGCTTATGGCTACCGGAACCGTGAAGTGGTTCAACGCCGAAAAGGGCTTTGGCTTCATCGCCCAGGAAGGCGGAGGCCCCGACGTCTTCGTCCACTACTCCGCGATCAACGCCAACGGTTTCCGTTCGCTCGAGGAGAACCAGAACGTCTCCTTCGACGTGACCCAGGGCCCGAAGGGTCCGCAGGCGGAGAACGTCACCCCGCTCTAAGCCTTAGGCTCATCGAGCCCAAAGCTTTGATTCGGACTGGATAGCAGTACCCAAGGAGCCCCGCGCCATCCGGCGACGGGGCTCCTGCCTTTGCCCCGCGCCTATACGTGCTGCATGACGAGCGTGAAGGTCGTCCCCGGTTCCAGTGCCTCGTACGCGTGCGGCACGTCCCCGCGGTAGGCCATGTAGTCACCGGGCCCCAGCTCGACCTCCTCCCCCCGTGGCCCCGCCTTCACCCTCCCGGCACTGACGACGATGTGCTCCACCGTGCCCGGGATGTGCGGATCCGAGTCCCGTACGGTGCCGGGTTCCAGCCAGACGCAGTAGATGTCACGCCGAGCCCCCGGCGGGCTCGCCGAGAGCAGCGTCGCCGTGTAGCTGGACTGCTCGGAATGGACGGTGGGCCCCTCGCCCGCGCGGATCACCTGCACCGCCGGGGCGGGCGGCTCCACCAGCGCACTGAACGGCACCCCCAGCGCCACCGCCAGCGCCCAGATCGTCTCCATGCTCGGATTCCCGCCGGCCGCCTCCAGCTGCGACAGGGTGGACTTCGCGATCCCGGCCCGCTTGGCCAGCTCGGACAGGCTCAGCCCGGTGCGGGTGCGTTCGCGCCGCAGGGAGGCGGCGATCCAGTCCAGCGGGAGCCGCGGCGGGGGCGAGGCCGGGGTCGGAGTGGGAGCCGGGGCCGGGGTGGGGGCATCGGACATGGCGTTCGCTCCAGAAGTACGATCGTTCGCCTTGACGAACATGGACCTTGTTGTCCAATATAAAAAACATGCGTTCGGTGCAGCGAACAACAGCTTATGTCCATGACCCCGAACTGCTCCGGGACGTCGCGCTCGTCTGTCTTGCCGGGGGTGTCGTCGGGGTCTCCTTCGGCGCGATCGCCGTGGCCGGCGGGCTGCCGGTGTGGGTGCCGGTGGTGATGTCGCTGGTCGTGTACGCGGGCTCGGCGCAGTTCAGCGCGGTCGGTGTGCTGCTGGCCGGGGGCGGTCCCCTCGCCGCGGCTGCCACCGGCCTGCTGCTCAACACCCGCACGGTGGCTTTCAGCCTCACCGTCGCGGACGTCATCGGCCGGGGCCGGCTCGCCCGCCTCGTCGGGGCGCACCTCGTGACCGACGAGACCGTTGCCTTCGCGCTCGCCCAGGCGGACCCGGCACGGCGACGGGCGGCGTTCTGGATCTCCGGGCTCGGCCTGTTCGCCGTATGGAACGCGGGCGTGCTGGTAGGGGCGCTCGCCGGGAGCGCACTGGGCGACACCGACCGGTACGGCCTGGACGCGGCCTTCCCCGCCGTACTGGCCGCCCTGGTCCTGCCCACCCTGCGCGAGAAGGCGGGCGTACGACGCTCGGCGGCACTCGGCGCGGCCGTGGCACTGGCAGTGACCCCGGCCGTCCCGGCGGGTGTGCCTGTGCTGCTGGCACTGACGGGGCTCTTCCTCTACGGCCGTAAGGAGGCCTCCGTATGAGCGCCGGCGTCGCCGTGATCCTCGCGCTGGCCGTGGGGACGTACGCCTTCCGGCTGGTCGGGCCGGTGCTGCACGGGCGGGTCGTGCTTTCGGCGCGGGTGCAGGAGCTGCTGTCGGCGGGCGCCGTCGTGCTGCTCGTCGCGCTGCTGGCGACGGGGGCACTGACCGAGGGCGGAGGGTTCGCGGGGTGGGCGCGGCCGGCCGGGGTACTGGTCGGCGGCGTACTGGCGTGGCGGCGGGCGCCCTTCGTGGTGGTGGTGCTGGGCGCGGCCGCGGCCACCGCCCTGCTGCGGGCGATGGTCCCGGGATCGGCTTGATGGTCTTGTCCTCGCTGTGGGGTTCAGTGGCTCTGTCAGTGGGTCCCGCTACGGTCACCGGCCATGACGACCGACACCGACTTCCTCACCGGCATCCGGACCTTCTACGACACCATCGCCGACGACTACGCCGACCGCTTCAGCGGCGAGCTCGCTGCCAAGCCGCTGGAGCGGGCGATCCTCGGCGCGTACGCCGAACTCGTCGGCGGGAGCGGGGGCGAGGGCCGTCGGCCGGTGGCTGACCTGGGGTGCGGGCCCGGGCGGGTGACGGCGTACCTGGCCGAGCTCGGGCTCCCCCTTTCCTAGAGCACCCCCGCGAGGTCCAGCGCCGCGATGTATCCGAACGTCATCGCCGGGCCGATCGTCGAGCCGGCGCCGGCGTAACTGTGCCCCATCACGGCGGCGCTGGCGTTCCCGGCGGCGTACAGACCGGGGACGACCGAGCCGTCGGCGCGCAGCACCCGTGCCCGGGCGTCCGTGCGCAGGCCGCCCTTCGTGCCGAGGTCGCCGGGGACGATCCGGAAGGCGTAGTAAGGGGGCAGCCAGAGCGGGGCGAGGCAGGAGTTGGGGAGGACGGACGGGTCTGTGTAGTAGTGGTCGTACGCGCTGTCGCCGCGCCGGAAGTCGGTGTCCTTGCCGCTGCGGGCAAGGGAGTTGAAGCGGTCGACGGTGGCACGCAGGGCGGCGGCCGGGAGGCCGATCGACGAGGCGAGCGCGTCCAGGGTCCAGGCCTTGTGGGCGGCCCCCGAGCTGTACCAGTCGTCGGGGAAGGTCAGGGTCGGGGCGACGTCCTTGAAGAGGTAGCGGTTGCGGTAGTTCTGGTCGGTGATGAGCCAGGCCGGGATGTCCGGGTCGGTGGGGTTGCGGTCGTACATGGTGTGGACGACGTCGCTGTAGGGGCCGGCCTCGTTGACGAAGCGGGCGCCGGCGGCGTTGACGAGGATGCCGCCGGGAAGGGTGCGTTCGGCGAGGCAGAAGTAGGGCTGGCCGGGCAGCGGGATGGCGGGCCCCCACCAGGCGTCGTCCATCAGGTCGAGGGCGCCGCCCGCCCGCTCCCCCGCCCGGATCCCGTCCCCCGTGTTCTCCTTCGCGCCCACGGTCCAGTCCGTCCCGATGGGCTGCCGCTGGTACTGCGCGCGCATGGCGGCGTTGTGCTCGAACCCGCCGGAGCCGACGACAACCCCGCGCCGGGCGCGGACGAGCCCGGTGGCGGCGCCGTCCGGGGTGACGACGGCTCCGGTGACGGACCCGTTTTCGAGGAGGAGATCGGTCAGCGGGGTGTTGAGCCACACCGGAACCTGGGCCGCCGCCAGCCCCGCCCGCAGCCCCGCGGCCAGCGACTGCCCCATGGTGAGCGGCTTCTGTCCCAGCAGGGCCGCCTTGGTCCCCCGGGCCAGGCACTCGGTGGCGACGGCGAGACCCTTGGCGCTCACCGCGGACAGGGCGAGCCACTTGTAGTCGGCGCTGAAGACCACCATGCCGGCCGGGACCTGCATGTACGGCGGGTTGAGGTGGGCGAGTTCGGCGCCGAGGACGGTGCCGTCGAGCTGGTCGGGCTCGATGGAGCGGCCGTTGGGGAGGCCGCCGGGCAGCTCGGGGTAGTAGTCGCTGTACCCCTCCATCCAGCGGAAGCGCAGGGGGCTGTTGGCCATGACGAAGGAGATCATGGCGGGCCCGTGGGCGAGGAAGGCCTGCTGCCGGGCGGCGGGCACGTCCGCGCCGACGACGGCGGCGAGGTAGGCGGCGGCCTTGGCGGGGGTGTCGGGGACGCCGGCGGCCAGGATGACGGGATTGTTCGGTATCCAGATCCCGGCACCCGAACGGGCCGCCGACCCCCCGAAGGTCGGCGCCTTCTCCACGACCACGCAGCTCAGCCCCCGCTTGGCGGCCGTGAGCGCGGCGGTCATGCCCGCGGCCCCGGAGCCGATGACGACGACGTCGTAGGTGCCGAGGAGGGGGAGGTCGGCGGCGGTGGCGCCGTGCGCCCCGGCGGCGAGGGCGACCCCGGTGCCCGCGACGGCGCCGAGCACCTGTCTACGGGAGGGCGTGCGCCCGGGCGGGCTCTTGGAGGTGGCGGACATGGCATACGTAGCGGACATGGGTGACCCTTCCGGTCCGACGAGGACAAGGGGACCGGAATGTCGCGCGGGGGTCTTGTGAAGTCAAGGGCCGTACACCGGCCGGGACTCGGCGTCTGACGGCCCTTGTCCTGGACTGCCTGCGGCCGCCGGGGAGGGTCACTCCTGACGTGCGGCGCCCGGCCGGTTCCTCAGGACCGCGAGGCAGTCGTCCCAGGCAGGGTCGCTCAGCCACGGGCGGAAGCGGGCGAAGAGGGCGAGGAGACCGGGGCCGTGCCGGTCGCGGAACGCGGGATCGCGGCGGGCGAGGTCGAGTTCGTTGGCGGCGGAGAGTTCCGCGAAGTCCCGGCGCAACTGCGGGGGCGGGGTGCGGGCGTCGCCGGTGAAGCGGTCGTGGAGGGCGGAGGCGGGGGCCGCGAAGTGCGGGTACGTGGCCTTGCGGTCGCAGCTCGCGTAGGCGTAGACGATCGCTTCGGCTTCCGTGCCGATGATCTCGACGAGCTCGGCGCGGCGGGCGAGGGGCAGCAGGGCCGCCGGGAACCCGTCGGTGCCGTAAAAGGCGTGGCAGAGGCCGGCGAGCTGGAGGGCGGGGCGGGCGCCCCAGGCGGCCAGTCGGGCGCGTACGCGGTCGAGGTGGGCGAGGAGGGTGCCGCCGGGGTGCGGAATGGCTTCGGCGCCCAACTCCCTCAGGAGTGCGGTGGCTTGTGCTGTGGAGGTCTGCAAGGTCGGCGTCCTTCCGACGTTTCGGGGCGCGGCGGGTCGGCACCCGCTCCGTCCCTCCACCGGTGGAGGGGCGGAGCGGGTTGCCGCCCTGGGCCCTGCGGAAATCGTCGTGCACGCGCCTGAGCACAGTCAATCCTTGGCTTTTGTTGCTACCCCCAAGTGTTAGCTTGGTGTTGTGACCCTCGACGACCTGCGTGTGTTCGTCGCTGTGTGCAGGGCCGGGAGCCTCAGCTCGGTGGCCCGGGATCTCGGATGTACGCAGTCGGCGGTGAGCCAGCACGTCAAGCGGCTGGAGCGGGAGACCGGCGTCGCCCTGCTGGAACGGCAGCCGCGCGGCGTCGTGCCGACCCAGGCGGGCCGCGTTCTGGAAGCGGCGGCGGCCGAGGGCATCTCCGGCCTGGACCTGGCGATACGGCAGCTGCGGGATCTCGTCGACGGCGAGAGCGGCTACGTACGCGTGGCGACCGGGGCGACGACCGTACGGCACTTCATGTCGGAGGCGGTCGTCGCGTTCCGGCAGCGGCATCCGAAGGTCAACCTGGAGTTCCGTACGGTCAGTTCCGGTCGCGGCAGCTTCGACACGCTCGCCGACGGCACGCTGGATCTGGCATGGATCACCCTCGGTCCGCCGGTGCGGGGGATCGAGCAGCGGGCCGTGGTCGAGCTGCCGTGGGTGCTGGCGGTACGGGCGGACGATCCGCTCGCCGGGCGGGCCGCTGTGAATGTCGGGGAACTGAGCGGCGTTCGCCTGATCCGGCTGCCCCCGAACTCCGCCTCCGCCGCCCATCTGGACACGACGTGTGCCGAGTTGGGCGTCCGCTTCGCCTACGACACGAGCGTCGCCGACTGGGATACGGCACTGCTGCTGGCGGAGTTGGGCGTGGGCCGGGCGGTCGTCCCGGCGGTCCCCGGGCTGCCGGTACCCGGGGACGGCGACCTCCGCCTGATCCCCCTTCCCGGCCTGCGCCCCCTGCCGGTCGGCTGGGCCGTACGGCGATGGGAGGCACTCAGTCCGCCTGCGCGGGCGTTCGCGGACACGGTGGCGGAAAGTTGCCGGCGGGGCGTGGGCGTGACTGCGGCTCCTTGAGAGAGAGTTCTGCCCACACCAGGATGAGTTGCTGGATGCGGGTGGGCTTTTACGGGCGGCTGTTCCTGAGGTTCGGGAAGCGATGTCGGCGCCGCCATCCATGCCGTACGCCACCTGCCCGACTGGGGTGCCGACGCGCTGATCGCCACGGTCGCAGCAAAGGCGTACGACGGAAGAGGCGTGCCCTTCCTCGATCTCACCCGCCAGCAGACACGCCCCGTACCCGTACCCCCCTACTGCGGATACAGCCCCTCCACCTCCCGCGAGAAGTCCCGCAGGATCGCCTCCCGCCGCAGCTTCATCGACGGAGTCAAGTGGCCCGCCTCCTCCGTGAAATCGACCGGGAGGATCGCGAAGCGGCGGATGGACTCGGGGCGGGAGACGAGTTTGTTCGCCTCGTCCACCGCGCGTTGGAGGACGGCGGCCAACTCCTCGTCTCCGACGAGGAGTTCCGGTGGGACGGGGTGCTTGCCGTGCATCTGGCGCCAGTGGGTGATGCCGTCCTGGTCGAGGGTGAACAGTGCGGTGATGTAGGGGCGGCCGTCGCCGAGGAGCATGCACTGGGAGATCAGGGGGTGGGAACGAAGCCAGTTCTCCATGGGGGCGGGGGCCACGCTCTTGCCGCCCGCGGTGATCAGCATCTCCTTCTTGCGGCCGGTGATGGTGAGGTAGCCGTCGTCGTCCAGTTCGCCGATGTCGCCGGTGGCGAGCCAGCCGTCCGGGGCCGCGGGGACGACGCCGCCGGCCGCCGGGTCCCAGTAGCCGCGCAGTACGTGGTCGCCGGCGAGCAGGATCTCGCCGTCCGCCGCGATGCGCACGCGGGTGCCGGGCAGGGGCCAGCCCACCGTGCCCAGGCGGGGCCGCAGGGGCGGGGTGACCGTCGACGCGCCTGTCGTTTCGGTGAGGCCGTAGCCCTCGAAGATCTCGATGCCGGCGCCGGCGTAGAACGCGGCCATACGGCGGCCGAGCGGGGAGCCGCCGCAGATGGCGTAGCGGACGCGGCCACCCATGGCGTTGCGGATGCGGCGGTAGACCAGGGGGTCGTAGAGGGCACGGCCCGCTTTCAGGGCGGTGGAGGGGCCCGAGCCGGTGCCCGTCTGCTTGGCCTCCAGTGCCTCGCCGTAGCGGCGGGCCACGGACGCCGCGCGGTCGAACGACGCCAGCCGGCCGCCCGCCTCCGCCTTCGCTCGCGCGGTGTTGAAGACCTTCTCCAGCATGTACGGGATGGCCAGCAGGCACGTCGGCCGGAAGGCGGCCAGGTCCGACAGCAGGTCCTCCGACTTCAGGCTCGGCGCGTGCCCGAGGCGGACCCGGGCGCGGATGCAGGCGATCGCCACCATGCGGCCGAAGACGTGGGACATGGGGAGGAAGAGGAGGACGGAGACCTCCTCGTTCATGCCCGCCTTGAAGATCGGGTAGAGGAGCTCGATCGCGTTGTCGACCTCGGCGAAGAAGTTCCCGTGCGAGAGTACGCAGCCCTTCGGGCGGCCCGTCGTGCCCGAGGTGTAGATGAGGGTGGCCAGGGTGCCCGGGCCCAGCATCCCCCGCCGCACCGCGACTTCCTGGTCCGGCAGGTGTGCGCCCGCCTCCGCCAGGCGGTCCACGTGGCCTTTCTCGATCACCCACACGTGCTGGAGGTCGGGCAGGTGCTCCATCTCGGGGCCGAGGGCCGCCGCCTGGGCGACCGTCTCGGCGACCAGGGCGACCGCGCCGGAGTCGTGGAGGATCCAGCGGGTCTGGAAGACGGAGGAGGTGGGGTAGACGGGGACGGTGACCAGGCCCGCCGACCACGCGGCGAAGTCGAGCAGGGTCCACTCGTAGCGCGTCCGGGCCATGACGGCGATCCGGTCGCCCGGCATCAGGCCCTCGGCGATCAGCCCCTTCGCCACCGCCTGCACCTCGGCGGCGAACTGAGCCGCCGTCACGTCCACCCACCGCCCGTCGTCCGGCAGCTTGCGGCTGAGGGCCACGGCGTCCGGCGCGGCGGCCGCGCTGTCGAAGGGCAGGTCGGCGAGGGAGCCGTGGGTCACCGGGCGGGCGAACGGCGGTACGTACGCCTCGCGTACGGCACCGTCCAGCCGCCGCGTCTCGGGCTCCACGAGCACGGGCCCTCCGTCGTCGGAGTACGCGACGGAGGTCGGGAAAGGAGTGGACACGGGCGGCTCCTCGGGCGTGCAGCGGCGACACTGCTTGCTGCATACGTACGTGCCTCGCGCACCGAGGCGTTCACCGGCGGGCACCCGCAGAAAAGGGGGTTACCGGGAGTTAGGTAGGGGATCGTACGGGGCTGCTGTGGCGGGCATGTGCGGGTTCGGGGATGGTCCGGAGCCAGGGGTGTGCAACATCGGGGATTACGTGAGGAAGGTTCACGTCCGTAGGCCTCACCTCCGACTTTGGGCTTACCTCCGGTAACCTTACTCCGGAGTAAGCGATATGACCGAGCCTGACGACGGAGGCAGGAGCATGACGACCTCCGAGGCCTGCGCGCCCACCGCCCTCACCGGCTCCCCCGCCCTCATGCCCCTCCTCGCTCGCGGAGCCCTCCTCTCCCCCTTCAAGCGCCCCCGCCCCGACGCCGCCTTCCCCCGCACCCGCCTGGTCCTGCCCGGCCTGCGCGTCGACCTCGTGCGGCTGGCCGCGTACGAGCGGGCGTGCGGCTTCGCCACCGGTGACGACGCGCTGCCGATCACGTATCCGCACGTCCTCGGCTTCCCGCCGGCGATGCGCCTGATGAGCGGCCGGGACTTCCCCCTTCCGCTGCTCGGTCTGGTCCATACGTCGATCGAGATCACGCGGTACACCGCCCTGCCGGCCACGGGCGCGTACGAACTCACCGTGTACGTCGACGGGCTGGCCCCGCACCGGCGCGGCACGGAGGCCGCCGTGGTGACCGAGGCGCGGGTCGGCGGGGACGTCGTATGGGAGTCGCGGAGCACGTATCTGGCGCGGCATCGCACGGACGGGCGTACGGCCGCCGAGCCGCCGGTCCGGGCGCGGCGGCCCCTGCCCGCCGTCGCCGAGTGGCGTCTCGCCGCCGATGTCGGGCGGCGCTACGGTGCCGCCTCCGGCGACCGCAACCCCATCCATCTGCACCCGCTCACCGCCCGCCTGTTCGGCTTCCCGCGCGCCATCGCGCACGGCATGTGGACGGTGGCCCGCTGCCTCGCCGCGCACGGCACCCCGCAAGCGGCCCGGGTGCGGGCGGAGTTCCGGGCGCCGGTACTGCTGCCGGGGACGGTGGAGTACGCGGCGGAGGGCGGACGGTTCGAACTGAGGGGGGCGCAGGGGCGGATCCATGTGAGTGGGGGCGTGGACCCACTGACGTCCGATTAGTCAGTCGGACTGCCCGGGTGACCTGAACGCTTCCCTTCACAGCTTCCTGCGCTTTGATCGCCCCCACCGGCCCGCGGGTTCGTCACCGCGCTTCCAGCGGAGCGCTCAGTCGGACTCCGGGGGCGACCAGGGGTGGCCCTCCATGAGGTTGCCCAGGCCCGCCCAGGCGAAGTTCATCAGGGTGGCCGCCGCCTGCCGGGCCGAGACGCCCTCGGTGGTGTTGGCCCAGGCCGCGAGGGACTCGGCGGCGCCGACCAGGGCCTCGGCGAGCCCGGCGACCTCGCGCTCGGGCAGGTCGGGGTCGATGGGGGTCCCCGCGCACGAGCGAAGCCGAGGGTGGGGGAGCGCCTCGCGCGCCGCGACCACGATCAGCTGGGTCACGAACGCGACGATCTCCTCGCGCATCGCGGTGACCTCGGCGGCGAACCGTTCTCCGTGCGTACGGGCCTGGAGGTGCAGCACGGACCAGGCGTCGGGGTGCTGTGCGGTGTGGGTGAAGAACGCCCGCAGCCCGTCCCAGAGTTGGCGGTCGGCGCCGAGCCCGGGCCGTACGCCGGACCGCACGGCCTCGGTGAGCGCGGCGGCCTCGCGGCGGATGCAGGCGGTGAAGAGGTCTTCCTTGGAGTTCAGGTACAGATAGACCAACGGCTTGGAGACACCGGCGACTTCGGCGATCTCGTCCATCGACGCGGCCATGTAGCCCCGTTGGCCGAAGATCCGCACAGCGGCGTCCAGCATCTGCTGTTCACGGACCGCGCGCGGCATCCGCTTGGTCTTCACGGCACCCATGGGGCAAGACTAGTTGGGCGCGACCGCACCCAGGTGAGCCGTACGGCTAGGAAGTCTGGCCCTGTGCCTGGCCCTGCGTCCGGGCCACGTCGTCCTCGCCGTCCTCCTGCGACCGGCTGGCCTCGATGTTGGCCTTCATCCGGTCCACCCTCTGCACGACCTTCACGGAGGCGCGGTCCCGCTCCTTGCGCAGCACCACGAAGCTGATCGGCGCCGAGAGCACCAGGGCGAGGAGGGCGATCCACATGCCGTTGGAGTCGCCGAGGCCGCGCGGGACGACACCGGAGTAGACGAGACCCCAGACGACCACGAGGCAGCCCACGAAGATCCCGAGGCGCATCAGCGTGTAGCGGAGCATCTCAATCCACTCTTCCGTTTCGAACGGTTCCGAACGTTCCCAAAGGGCACCGTCCAGTGAAGCACGCCCGGCACCCGATCTTGCACGCGGGTGCGGGGACTCATGTCAAGGGGAGCAGCATGATGATGTCGTCCCGGTGGTCCCCCGGCGCCACCCGGATCGCGCCGGGCACCCGCCCGACCTCCTTGTAGCCGCAGGAACCGTAGAACCGCTCCAGGCCGTTCCCGCCCCGGCAGGTGAGCCGGATCGCGTCGATGCCGTCGAAGGCGCGGGCCTCGTCCGCGGCGGCCGCCAGCAGATCGCGACCGTACCCCTTGCCCTGGCGCCGCGGATGCACCATCACCGTGTACAGCCACACCCAGTGGGTCATCAGCCGGTGTGCGTTGAAGGCGAAGAACGCGGTCGCGGCCACCTTCCCCCGCTCGTCGCGCCCGACGAGCAGCCGGGTGCGGCCCTCGGCCATCCCCACGAAGTGCTTGACGAGCTCCGGGCGTATCTCCTCCCGCGCCACCGGCGGCACGAAGCCCACGGAGCCGCCCGCGTTGGAGACGTCGGTCCACAGGTCGAGGATGCCGTCGCGCAGGGCGGGGTCGACGGCGGGATCGAGGGTGAAGGTAAGGGGCATGGGCCGAGTGTACCTATTACGTACAGGATAAAATCCGGCCGGTCCGCATGCCCCGAACGCACCCGCTGTCCCTCACACCCGCATCGGCTGCGGGGACTCCCGGCGCGCCGGGTCCGGGCCGTCGTACTCGCGGATGATCTCGTAGCGCGTGTTGCGCTCCACCGGACGGAAGCCCGCGTCGCGGATCAGGTCGAGCAGGTCGTCGCGGGTGAGCTTGTTCGGCGTGCCGTAGTTGTCGGCGTCGTGCGTGATCTTGTACTCGACGACCGAGCCGTCCATGTCGTCGGCACCGTGCTGAAGGGCGAGCTGGGCGGTCTGCACGCCGTGCATCACCCAGAAGACCTTGACGTGCGGGACGTTGTCGAAGAGCAGCCGGGAGACGGCGAAGGTCTTCAGCGCCTCGGCGCCGGTCGCCATCTGCGTGCGCGCCTGGAGGCGGTTGCGGACCTTGCCGTCCTTCATGTCCACGAAGTCGTGCTGGTAGCGCAGCGGGATGAAGACCTGGAAACCGCCGGTCTCGTCCTGGAGTTCACGCAGGCGCAGCACGTGGTCGACGCGGTGGCGGGGCTCCTCGATGTGGCCGTACAGCATCGTGCACGGGGTCTTCAGACCCTTCTCGTGCGCGAGCCGGTGGATGCGCGACCAGTCCTCCCAGTGGGTGCGGTGGTCGACGATGTGCTGCCGGACCTCCCAGTCGAAGATCTCGGCGCCACCGCCGGTCAGCGACTCCAGACCGGCGTCGATGAGCTCGTCGAGGATCTCGGAGGCGGTCAGCCCGGAGATGGTCTCGAAGTGGTGGATCTCGGTCGCCGTGAAGGCCTTGAGCGACACGTCCGGCAGGGCGGCCTTCAACTCGCGCAGGGAGCGCGGGTAGTAGCGCCACGGCAGGTTCGGGTGCAGGCCGTTGACGATGTGCAGCTCGGTGAGGTTCTCGCCCTCCATCGCCTTGGCGAGGCGGACGGCCTCCTCGATGCGCATCGTGTACGCGTCCTTCTCGCCCGGCTTGCGCTGGAAGGAGCAGTAGGCGCAGGACGCGGTGCACACGTTCGTCATGTTGAGGTGACGGTTGACGTTGAAGTGCACGACGTCGCCGTTCTTGCGGGTCCGCACCTCGTGCGCGAGGCCGCCGAGCCACGCCAGGTCGTCCGACTCGTACAGCGCGATGCCGTCCTCGCGGGTGAGCCGCTCACCGGCCCGGACCTTGTCCTCCAGCTCGCGCTTGAGCCCGACATCCATGCTTCTACCTCTCCCTGTGGACGAACCCTGCCAACCGTACGCCTGGACCTCTAGACCTCTTCCGGCAGCTCGCCCACCCGGTTCTCCCACTTCGTGGAAAGCACGATGGTGGTACGGGTCCTGGAGACGCCCTTCGTGCCGCTGAGCCGCCGGATGATCTTCTCCAGGCCGTCCACGTCACTCGCCCGCACCTTGAGCATGAACGAGTCGTCGCCCGCGATGAACCAGCAGTCCTCGATCTCGGTGAGGTCCTTCAGCCGGCGTGCCACATCCTCGTGGTCGGCCGCGTCGGAGAGCGAGATGCCGATCAGGGCGATGACGCCGAGGCCGAGGCTGGCGGCGTCCACGGTGGCGCGGTAACCGGTGATGACACCGGCCGCCTCCAGCCGGTTGATGCGGTCGGTGACGCTGGGTCCCGACAGACCGACGAGGCGCCCCAGCTCCGCGTAGGAGGCCCGGCCGTTCTCCCTCAGGGCCTGGATGAGCTGC
This sequence comes from Streptomyces sp. NPDC002088, assembly GCF_040296605.1. Lineage (NCBI taxonomy): Bacteria > Bacillati > Actinomycetota > Actinomycetes > Kitasatosporales > Streptomycetaceae > Streptomyces > Streptomyces sp. NPDC002088. The sequence continues at coordinate 76,078 of NZ_JBEOXO010000007.1, read as the reverse complement.
CTGTCCACCGCGTCCATGCGATCGAAGCCTTCCGCTGAAGAGGTCTGAAGAGGGTCTGAAGAGGTCTGAATCTGAAGAGGTCTGAACAGTTCCTGAAGTACCCGAAGTGAAGAGTGCTGCTGGTACCGCCTGATGCGGGCCGCTCAGACGGGCCGGGAGCCGCCGCCGAGTTCGCCCTTCCAGCGACGGTAGAGCCCGTGTCCGACCCCCGCCGCGTCAAGGACCCGTCCGGCGACGAAGTCCACGAGATCCTGGATGTGGGTCGCCCCCGCGTAGAAGGCGGGCGAGGCGGGCACCACGCCGGCTCCGGCGTCGTCCAGCGTCACGAGATGCCTGAGTGTCTGGCCGTTCAACGGGGTCTCGCGCACGGCGACGACGAGAGGCCGCCGCTCCTTGAGCGTCACGCTCGCCGCCCGCTGCAACAGGTCCTTCGACAGCCCGAGGGCGACCCCGGCGACACAGGCCGTGGACGCGGGCACGATCAGCATGCCCTTCGCCGGATACGACCCCGAGGACGGTCCCGCGGCCAGGTCCCCCGCACCCCAGTACCGCACCCCGTCGACGTCCACGTCGAACGACCCCGGCTTCCCGTCGGCCCCCCGCGACAGCCACTCCCGCAGATCGTCCCGCCAGTGCGCGTCCCGGAAGGAGATCCCCGTCTCGTCGAGCAGGGTGAGCCGGGAGGCCCGGCTGACGACCAGGTCGACACTCTCGCCCGCCTCCAGGAGCGCACGCAGCACGGCGGCGGCGTAGGGCGTACCGGATGCTCCCGACACCCCCACGATCCAAGGTGTGCGCTGCGTTTCTCCTGCGTTCACACCTTGAGCCTACCGGCGGGCCGGACGGCACTCAGGACCGGCCGCCCGCCTTGGGGTCGACGGGGAGGGAGCCTGTGGGGATCACCAACTTGCCGACCGGGGTTTCGATGGTCAGCTCCGGGCCGTAGGGAATCGTGTCCCGGCCTCGATAGCCGTCGGGACCGGGGTTCCACATCGTGACGCAGTGTCCCTGGAGCGGATCGAGGATCACGTAATTGGCGATGCCCCGGGCGGCGTACCGGCGCGGCTTCACCTCGTAGTCGCGACGGACACTTTCCGGGGACACGACTTCGGCAACGAACTCGATCAGGTCGCACGGGTAAGCACTGTGATTCTCCGCCTCGGCTTCGGCTGGGATGACCGCGATGTCCGGGCAGAACTCGTTGGCGTCGTCGAAGGGGAACGCCACATCGCTCACCAAGGCCCATCCCGACGGCAGCTGCTCCTCGACGATCGCCCACACCCGCTGGATCGTCCTCCCGTGGAACGGCCTGACCGGGTTCATCACGATGCTGCCCTCGACAATCTCCGTCACATAGCCGGGGAACATGTCCTCCAGCTTGCTGAGCTGCGAGTGCAGGCGGTCGATGCCCGAGACGGTCACGCTGGCCTCCCTGGGGTCCTGCCCTCGATGGTAGGCCGCACCGTACTCAGAGGGTCAGACCCCGGACCAGGAGATCCAGTAGTGCGCACACGAACAGGGCAATGCCGATGAAGCCGTTGACCGAGAAGAACGCCCTGTTCAGGCGGGACAGGTCGTGCGGCCGCACGATGGTGTGCTCGTAGAGGAACGCGCCCGCGACGATCACCAGGCCGAGCCAGAAGAACGCGCCCGCGTCCGTGGAGATCGCGTACCAGACGAACAGCGCCGTCGTGATCGTGTGGCAGACCCGCGCTCCCCAGATCGCCGCCGGGATGCCGAACCGCGCCGGGACCGACATGACGCCGATCTTCCGGTCGGTCTCGACGTCCTGGCAGGCGTAGATCAGGTCGAAGCCGCCGATCCAGATGCCGACGGCGAGGCCGAGGATCACCGCGTCCCAGGACCAGGAACCGGAGATCGCCAGCCAGCCGCCGATCGGTCCCATCGCCTGGGCGAGGCCGAGGATGGCCTGCGGGAAGTTCGTGAACCGCTTGCCGTAGGGGTAGACCACCATCGGGATCACCGCGATGGGGGCGAGGGCGAGGCAGAGGGGGTTGAGCAGGGCCGCCGCGCCGAGGAAGACGACCAGGGCGATCAGGGCGCCCGTCCAGGCGTGCTTCACCGACATCGCGCCGGTGACCAGCTCGCGCTGTGCCGTCCGCGGGTTACGGGCGTCGATCTCGCGGTCGATGATCCGGTTGACGGCCATCGCGAAGGTGCGCAGGCCGACCATCGCCAGGGTGACGAGGAACAGCCGGCCCCAGTGGATGTTCTCGTCCCACTCGAACATCGCGGTCAACGCGGCGGTGTACGCGAACGGCAGGGCGAAGACGGAGTGCTCGATCATCACCAGGCGCAGGAACGCCTTGGTGCGCCCCGGCTGCGGGATCGCGGCGGAAGCTGAACTCACAGTCCGTACTCCGGATCATCCCCGCGGAGGCGGGGAAACCCCGTCTCCGCCCTGCCGACCATCACCCTGTCACTAGCCTTCACAGCCCGTATTCCTTCCACCGCTTCGTCACCCGTTCGTGGGTCTCCGGGTCGGACAGCACCATCTCTGGCCATCCGCCGTCCCGTGTGTAGCCCTCCTCGGGCCATTTCCTCGTCGCGTCGATGCCCGCCTTGCCGCCCCAGAACTGCTGGTAGGAGGCGTGGTCGAGATGGTCGACGGGACCTTCGACGACCGTGAGGTCACGGGCGTAGTCCGTGTTGCCGAGGGCCCGCCAGGCGACCTCGTGCAGATCGTGCACGTCGCAGTCGGAGTCGACGACCACGATCAGCTTGGTCAGGGACATCATGTGCGCGCCCCAGACCGCGTGCATCACCTTCTGGGCGTGCTTGGGGTACTTCTTGTCGATCGAGACGATCGCACAGTTGTGGAAACCGCCGGCTTCGGGAAGGTGATAGTCCACGATGTCCGGGACGATGATCTTCAGCAGCGGCAGGAAGAAGCGTTCCGTCGCACGGCCCAGCGGTCCGTCCTCCGTCGGGGGACGCCCTACGACGATCGACTGGAGCAGCGGCCGCTTCCGCATCGTCACGCAGTCGATCTTCAGGGCCGGGAAGGGCTCCTGCGGGGTGTAGAAACCGGTGTGGTCGCCGAAGGGGCCCTCGGGAAGCATCTCGCCGGGCTCCAGCCACCCTTCCAGGACGACTTCCGCCTGCGCCGGGACCTGGAGCGGGACCGTCTTGCAGTCGACCATCTCGATCCGCTTGCCCGCGATGAACCCGGCGAAGAGGTACTCGTCGATGTCACCGGGGAGAGGGGCCGTGGAGGCGTACGTGACGGCCGGCGGGCAGCCGAAGGCGATCGCGACCGGCAGCCGCTCCCCCCGCCTCGCCGCCACCTGGTAGTGGTTGCGGCTGTCCTTGTGGATCTGCCAGTGCATGCCGATGGTGCGCTTGTCGTGGCGCTGGAGGCGGTACAGCCCCAGGTTGCGGACCCCGTTCTCCGGATCCTTGGTGTGGGTGAGCCCCAGGTTGAAGAAGGAGCCGCCGTCCTGCGGCCAGGTGAAGAGCGCGGGGAGCCGGTCGAGGTCGACGTCGTCGCCGTGCAGGACGACCTCCTGCACCGGCGCGCTGTCGGACTTCACCTTCTTCGGCGGTACGTGCGTCATCGCGCCGAGCTTCCCGAACGCCTCGCGCACCCCGACGAACCCGTGCGGCAGCTCGGGCCGCAGCAGGCCGCCGATCTTGTCGGAGATCTCGCCGTACGACTTCAGGCCGAGCGCCTTGAGCAGCCGGCGGTCGGTGCCGAAGACGTTCATCGCGAGGGGCATGGCGGAGCCCTTCACGTTCTCGAAGAGCAGCGCCGGGCCGCCCGCCTTCTGCACCCGGTCGACGATCTCCCCGACCTCCAGATATGGGTCGACCTCGGCCTTGATGCGCTTGAGGTCTCCCTCGCGCTCCAGGGCCCTGAGCAGAGAGCGAAGATCGTCGTAAGCCATGCGGTCCAGTATCCGGTACGGGCTACTCTGAGCCCGTCACCGGGGCCGCCCCGCGCCCCGTCGCCGTCTCCTGGGGGATCGCACCACCATGCTCAGGTATCTGCCCCTCCTGCTGGTCCTGGCGCTGTGGATCTACGCCTTCATCGACTGCCTGAACACGCCCGAGGAGCAGGTACGCGGGCTGCCGAAGGTGATCTGGGTGATCGTCATCCTGCTCTTCGGCGAGGTACTGGTCGGCCCGGTCGCCTGGCTGATCGCCGGCAAGGTGCGCCCCGCCCCCGGAACCGGCCCCACGCGGTTCGTCGCGCCCGACGACAACCCCGAGTTCCTGAAGTCCCTGAACCCGGAGGGCAAGGGGAACGAGGACAAGGGGAACAAGGAGAAGAAGGACGACGCCGGCTGATGGAGCTGCGGCTGCTGGTCACCTTCGAGAAGGTCGCGACCGTCCTCAGCTTCACCCAGGCGGCGGCCGAGCTCCAGTACGCCCAGTCCAGCGTGACCAGCCAGATCCGCGCCCTGGAGTCCTCGCTCGGCACGGAGCTCTTCGACCGGCTCGGGAGCAGGATCCGGTTGACGGAGGCGGGCGAGCGGCTGCTGCCGTACGCGCGGCAGATCATCGAGCTGACCGAGGAGGCCCGGGCGGCGGTCGCCGGCGAGGAGGAGCCGGCCGGCGCGCTCGCCGTCGGCACGATGGAGTCGCTGACGAACTACCGGCTGCCGCCGCTCCTGGAGTTCTTCCACCACCGCTACCCGAAGGTCCGCCTCTCCCTGCGCACGACCATCGGCGACGAGACCCGGCAGGCGCTGCGGCAGGGGACGTACGACCTCGGCTTCCTGATGGAGGAGACGACCGAGCACCCGGGTCTGGAGACCCAGGTGCTGACGGTCGAGCCGCTGGTGCTGGTCGCGGCGGCCGGCCATCCCCTCGCCGAAGCCGCCGCCACCGCCGGGGCGAAGGTGACCACCGCCGACCTCGTACGGCAGTCCCTGCTCGCCTCCGAACCGGGCTGCGCCTACCGCGACCTGTTCGAGCGTGAGCTCGCGCCCCTCGCCCCGGTGGCGTTCATGGAGTTCGGCACGATCGAGGCCACCAAACGCGCGGCGGCGGCCGGCCTCGGGATCTCGCTGCTGCCCGAGGTGACGGTCGCCGCCGAACTCGCGGAGGGGTCTCTCGTACGACTGCCGTGGGAGGCGCCGTTCACGCTTCGGACGCAACTGGCGTGGCGGGCCGGGAAGCGGCTTCCGGCGCATGCCCGGCTGTTTGTGGAGCGGGCGCGGCAGTTGCTGTCCGAGCAGTCCGCGCAAGGGTGACCCGCAGGCTCGCGAACACGATCAGCGGCACGCCGAGCGCCTGGACCAGGCCGATGTGGTGGCCGTAGACCGCCCAGTCCATGCCCATCGCGACCGCCGGGTAGACGAAGGCGAGGACGGCGATCTTCGAGGTGGGCAGCTGGGCGTAGGCGGCGTACATCAGGACGTACATCACGCCGGTGTGGATGAGACCGAGCCCGACCAGCCAGCCCCAGTCCGCGCCCGTCCCGCTCATGGCGCCGAAGTCCGCGAAGGGCAGCAGCAGCGGGATGCCGACGACGACCTGGACGAGGGCGATGAGGTGCGGCCGAACGCCGGTGATCCGCTTGGTGACCAGGGTGGACAGGCCGTAGAGCAGCGCGGCGAGCAGGGCCTGGCCGACGCCGAGAAGGTACGTGCCGCCGCTGGTGAAGTCGCCGGGTGTGACGCCCGAGACGAGGACCAGCCCGGCGAAGGCGACGGCCACCCAGCCGACCTTGGCGGCACTCAGGCGCTCGCGGAAGAACAGGGCGCCGAGGAGTACGACGTAGAACGGCTGGGTGTGGTAGACGACCGTGGCGACGGATATGGACGTGTTCTCGTACGACTCGAACAGGAAGACCCAGTTGAAGACGATGAACACGCCGCCGAGTACGGCGAGGCCGAGGGTGCGCGGGGTGAAGCCGTGGCCGCGCAGCCAGCCGCGGGCGACGACGTAGGTGCCGAGGGCGAGGGCGCCGAACAGGACGCGGAAGAAGACGACGTTGAAGGGCGAGGCGCCCGACTCGACGACGAAGACACCGAGGGTGCCGGAGAGCACCATCGCCGCCGTCAGCTGGGCGGTGCCCTTCTTCTCCGAGCTCTTGGTCTGCGAGCCCTTGTTCTGTGAGGTCATGTCCAGGAAGCTACGAGCGGGCGGGGTGGCCGGTCCACGGGCCAGTGGGGCGTCCTGCCGATGGGGGTATCGGCCGCGCCGATTCCCCGGGTGCCTACAGGTTGTACGCCGGTGAGGCTCTCGAAGCGGACAATGCGCCTCTGGGCCCGGGCAGGCGGAAACCGGACACTTACCTCGCATGACGACAGCTCCCGCCAGCTCAGCCACCACGTCCGCCCCCGGGTACGGCGACAAGGTCATCGCCGTCGAGACGGCGGGCTCGGAACCGATCCCCGACGCCGAACGGCACGGCAGCCCGCTCCAGTTGCTGTGGACGTGGGCCTCCCCGAACATCGAGTTCGCGACCGTCTACATCGGCGTGATCTCGGTGCTCTTCTTCGGCCTGAACTTCTGGCAGGCGACGGCCGCGATCGTCCTCGGGACCGCGATCGGCGGGCTCACCCAGGGGGTGCTGTCCCTGGACGGGCCGCGGTTCGGCGTCCCGCAGATGGTGATCGGCCGGTTCTCCTTCGGCCACAAGGGCAATCTGCTGCCGTCCGGCGTCAACGCGCTGGTGGCGGGCGTGGGCTGGTTCGCGGTCAACAGCGTGAGCGCGGCCTTCGCGCTGAACACCCTGACGGGTCTGCGGCCGCTCCCCTCCCTGCTGCTCGTGGTGGTGGCGGAGATCCTGATCGGCTTCATCGGCCACAACTTCGTGCACGTCTTCGAGAAGTACGCGTTCCCCGCACTCGCGGTGGTCTTCCTGCTGGCCGGCGTGTGGACCTTCAAGGACGCGGACCTCGGCGGGGGCGGCACGGGCGGCGGCATCGGCGGCTTCCTGCTGGCGTTCAGCACGGCCTGGGGGTACGCGGCGGGCTGGAACCCGTACGCCTCGGACTACTCGCGCTACCTGCCGCGCACGGCGAACCGCTTCAGGACGGTCCTCTACCCGGCGGTCGGCCTGTTCGTCTCGGTCGCGGTGGTCGCGGTCATCGGGGCGGCCTCGGCGACGATCGCGGCCCCGCAGGACGCCACCCCGACGGCCGCCTTCACCGGTCACCTGCCGGGCTGGCTGGGCGACCTGGTACTGCTCGCCATCATCCTCGGCGCGGTCTCCGCGAACGCCCTGAACGTCTACTCCTCGGCCATCTCGGTCACCTCGCTCGGCCTGAAGCTGCCGGACCGGCTGGGCCGCAGCGTGCTGGTCGTGCTGTCCGGGATCGTGGGTACGGCGGCGGCGTGGGCGTCCCTGTCGGACGCGGGGTCGGCGTACGAGGCGTTCCTGCTGGTGATCGCGTACTGGGTGGGGCCGTGGCTGGGCGTGGTGCTGGTGGAGCGGTGGCTCCGGGGGCGCACGGCGGCGGACGAGGAGCCGGCGCGCCGACTGGGCGACCGTTCGTACACCAACTGGCCGGGAATCGCCGCCCTGTTGATCGGCGTGGCGGTGTCCGTCCCGCTCTTCTCCAACCAGGAGAAGTACGTCGGCTGGGTGCCGGAGCACTGGCCCGCCTTCGGCGACATCACCTGCCTGGTCGGCTTCGCGGTGAGCGCGGGGCTGTACGCGGCGCTGCGGAAGCGCCAGGACCTGTCCTAGCCGTGTTGTCCCGGCACGCGCAACGGCACCCGGCCTGGCAGGCGGGTGCCGTTGCGCGTGCCGGGACAGGCCTAGTCGGCCATGGACGCGGCGTAGGGCGACAGACCCGGCGCGAGCTGCACTCCGGGGGCCAGGCCGAGGGCGACGAGAGCGTCGGGCAGGCCGTATCCGACGCGGGCCCCTTCCGCCGTGCCCGGGACGGCCAACTGGCGGCAGCTGGCCGCGATGATCTCGAACAGATGCCGCACCCGGCCGGGTCCGCGGGGCAGCAGCTGGCCATGGAAGTCCTCGTGGTGGGCGAGAACGAGGGCGGCGAGGCCGGCGAGGTGGGCCGAGGCCGTGCCGGTGCCGTCGAGGGCCGCGTATCCGCCGTCCGGCGTGCACGACATGACCGCCACGCCGGGGGCGACCGCGTCGATACCGGGGCCGTAGCAGCTGAACGGCGCCACGAACAACCCGTCCGGTGTCAACTGGGGCCCCGAATGGGTGGCTTGGGAGGTGTCCTGCGGGTACGTGCCGAAGACTCCCAGCGCGCCCACGGCGAACACGGTGGGCAGCGAGCCCGGGAAGGCGACCGGCCCGCCGGTGTCGCCGGTCGGGGCGACGCAGGCGATGCCCGCCGCGCCCGCGTCGGCGAGTTTGCGTGAGACCAGCGCCGACGAGTACGGGGTGGCCACCGCGATGTGGGCGATGTCGACCTCGCGGTCGATGCAGTGGTCCAGAGCGGTGATGAGGTCGCTGAAATGCCCGTCGGGCAGCACCTGGCAGACCTCGATCTCGGCGTCGACCGCGATTCCGATGATGCCCTTGCCGGTGTCCGCCCCGGCGATGATGCCCGCCGCGTGGGTACCGCTGCCCACCGTGTCGTGGCTCCATCCGTCGTCCGTGCCGCGCACGAGATCGGCCCCGGAGCGCACCCGGTCCTTCAGATCCTGGTGCTCGGCACTGACCCCCGAACCGATGAGCGCGATCCTGACGCCGAAGGCACGGAACGTGGGCGGCAGCCGGTCCAGCCGCATCGCCTGCTGGCCCCAGCCGTACTGCTGCCGCTTCTCCAGCTCCGGGTACACCTTGACCAGCGGGGTGAGGGTGACGAGGTTCTCCCGGGTCGTCGACAGGTCGGGGCGGCGGATCCAGCGGTCCGTGTAACCGTCCCTGGGCCGGACGTACATGGCCTGAACGGACTGTGCGGTCTCCGTTGCCAGCGTGACGGTGACCGTGCCGTCGGCTCCGGTGACGCCCTGGGCCGGCCAGGTCGCCCCGATCAGGAACACCCCCGCCCCGGCCAGCGGCTCGCCGTCCGGGCCGCAGACGCGCAACGAGATGTCCACGGGTTCTTCCAGCGGCAGGACCAGCCCCGGATCGCGCAGGGGCAGAATTCCCGCGGTCGGCGCGGCGGCGGGCCCGGTGCCGGCCAGCGGCAGGTCCGGCTCGATGTGCAGGTGCAGCGACCGCATCGCCGGTACCTGGGCCTCGGGCGCCTCGACGACCGCGACCTCCGGGCAGGAGGGGGACAGCCCGCCCGACTGGAGCTTCTCCGACGGCCGGAGTCTGCGGATCACTTTGACCTCGGCCATCCGGTCCAGCCGGTCGCACACCGCGTCCATGCCGAGTTCGGGTACTCCCGGTGGGAGCAGATGCTGCGGCAGCGATGTCACCAAGTAGCGCTCCCGGCGTGGCTGCACCGTGAGCGACGACGGCGCGCCCTCCTTGCGCGGTCCCGTTTGCCCGCCCTCGGCTCCCCGCCCGCCTGCCCCCGCGCCATGAGTCGCGCTCTCGCGGTTGTTTGCGGGCCTTTCCTTGACCATTACGTCCACCTTCACCACGCCTACCTCGTAATTTGTGCTCCTGATCCGGCGACGGGCGGCCGGCGCTTCCACAGTGACCCCGCGCTTCCACGGTGATGCGGTGTGCCCGGGAACCAACTCCGGGCACACCGCATCACGCGCCGCCAGGTCAGCCGATACCGAAGGACTGACCCGTCTGGCCGTAGCCGTAGCCGGACTGCTGGTACTGCGGGAACTGCTGGCCGTACGGCTGCTGGCCGAACCCGCCGCCCCACGGCTGCTGGCCCTGCTGGCCCTGGATGCCCTGCTGACTCTGCTGGAGCAGCGTCACGATCGCGGTCGGCAGCGCCTGCTGCACGGACTGCTCGACAGCGGAACGGACGCCCGTGTGCAGGGTGTGGTGCAGCGCGAGCGCGAGGTACGGGTGGGCCTGGTGGCCCAGGCCCTGCTGCTGGAGCTGCTGCTGGACCTGGTGGATCTGCTGAAGCGTCTGCTGCATCCGCTGCGCGATCTGCTGGCCGGCCTGCTGGCACGCCTGCTGGATCGCCTGCTGAACCACCTGCCCGATCTGCTGCTGCGGGGCGCCGATCTGCTGACCGAACTGCTGCAGGGGTTGGGTACCGGTCATCACCGACATGAATGCTCCGTTCGATGGCACGCCGAGAAGGTCGACATAAGGGATTTATGTGACCTGTCGGGAGAATTCCGACGTCATGAAGCTAAGTTGGCGCCGCCTCGGCCGCAATCGGAGAGCCGCCCTCGGGGACGGGGCGGGGGCGCGCCGGGGGCCCTCGTCGCGTTGCGACGCGTCAGTGGGGACACGGCCGGACGCGTGGTGCGGCAGCCGGCCGAAGACCCGATACGCGCGGCGGTCGTGGCCCGCGGCCGCCCGGCGAAACGCTGACGGCCCGCACCAGAGCCATGCTGGAAGGTGCGGGCCGCCTCTACGACTACCTCGACGAACTCGACTGCCTCACCGCAGCCGCGACGACGACAGGATCGACAGCAGGTGCGCCGGAACCATCACCCAGGTGATGACGGCGAGCGCGCCGAGCGCCCAGCGCGTCGGCTCGATCCCGCCGGTGGCCGCGTCCGCGATCGCCGCGACCAGGAGCACCAGGGACGCCTCGATGCCGTTCGTGACCCGGTGGATCTTGAAGGCGGCGGCGAGCCGGCGCACGGTCGCCACGCCCTGCGAGCGCGGCCGGGTCGCCTCGTCGTCGGCGACGGTCAGTCCGCGCCGGGCGCGTGCGACGTCCACCAGGTCGGTGGATGCCTTCAGCAGGACGACGCCGAGGGCGGTGGCGATACCGACCGACAGCCAGCCGCCGAATCCCGACTCGGCCGCCCGGTACCCGGCCCCCGCCAGCAGCGCCGCGTCCGCGAGATAGGCGCCGAGGCGGTCGACGTAGATGCCGGTCGCACTGTTCTGGCCCTTCCAGCGGGCGACCTCGCCGTCCACGCAGTCGAAGAGCAGGAAGAGCTGCATCAGGACGACCGCGAGGACGGCGCCGGTCAGGCCCGGGATCATCAGCGCGGCGCCGGAGGCGACCCCGCACACGACCATCGTCCAGGTCAGCTGGTCCGGGGTGACCGGGGTGCGCACCAGCTGCCGGGTCAGCCGTAGCGAGATCCTGCGCATGTACAGCCGGCCCGCCCAGTGCTCGCCGTTGCGGCTCGCCAGCTTGGCCTGCGGCTGGACGACCTCGCGCAGCTCCTCCAGAACCGGAGCAGCAACCATGAACTTTCCTCCCGACCGGGGCCCAACTGCCGCTCACGCGGCGATGATCGGGCCAGGGTACAGACCGGGTTTCCGCTGCCTTTACCGAGGGCACGCTCGGCGGCCACGGTCACGCCACCGCCCGTATCCCGCCCGCCGCGGCCGCCCCCGTTCCCCGCACCACCCGGTGCGCGCAGGCCGCCGCGAGCAGCTCCCCCAGCAGGTCGGGATCGTCGATCTCCAGCCCGAGGAGTGACTCGATGCGCTCCAGGCGCTGGTAGAGCGACTGCCGGCCGATGTGCAGCAGGGCCGCCGTCCGGGTCGGCGAGCAGCCGTGCCGCAGGTGCACCTCCAGGGTGCGTACGAGGTCGCTGGCGTGGGCCGCCTCCCACGAGAGCAGCGGTCCCAGCGCTTGCTGCACCAGCCGGGCGAGCCGTTCCCGGTTGGCGTCGACGCCGCCGCGGGTCAGCTCCCGCTCCAGCGCGAAGGCGCGGGCGGACGTCACCAACGGGCCGTCGGGTACGCCGGGTTCGGCGGCCGGGACGGTCAGGGCGAGCTCCAGCGTCGTACGGGCCGCGCGCAGCGTGTCGCTCCAGCGCAGCCAGCCGCTGCCGGCGGCGACAGCGTGGCCGATCGCGACGGTGAGGCCGGGTTCGGCGGCCGTCCGGAAGGCCTCCTGGACCGCCCGGACGGGGTCGCCGGGGCGGGACTCGGCCGCCGGCAGCGCGAGCAGCGCCAGTACGTCCCCGGGGAACGCGGCCCGCAGCGCGCCGGCCCCGCCGAGCAGCCGTGCCGCCCGGTCCACGGCGCCGACCTCGCGTGTGCCGTGCAGGGACACCCCGACCAGGCGTGCGCCGGGGCCCGGGTGGAACCCGGCGAGGGCCGCCCGGGCCTCCACCTCGGGCTGGTTGAGGGCCTGCCGGTCGGCGAGGTCGGCGAGGAGCGCCGCGGTGTGGTCGTCGCCCCAGGGCCGTACCGTCGAGCGCCCGGACAGGCCGCGGGCCACGATCGCCCGGTTGGCGGCCTCCGTGATCCGTACGAAGGGCACGACCCGGCGCAGGGCCAGCAGCGGCAGGCCGAGCCGGCCTGCCTCGTCGGTCACCTCGTCCGGCATGCTCGGCAGGGCCCGGCCCACCTCCACCGCGAGCCCGGCCGCGCCGCGCGCCGCCAGTTCCCGCACATAGCGCCGCCGGGTGTCCTCGTCCGCGTCGGTGAGCCCGAAGCCGTTGGTGAGGAGCAGTTCGCCGCCGTCGAGGAAGTTGGCGCCCTCGTAGACCTCGCTGGAGTGCACCCAGCGCACCGGGCGGTCCAGGGCGCCCGCCCCGGCCAGCAGTTCGGGCTCGGCGGCCCGGACGGGGTCGAGGGCCAGGACTTCACGGAGGGTGAGCGCGGGCACGGTGGCCTCCAGGGTGCGGACAGTTCGTCCGGTGGCGGGTTGCCCGGAGAGTACTTTCCGCACGTTGCCCTCGTGTTTCGGCCACAGCAGAGTGAAGGCATGGATCAGGCACAGGCACGCACATGGCTCGCCACCGCCGTCGCCGAGGCACGCGCCGGGCTCGCCGAGGGCGGTATCCCGATCGGTGCCGCGCTCTACGGCGCCGACGGCCGGCTGCTGGGCCGCGGCCACAACCGGCGCGTCCAGGACGGCGATCCCTCGATGCACGCGGAGACGGCGGCCTTCCGGGCGGCGGGGCGGCAGCGGTCGTACCGCGGAACGACCATGGTGACGACCCTCTCGCCGTGCTGGTACTGCAGCGGTCTGGTCCGCCAGTTCGGCATCTCCCGCGTGATCGTCGGCGAGGCGGCCACCTTCCACGGCGGCCACGACTGGCTGGCGGAGCACGGCGTGGAGATCGTGCTCCTGGACGATCCGGAGTGCGTCGAGCTGATGCGTGACTTCATCAAGAGCAACCCGGCACTGTGGAACGAGGACATCGGTGAGTGAGCCCGCTACCCCCCGCATCCCGACCATTGATCTACGGCCGTGGCTGACCGGTGACCCGGCGGCCCGCGGGGAGATCGCCCGCACCGTCGACCAGGCCCTCCAGACCGCCGGATTCCTCCTCGTCACCGGGCACGGCGTGGACCCCGGCCTGCGCTCCCGCATCCGAGCGGCGGCCCGCGCCTTCTTCGCTCTGCCCGACGCGACCAAGCAGCACTACGAGGCGAAGGTCGGCGGCCGGGGCTGGCTCGGCCCCGGGGCCGAGGCCAACGGCTACTCGGAGGGCACCGAGACCCCGCCGGACCTGAAGGAGTCGCTGACGTTCGCGACCCACGAACCCTTCGAGGACCCGGTCGTCAACGCGGAGTGGTACGCGCCCAACGTGTGGCCGGACGAGGTGCCCGAGCTGCGGACGCTGTGCGAGGAGTACCTGGAGCGGATGGGCGAGCTGGAGAACCATCTCCTCGCCCTCCTCGGCGAGGCCCTGGGCCTCGAACCGGACTTCTTCACCCGGCACATGGACCACCCGACGTACGGCTTCAACATCAACTGGTACCCGGGGACCGAGGTGACCGGCGCGCCCCAGCCGGGGCAGTTCCGCATCGGCCCGCACACCGACTTCGGGACGGTCACCATCCTCGACCGGCAGGCCGGCAAGGGCGGACTCCAGGTCTGGACGGACGAGGGCGGCTGGGAGGACGCGCCCCACGACCCGGACGCCTTCACCATCAATATCGGTGACCTGATGGCCCGTTGGACCGGCGACCGCTGGCGTTCCGGCCGCCACCGCGTCCTGCCGCCCCCGGCCGACGAGCCCGCCGAGGAGCTGATGTCGCTGGTCTACTTCGGCGAGTGCACTCCGGGGACGCTCGTCGAGTCGGTTCCGGCGCCGGTGGGGCGGGTGGCGTACGAGGCCGTGGACTCGCATGTCTACCTGCGGGAGAAGCTGGACTCGATCACCGTGGACTGACCACTGTCGACCGACGACCCGACAGTTTCGTAACACAACGGACACCACGCGATCTAGTCCGATCCAACTCCCCCTTTCTACACTGGTGTTGTTACACGTGTTGATACACCTCACAGCAGCACAACGGGATCCGGACCGCTCGGGGGAGATGCGGTGCACAGAGGGCTGCACGGGCGTGGTGCCTTGTTCGACAGCGAGCCCGCGGGTCTCGTTCCGCGGCTCGTCGGGCTGCGCCCGTACGAGCTGCGTGCCGTGGACGCCAAGGACGTCGCGGACGCCGGGGAGCTGCCGTTCGTGGTGCTCTCCGGCGGGCGCGGGCTGGGCAAGAGCGCGGTGCTGGCCGAACTGCGGGAGGCCTACCAGGAGGAGACCCGCAAGGACGAGCGGCTCCGGCACACGCCGCTGGCGCTGATCGACTGCGAGAGCGAGGAGTTCGCCCGGCCCCGGCCGGAGCAGACCGCCGAGACCTGGTCGCCGGTGTCGCAGGCGCTGCTCGTGCTCGCCGAGCAGCTCGGCGAACGGGTCAAGCACGCCGGGAAGATCGCCTTCCCGCGGCTGCTCGCGGGCCTGGTCGCCGTCCACGCACCCGACTGGCGCGACGCCGAGGCGGACCGCATCCGGCGGGAGCTCAGGCGGATCCTGCTGCTGAACGACGGCGGCCCGGGGTTCGGCCACTTCGCCGGCCGGATGGCGGGCCGGGTGGTGGCCAGGGTGATCGCCGCGGCCGCGGGCCAGGGGGACCCGTTCCTGTCCGCGACCATCGAGGCGACCCTGGAGTCGATCTCCGAGGGGTTCGGCAGCCGCAAGCAGCAGAAACCGTCCCTCTGGTACCGCACCTATCCGAACGCGGGCGGCAACGCCACCCGTGGACTCATCCTGCTCTCCCAGCACTTCCGGGCCGACGGCCCCTCCCGCGAGCACGCCGAGCGGTATTTGGTGCGGGCGCTGCTCACCGATCTCACCGAGGCCTACGCGGGCATCGGCTCGCGCCTCAGACGCCTGGGCCGCCCGCTCGTCCTGCTCGACAACGCGCACGCCGGACCGGGCCCGGGCCTGATCGGGCCGGTCCTGCGCGATCGCGCCGAGGGGTTCGCCGACGAGGTGGTCTTCGTCGCCACCGTGCGCGGCCCCGACCTCCCGGCCGTGCGCGGCACCCTCCGGCACGAACTCGCCGAAGTGGCCCGGCGCTTCGACTGGCGCGCTGACACCTCACCCGCGTCCCGCGCGCTGCTGGTGTCGCTGCCCCCGCTGTCCCCGGACGACACGCTGCACATCGTCGGCGCCGTCTGCGAGGACGTCGAGGTCCCGCCCCGGCTTCCGCACGCCACCCACCGGCTGACCGGCGGCAACCCGCTGGGCATCACGCTGCTCGCCGCGTCCGCCGCCCAACACCCGCAGGAGGCCGCCTCACTGGGCCGACTGCTCACCGCGCCGGTCACCCTGCGTGAGGACCAGACCGACGACGGCCGCCCCACCCGCGACGAACTCCTGGAACAGCTCGTCCCGTCCGACCGGCTGGAGGAGCTGACCGTGCTGGCCGCCGCCCACGACCACGAGTCGGCGTGCGCCCTGGCCGACGCCCAGCTGCCGGACGACTTCGGCTCGGCCGGCGTACGCACCCTGGAGGCCCGCCTCGCCGAGGAGGGACTGCCCGCCGCGCCGGGCCACTTCGTGGGCGATCCGTTCGTCCGCACCCTGCTGCTGCTCCGGCTGCACCACCAGCACGCGGACCACGGCAAATGGCGTGACGTGCACGAGACGCTGATCCGGCACTACACCGACGAGGACGACGACCCGGCCCGCGCCCGCTACCGCCTCCACCACGAACTCGCCCTGGGGGACACCCAGGGAGCGGTGGCGTACCTGCGCGACACCTTCCACTCCCTCGACACCCGGACCTGGCTGGACACGCTCCGCTTCCTCACCTCGGCGCCGTACTTCCACGCGCACGACGATGCGGGCCGCGACTTCGCGGGCCCGGACGACCGGCGGGCGGCGATCGCTCTCGACCGCTCGGGCACCCGGCAGCAGCCTCCGGAGGGCGTGGACCCGCTGCTGCACCAGCGCGTACGGCGGCTGCTGCACGCGGTCTGGCAGCTCGCCGATCCGCTGGTGCTGCCCGACGCCCGGGTGTGCGACCGGCTCCAGTTCGAGCTGCTGCAGCTGTCGGACGTGCCGGAGACGGGCGGCGCGCTGTTGTGGCAGGCCTCGCAGGACTGGCCGCGGGACGCGCTCGCCGGTCGGCCGCTGCGCACTCCGGACGGTGACGAGTCCGACGACCGGGACGGGGAGACGTGATGGCGCGCAGGGGAAGAGGCCTGGTGGCGTGGGTGCGCGAGATCCTGGCGATCCCGCTCTACCGCTACCTCGCCCTGCTGCTGACGGCAGGAGTGGTGGCCGGCCTGTACTTCGGGATCACCGCCCTCACCCACACCGATCGCTCGTGCGCGAAGGGCGTCGTACGCCCCGAGGGCAGTGCGGAGTGCGTCGGGGTGTCGGCGACGACGTACGACTTCGGGCACGCCCAGTTCGCCGACACCATCAAGGCGATCAACCGCGAGAACGACTCCCTCAAGTCCGGCAGTTACGTCACCGTCGCGCTGCTGGAGCCGTTCACGGCGACCGACGCCGACAACCTGGCAGACGTGCAGCACGAGCTTCAGGGCGCGTATCTGGCGCAGTACCAGGCCAACCACGCCTCCAACGGACAGAACCCGGCGATCCGGCTGGTGCTCGCCAATCCCGGGGCCACCGGCGAGCACTGGCAGTACACGGTCGACGAGCTGGAGCGGATGACGAAGGGCACGGACCGGCTGCGGGCGGTCACCGGGGTCGGACTGAGCACGGAGAACAACAAGAAGGCCGTGGCGGAGCTGACCCGGCGCGGGATCCCGGTGATCGGCAGCTCCATCACCGCCGACGACCTGGCCAACGGCCAGAACGGCAAGGACCCCTTCCCGGGCTTGGCCCGGGTCTCCCCGACCAACACGGACGAGGCCCGCGCGCTGGCCTCCTTCGCCAAGGTGACGGCGGGCAAGGCGCTGCTGGTCTACGACAAGCCGGGCGACCCGTACACGCGGACGCTGCAGAAGTCGTTCGCGAAGCTGATCGAGGGCTCGCCGTACGAGCCGCAGCCCTTCACCCCGCCGGCCGACCGCAGCGAGGAGGGCACGACGGCCAACACCTTCCGCCAGATCACGCACCTCGTCTGCGACACGTCACCGGGCACGGACACGATCCTGTTCGCGGGCCGGCACACCCAGCTGCGGCAGTTCATCAACGCGCTGGGCGGACGCGGCTGCCAGAACCGCGCGTTCACGGTGCTGACGGGCGACGAGGGGTCGTACCTCACCGGGGACAAGGACCTCGACCGGGACGCCCTCAAGCACAACCTCTCCGTGCGCTACACCGCCCTCGCCCACCCCGACGCCTGGACGACGGACCCCGTGGGCACCGGCGGCTCGGCGAAGGACGCGCAGGTCCTGGACCAGCTGCTGGCGAGCAGCAAGCGCGAGCCGATCGGCCCCCTCGGCACGATCAGCCTGGACGACGGCCAGCTGATCATCGCCTACGACGCCATGCAGCTGGCCGTCCACGGCATCCGCGAGGCCACCCCCGACGGCAAGGTGGTCCCGCCCCTCGCCGACGTCGGCCTGCAGTGGCCGCAGGTCAAGGGCTCACTGCGGGTGAGCGGGGCGAGCGGCTGGATCTGCCTGGACGTCCACGGCAACCCGTACGACAAGGCCGTACCGATCGTGGAACTCACCCCGGACGGCCGCTCCCGCTTCGTGAAGATCGCCTGGCCGGAGGGGAAGCCGCCGGGGAAGGAATGCCTGCCGCCGTCCTGACACGGCAACCGCTAAGCGGCACCACCCGACCGCTCGAGCCGCTCGATCAATCGTTCGAATCGAGCCCGCCAGCGCGGCTCGGACTCGCCCTCCCCCCGGAACTCATGCGTGAACCGCAGTGCGGCACCCTCGTCCCCGTCCCGCTCCAGATGGAAGCGGATCCGGCCGCCGCCCTCCACCGTGTACTCGACGACCCGGTCCACGTCCCACGCGGTGACCTGCCCGCTGCCCAGCTCACGCAGGGTGACCGCGCCGCCGAGCCGGGGCTCGAGGACCTCGGCCTCGGTGAACCAGCTCGCGAGCCCCTCCTGGGTGGCCAGCGCCGGCCAGACCTTCTCCATGGGCCGGGGAAGCCGCACCAGGAAGTGCAGGATGTGCGTGTGCCCGTGGGTCAGGCTGGTGCCCTGTTCGATGGAACCGGTCATGACACCAGCCTGACCCGTCGGGAGGCGTTCCGCACGCGGTTACGGGCGCCGGCCCGCCCCCCTTGTCCTCCCCTTGCCTGTCCGTACGACGCAGGCCGGTTCCCATGACGTGGGTCACAGAAACCGGCCTCGACGGTGAGCTTGTTACACGCCCGCGTAGGAGTGCTTGCCGGAGACGAAGATGTTCACGCCGTAGTAGTTGAACAGCCAGCAGCCGAAGGCGATCAGCGCGATGTACGCGGCCTTGCGGCCCTTCCAGCCGGCCGTGGCACGGGCGTGCAGGTAGCAGGCGTAGGCGACCCAGGTGATGAAGGCCCAGGTCTCCTTGGGGTCCCAGCCCCAGTAGCGGCCCCACGCGTCGCCCGCCCAGATCGCGCCCGCGATGATCGTGAACGTCCACAGCGGGAAGACGGCCGCATTGACGCGGTAGGAGAACTTGTCGAGCGAGGACGAGGCGGGCAGCCGCTCCAGGAACGAGGTCGCGAAGCGGCCGGGCTTGCCGCCGCTCGCCAGCTTGTTCTCGTAGGAGTCCTTGAAGAGGTAGAGGATCGTGCCGACCGCGCCGACGTAGAAGACCGCGCCGCACAGGATCGCCGTGGAGACGTGGATGTACAGCCAGTACGAGTGGAGAGCGGGAACCAACTGGTCACTGGCGGTGTACAAGACAGTGACGGCGACACCGAGGTCGAGGAGGACCGTGGTGATCAGGAACAGGCCGAGCCAGCGGACGTTCTTCTTCAGCGCGAGCAGCGTGAGGTACACACCGACGGCGACGGTGGAGAAGGTGATGTTGAACTCGTACATGTTGCCCCACGGCGCCCGCTGCACCGAGGCGGCGCGGGCGATCACGCCGGCCAGCTCGACGAGGAAGGCGACCACGCTGAGCGAGATGGCGATACGCCCGTAGAGGTCGCCCTGCTCGTCACCGCCGTGCGCGCCCGGCCCGTCGGGCACGTCGCGGGAGCCGGTCGCGGCCCGCACGACGACCTTCGGCCGCTCCAGTACGGCGGTGCCGCCGGCGTTCTTCACGGTGACGGCCGGTGCCTTCTTCGCCCCCGGCGTGGAGGTCAGCGCGGCGGCGGTGCGGCCGACCTTGCTGCGGCTGCCGAAGAGCCATTCGGCGATGTACGCGAAGAAGGCCAGGGTGTAGACGGCCATCGCGGAGTAGATCAGCGTGTTGCTGATGTTCGCGAGGTGTTCGTTGGTCGCGGTGGCCAACTCGGTTGTGGCGGCGAGAGTCACCTCAGCACTCCTTCGGGTGAATATCCCGGCGACTTGCGGTCGGGCGGTGAGGTCTGCAGGAAGCTTGCGGTCGTGTTACCGGGCTGGTTTCAACCCGGCTGGCGTTGATCGTGGAAGACCTGGCGGGCCGCTGGTCCGTCGGGCAGCGTGAGCCAGGAATCTCCCTGGATCCGCGCGGGAGAGGATTCAATTCGGCTCAGCCCCTTCGGCAGTTGCGGCGCCGGAGTCGGACACGCCGTCCGGCTCCGCCTCCGAGCTGTCGGGCGCGCCCGGCGCCTGGTCGTACAGGATCCCGGCGAGGGCGCCGAGCTCCTCGGGCACCTTGGCGGACTCACTGCGGCCGAGCCCGGCCATCTCGACGACGGTCACGCCGTCCGCGCCCTTCACTGCCCGCACCCACACCCGGCGGCGCTGGATGAACAGGGAGCCGGCGAGACCGAAGATCGCGACAACCGCGCCGCCGAGCGCCCAGCCGCTGCCGGGCTGCTGCGTGACCTGGAAGTTCGCCCACTGCTTGGTGCCCTCGTAGGTGATCGAGCCGGCGCCGTTCGGGAGGGTCATGGTCTGACCGGGCTTCAGGTTCTTCCTCAGCTGAGCGCCCTTGGAGTCCTTGAACCCCTTCATGTTCGTCTTGTTGAGCTGGTACACGCTCTGCGGGATGCCCGAGTCGACGCCGAGGTCGCCGTGGAACGCCTCCAGGTTGAGCACCGGGTTCAGCATCGCCGGGAACTGCGAGGACACCGTGGTGCCCCCGCCGTACGTCGGCAGGAAGAACGCCTGGAAGCCGAGCTGTTCGGAGACGCCCTTGGCGTTCTTGTAACCGTCCATGACCTTGACCACGCCGGAGGAGGTGACGTTGGAGTCCAGCGGCAGCAGCGGTACGGCATTGTGGAAGACGACATTGCCCTTGCCGTCCTTGACGGTCACGACGGGGGCGTAGCCGTGGGCGGTGAGGTAGACCTTCGAGCCGCCGATCTCCAGCGGCTCGTTGACCTTGACGGTGGTCTTCTTCTCCTTGCCGTAGGCGCCCTCGCTGTAGGTGATGGCCGCCTGGTAGGTGCGCGGAGTGCCCTTGTTGGGGCCGGTGAGCTCGTAGGTGCCGGTGAACTTGTCCAGGACGAAGCTGAACGGCTCCAGGTCGTCGGTACCGAAGAGATTGCCCGACTTGAAGTCGTCGTAGGAGATCAGCGTGTTGGAGAAGCCGTCGCCCTCGACGACCAGCTTGTTGCCCTCGGACTTGAACAGCTGGCCCCAGGCGAAGGCGGTCAGCATCACGATCAGCGCGATGTGGAAGGCGAGGTTGCCGATCTCCCGCAGATAGCCCTTCTCAGCGGCGACGGCGTCACCGGCGAGGTGGGCGCGGAAGCGGCGCTTCTTCAGCAGGGCGAGCGCGGCCTCGCGGACCTGCTCGGGCTCGGCCTCGGTGCGCCAGGTCGTGTACGCGGGCAGCCGGGTCAGCCGCTTGGGCGCGCCCGGGGGGCGGCCGCGGAGCTGGCCCACGAACTGCCAGGTGCGGGGCACGATGCAGCCGATGAGCGAGACGAACAGCAGGATGTAGATCGCGGAGAACCACACCGAGCTGTAGACGTGGAAAAGGCCGAGCTTGTCGTAGACGCTCGCGAGGGTCTCGTGGGCGTCACGGAAGTCGGCGACCTTCGTCGCGTCGGTCCCGGTCTGCGGGATCAGCGAGCCGGGGATCGCGCCGAGCGCCAGCAGCAGGAGCAGCAGCAGCGCCACCCGCATGGAGGTCAGCTGCCGCCAGAACCAGCGGGCCCAGCCGATGACGCCCATGCCGGGCAGGTTGGCCGACGACTCCTGGGGCGCGGTCGACAGCTGGGAGCCGGCGGCACTCAGGTCCTGGTCGTCCGGGGCGGCCGGGGCCTCACCGGTCGGCGTGCCGGTTGTCGTCTTGCTCATCGATCAGATCCCCACAGTGAAGCCGTTGGACCAGGACTGCATGTCCTGCACCAGGTGGTCCCAGGCACCGGTCAGCAGCAGCACACCGGTCACGATCATCATGGTGCCGCCGATGCGCATCACCCAGGCGTAGTGGCGCTTGACCCAGCCGAAGGCGCCGAGCGCCTTGCGGAAGGCGACCGCGGCGAGCACGAAGGGCACGCCGAGGCCGAGGCAGTAGGCGACGGTCAGTATGGCACCGCGGCCCGCGCTCGACTGCTGGGAGGAGAGCGCCAGCACGGAGGCGAGGGTCGGGCCGATGCAGGGCGTCCAGCCGATGCCGAACAGCGCGCCCAGCAGGGGGGCGCCGATCAGCCCGGTCACGGGCCGCTTGTGGAAGCGGAACTCCCGCTGGGTGAGCCAGGGCATCAGCCCCATGAAGAAGACACCCATGAGGATCATGAGCGCGCCGAGCACCTTCGACAGGACGTCGCGCTGACTCTGGAGCGTGTCGCCGAAGTAGCCGAACAGCGCTCCGCTGGAGACGAACACGGCGGTGAAGCCGAGCACGAAGAGGGAGGCGCCCGCGACCATCCGCCCGCGCCTGGCCTCGGCCAGGTCGGTGCCGGTGACCCCGGTGACATAGGACAGATAGCCGGGGACCAGCGGCAGGACGCACGGCGAGAAGAAGGAGACGAGGCCGCCGAGCAGTGCGATGGGCAGGGCGACGAGCAGGGCGCCGTTGAGCACCGTCTGGTTCGGGTCCGTCGCCGCGGCGAGCATGGACACTCCGGTCACGTCACTTCTCCGCGAGGACCGGGGAGATCATCTTGCGCAGCTTCTCCTCGCTGAGCGCGGACAGCGAGCGGGCGGCGATCTTCCCGTCCCGGTCGAGTACGAGCGTGGAGGGGATCGCCTGCGGGTTGAGGGTGCCCTTGCCGAAGCGGAGCATCAGCTTGCCCGTCGGGTCGTACAGGCTCTCGTAGCTGACGCCGTACTGCTTCTCGAAGGCGCGCGCGGGACTGGTGCTGGTGTCGCGGGTGTTGATGCCGACGAACTGCACGCCCTGGCCCTTGAGGTCCTGGAAGACCTTCTCGAAGCCAGGCGCCTCGGCGCGGCACGGCGGGCACCAGGAGCCCCACACGTTCAGGACGACGATCTTGCCCTTGTAGTCGGCGACGTCGAGTTGCTTGCCGTCGACGGTCTTGCCGGACAGGTCGGGTGCGGCGGCCCGCTCCCCCTTGTCGGCCGTCGCGATGCCGTCCTTGCCCATGACGAAGTTGGTGTTACCGCCTCCCCCGGACGTGCCCCCGGAGCTGCACGCGGACAGCAGCAGTGCGGCCACGGCGGCACCGACGGTGGTCAGGGCGGCGCGACGCGAGCGGATCCAGGTCGTCGAGCGCAGGGGGGCGCTGCTGGCGGCACTCATGTGAAAAGTTTCGCATGTCCGTTCCGAGGATCTTGCGCACCCCCCTTGCGGGCGGAAACCCGCATTTCAGGCGGCGCTTTGGATGGTCGTGGAGGTGGTCGTGGAGGTGGCCTTCAGGAACTCCTTCCAGCCGCCGGCCGGCTGCTGACCGACATCCAGCGTGCGCAGCTTGGCGACCACCTCCGGCCGCTGCACATCGAGCCAGTCCGCGAACTGCCGGAAGGAGACCAGCCGTACGTCCGCGCCCTTCTCCTTCTCCTGCGCGATGTGCTTGAACGCCTGCTCCACGGCGTCCATGTAGATGCCGCCGTTCCAGTGCTCGAAGTGGTTGCCGATGAAGAAGGGTGCGCGATTTGTCTCGTATGCCCGCTGGAACCCCGTTATGTACGCCTGGGCGGCCTGCTGTCGCCAGCCGGGATAGTTGTAGGCGGGCGCGTTGGTGGAGTTGATCGACTGGTTGGCGAGGATGTTGTAGTCCATCGAGAGGACCTCGAACCGGTGTCCGGGGAAAGGAATCTGCTGCAACGGCAGGTCCCAGATCCCCTGCCGCTTCTCGGGCCAGATCTGCCGGCCGCCGGGCGACGAGGCGTCGTAGCGCCAGCCGAGCTCGCGGGCGGCGGGCAGCAGGTTGTCCTGACCGAGGAGGCAGGGCGTACGGCCGCCGACGAGCTCCTTGTCGTAGTCGAAGGGCAGCGCCGGCAGATCGGTCCACCCGGTGTTGGTCCGCCACTCCTTCACGAACGCCTTCGCCTGCGCGATCTCGCTCTTCCACTGCTGCGGGGTCCAGTTGCCGACCGTGCCGTAGCCGCCGCAGAAATGGCCGTTGAAGTGGGTGCCGATCTCGTGGCCCTCGAGCCAGGCGCGGCGGACGTTGGTGAGCGTCGCCTTGACGTGGTCGTCGCTGAGGTAGCCGATGTCGGAGGCGCCGCGCGGGTTGTTGGGCGGGTCGTAGAGCCGCTTCTTCGACTCGGGCAGCAGATACAGCCCGGAGAGGAAGAAGGTCATGCTCGCGCCGTGCTCCTTGGCGAGGTCCAGGAAGCGCGGGAAGAGCCCGTTGCCGACCTCACCGGCCCCGTCCCAGGAGAAGATCACGAACTGCGGTGGCTCCTGACCGGGCTCCAGCGGCTCGGGCTTGGCGGGCTGGTGCGGCTGCTTGCCGGTGAAGGAGGTAGAGCCGTCGCCGAGGGGGCGGGCGGTGTGGGTCGGACGGCCGCTGGGGCTTGCGGAACCTCCGGCGTGCGTCGACCCGTCTGACGGCGTGCGGGTGCCGCACCCCGCGAGTCCGACGGCGGCCGCGGCGCCCGCACCGAGACCGAGTGCTCCCCTTCGAGTGAGAGTGGGCATCGCATCCCCGTTCGTCGCGTTCTCTGGTGGTCACCCATTCAGAGGACGCGACGAACGAGGAGGTTCCTCGCGATCACACCGGTTCCGCAACAAATGTCACGAGCGTGTCATGGAGCGTCGTAGGCCGCTTTCCTTACGCCCCGCGGCCGGCGCCCACACCCCTCGCGGCCGGCGTCCACGCCCCGCGGCCGGCGCCGGTGCCTACGCCCCGAAGGCCTTGCCCTGCCCCTTCGCCGGCTTGGCGCCCGCGAGGAGATGGGCCGGGACGAGGTCACGGGCGGGCTCGGTGTAGCCGACGGACACGATCTTGTCGCCCTGGTACGTGAAGGTCGTCAGCGAGGCGAGCGTGCACTGCCGCCTGCGCGGGTCGTGCCACAGCCGCCGCCGCTCGACGTAGGACCGCACGGTCCAGATCGGCAGCTGATGACTGACGAGCACGGCCTCGTGCCCACGGGCCGCGTCCTTGGCGGCGTCCAGCGCCCCCATCATCCGCACGACCTGGTCGACGTACGGCTCGCCCCACGACGGCTTGAACGGGTTGACGAGGTGCTTCCAGTTGTCGGGCTTGCGCAGCGCCCCGTCCCCGACACCGAAGGTCTTGCCCTGGAAGACGTTGCCGGCCTCGATGAGCCGCCCGTCGGTGGCGAGGTCCAGCCCGTGCGCCTTGGCGATCGGCGTCGCCGTCTCCTGCGCCCGCTCCAGCGGGGAGGCGACGACGTACGTGACGTCGCGGGAGGCGAGGTGCTCGGCGACCCGGTCGGCCATCTGCCGACCCAGCTCGGACAGGTGGTACCCGGGCAGCCGCCCGTAGAGGATCCCGTCGGGGTTGGCTACTTCGCCGTGCCGCATTAGGTGTACGACGGTGAGGTCGCCGTTGCTGTTACTGCTGCCGTTGCCGTTGCCGTTGCTCATGCCGCCGTGGCCTCCGCCGCCGCTCGCGCCGCCGCCGGAAGGGCGTCGGCGATCCGCTGGATCGCACGCTCGTCGTGGGCCGTGGAGACGAACCAGGACTCGAAGGACGAGGGCGGCAGATAGACGCCGTTCGCCAGCAGCGCGTGGAAGAAGGCGGTGAAGCGGAAGGACTCCTGCGCCTTGGCGTGCTCGTAGTTGCGGACCGGACGGTCCGTGAAGAACACGGAGAACATGTTGGAGGCGCTCTGCAGCGTGTGCGCGACGCCTTCCTTGGTGAGGGCCTCGGAGACGAGCGCCTGGATCTGCTGCGACACGGCGTTGACCTTGTCGTACGCGGCGTCGTCGAGAAGGCGCAGCTGGGCGAGCCCGGCGGCGGTGGCGACCGGGTTCCCGGAGAGGGTGCCGGCCTGGTAGACGGGCCCGGCGGGCGCGAGGTGCCCCATGACATCGGCACGACCGCCGAAGGCGGCTGCGGGGAACCCGCCTCCCATGACCTTCCCGAAGGTCATGAGGTCGGGGGTGACCCCGTCGATCCCGTACCAGCCGCTCTTGCTGGTGCGGAACCCGGTCATGACCTCGTCGGAGATGAACAGGGCCCCGTTCTGGGCGCAGGCGGCCTTGAGCCCCTGGTTGAACCCGGGCAGCGGCGGCACGACGCCCATGTTCCCGGGCGAGGCCTCGGTGATGACGCAGGCGATCTCGCCGGGGTGGGCGTGGAAGGCCTCGTGCACCGCCTCGAGGTCGTTGTAGGGCAGGACGATGGTGTCGCCGGCCTGGGCACCGGTGACGCCGGGGGTGTCGGGCAGGGCGAAGGTGGCCACACCGCTGCCGGCCGCGGCCAGCAGGGAGTCGACGTGCCCGTGGTAGCACCCGGCGAACTTGATCACCTTGGCCCGCCGGGTGAACCCGCGCGCGAGCCGGATGGCGGACATGGTGGCCTCGGTCCCGCTGGACACGAGCCGCACCTGCTGCACGGGCTCGACCCGCGCGACGATCTCCTCGGCGAGCGCGACCTCGCCCTCACCGGGAGTACCGAAGGACGTACCGCGAGAGACGGCCGCCTGCACCGCGGCGATGACCTCGGGGTGGGAGTGCCCGAGGATCATGGGCCCCCAGGAACACACGAGATCGACGTATTCACGCCCATCCGCATCGGTCAGATACGGACCGTTGCCGGACACCATGAACCGGGGCGTACCGCCCACGGCACGGAAGGCACGGACCGGGGAGTTCACCCCGCCCGGCGTGACGACGGCCGCGCGGTCGAACAGGGCCTGCGAGACAGGCGCTTCGTAGGGATAGGGCGCTCCTGAAGAGGGCGTTTCGCTCATGACCTGCGACTTCTCCGACCTTCTCCGACTTGCTCGGACTCCGCTTGCTGCGTGACACCCTCAGGGTAGGCCAGGGGCGGGGAAGGGCAGGGAGCAGCGGGGGGCGACCCCGCGTACCGGCCGTCCACCGCCCGCGTACCGGCCGTCCACCGCCCGCGTACCGGCCGTGCACGAGCGGGGCCGGACCCCGGCAAACCGGTGGACCGCCCCCTGCCATCTGCGAAACTGGGACCTGATACACACAGCTACACGCAGCCCGGCTCGGGGGCTTCCTGACGGGCGCGCTCAGGGCTGCGAAGATCCTGCGGGCAGGTGTTTAACCGCACGTTTCGGCGAGCGGCCGTGGGGGAGGTCACTGACACGATGATCGGGTTGCGCGGCGGGGGCCACGCGTCCTAGAAAAGCAGTCGGGTGGAGATATGCATCGCGGTGGCGGACTGGGCGAGGGGACTGACGACCTGGGTCCTCGACGTGCCCGGCGGGGAAGGCACCGGCGCGACGCGGAGGAATCGACCGAAGCACGTCAGGCACACGGTGGACCGATGGAGCCCGACCGGCGCGACCGCGAGGTCGACCGGCTCCGGGCGGGGAGCAGGAATGGTGGTCGGGTGGGGGTGACGTACAAATACTTCGGCGCGCCGGACGGCGCGACCGCGGCCCGCGTCCCGATCTCGATGCGCCCCGAGGAACTCGGCGGCGACGAGCTCGGCATGAACGGCATGTTCACCAAGATCAAGCCGGAGACGATGGCGGCCATGGTGCTGACCGGCATCGAAGGCGTTCCCCTCCACAAGGTGCCGCCCCTGGAACTGGTCGTCCTGCACCCCGACTACGCGGTCGTGAAACTCCCCATGACGGTCGTCGACCCCCTGCGCGACATCGGCGAGGAGGCGGTGGGCGCGGCGGCGTTCATCTGGTCGACGGTGCCGGACCGCGGGGGGCCGCGGGATGCGTTCAACGTGTACCAGTTGCTGCACGAGTGGCAGGACTTCAGCCATCGGCTGCATGAGGCGGGGCATCAGCCTTATTGCCTTGTGTGGCCCTGAGCTGGGGTTTCGCTGGTAGCGGGCGGGGTCTTCGGGCCTCGCCCTTTTTGGTGCCGGAGAGGGGCCGTCAGGCGGCCAGGGCTCGCTGAGCGTCGAGGTGGCGGGGTCCGCCGGTGCCGCGCAGATGGTGGGCCCCTGACGGCGCCCAGACACTGCGCTGCCCTGCGTACGGGGGCTCGGACCGGCGCCCGGCGTGGGCGAGGGCTGCAGCCTGCCGGATCCCTGTGCACGAGGGGCCGGTGGGGCACGAACTCTGCCTTCCCAGCAGACGCCCAGGACATCCCGGATGAGGAGTGGATCGCTCACGGCCTTGCCCAGTCCTGGGTTCCGCTGTCGAAAGACGGTCGGATCAAGACGCGGGACGTGGAAATTCGGCCCGTTCTGGACCATGGAGCGGTGCTCTTCTATCTCGACAACCAGCAACTGCGCAGTTTCGAGATGGTCGAACGCCTCGATGCCCGCCGCTCTGACATCTACCGGGCCGTGGAAAAGGGCGGTCCAGCCGCCTATGCCGTACGACTTGACCGTATCGAGCGCACCTGGCCCTGACGGTCGTGGAGAGCACAAAGCAGGGCAGCAGCCTTATTGCCTGACCCGGTCCTGAGCCCATGGCCGATCATGTGCGCATGGCCAAGTCCACCAGAAGAGGCGACCTGTTCCCCGGCGCCGACAGCGCGGCCCGCTTCACCACTCCCGCCACCGCCGACGAACGACGCCTGCTCACCGACGTCCTGGCCGCCCAGCGCGCCACGCTCGAGTTGAAGTGCTCAAGACTGGGGCCCGAGTTGGTGCTGCGGGCGGTGGAGCCGTCCACGTTGTCGTTGCTCGGGATCGTCCGGCATCTCGCCGATGTCGAGCGGCGCTGGTTCCGGCGGGTGCTGGCCGGGCAGGACGCGCCCGCGCTGTTCTCGTCCGTGGCCGAGCCCGACGGGGACTTCGACGGCGCCGTGTCCGATCCGGCGGTGGTGGCGGCTTCATGGGAGGCATGGCGGGACGAAGTAGCGTTCGCCGAAGCGTTCGTGAACGAGGCGGCCGATCTCGATGTCCACGGGTGCGACTCGTGGCGCGGGACCGTCTCGCTGCGCTGGGTGCTCATTCACATGGTCGAGGAGTACGCCCGCCACAACGGCCACGCCGATCTCCTGCGCGAGCGGATCGACGGCGAGATCGGGCTCTGAGCCAACCGAGTTGTCCCGGCCTCGGCCCCAGCCCCGGCCAACCGTCAGCCGATCGCCGTCAGTCGATCGCCGTCAGCCGATCGCCGTCGCCTTCGCGAGTTCCGCCTCCAGGCCGTCCAGCAGAGCACGTAGGCCGAGCTCGAAGGTCTGCTCCGGGGACGCGTTGTAGCCCGCCGCGACCGGTGTGTCGAGGCGGGTGCGCAGGCGGGGGAAGCGGAGGGCGACCTCGCGGGCCTTCGTCATGGCCTCCTGGAGTGCTTCCTCCGCGTTGTCGGCGTCCCGGGCCAGGCGGCGGGTGAGGGACGCGGTGGCGGAGATGGCCAGGGCGCTGCCCAGGACGTACGTGAAGACGGCGGCCGAGGCGCGGTCGGCCTCGGCGCCGGTGAAGCCGGCGGCCTCGTAGACGGCGAGGATGTGGTCGTCGTGGCGGGCCTTGCCGGGGCCGTAGATGACGTGGGAGCCCATCGCCTGCACCAGCCAGGGGTGGCGGGCGAGCATCGTGTGCAGGCCGGTCGCCATGCGCGTGGCCGCCGTCCGCCAGTCCACCGCCGCGAGGTCGGGCAGCTCGATCTCGTCCCACACATGGTCGCCGGCGAGCAGGACGAGGTTGTCCTTGTTCTTGACGTGCCAGTACACCGCGGTCGCGGCGGAACCGAGCCGCTTGCCCAGGGCCCGCATGTTCAGGCCCTCCAGGCCCTCCTCGTCGAGCAGCTCGATCGCCGTGTCGACGATCTGTTCCTTGGTCAGTGTGTCGCGGGGCATGCGCCCACGATAGGCACCGGACGACCACTTGTACAAAGTTCAGGTTCGACCCGCCGTCAGGAGGAGGGCACGAGCGGGAGGGCGTCCGAGTACGCGTTCACCGGCTGGGCGACCTCCTTGACGGTACGGGCGTCGAGCGCGGCCTGGGCGGACTTCGTGCCCAGCGTGCCGCCGGGGTGCCAGGTGCCCGTGACGGTCACCCAGGTGTTGGCGGGCAGGGCGGGGGTGCCGTAGATCCGCACCTTCACGGACTGGGCGTCCGCCGCGCAGCACGTGAAGATGATCCGGGCCAGGTACCAGCCGCCACCCTTCTTGTCAGGCGTGACGAAGCCCGTCATCTGGACACTGCGTCCCTTGATGGCCTGCTCGCGGTCCTGCTGCGCCCGGCGGGTGAAGTCGGTGAGGGTCAGCGGGACCGGCGAGGTCGCGGGCAGC
Organism: Streptomyces sp. NPDC002088; assembly: GCF_040296605.1. Classification (NCBI taxonomy): domain Bacteria; kingdom Bacillati; phylum Actinomycetota; class Actinomycetes; order Kitasatosporales; family Streptomycetaceae; genus Streptomyces; species Streptomyces sp. NPDC002088. The sequence continues at coordinate 46,145 of NZ_JBEOXO010000007.1, read as the reverse complement.
GGGTCGAAGTGCCGCTGCTCCGTGACGGCCTTGGGCGCCTCACGGGAGGCGGTGTACGCGCCGAGGGCGGGCGGCGCGAAGAAGAGCAGACTCAGCGCGGGGAGGAACAGCAGCCACGCGACGCGGGGCGCGGAGGAGTGGTCGTGACCGTGGCCACCGTCATGGACCTCGCCGTCATGGACCTCGTCATCGTGTTCCTCGTTGCCATGTTCCTCGTCGCCGTGATCCTCGTCGCCATGTTCCTCGTCGCCATGATCCTCGTCCGGCCCGCGCCGTGACCACGCCTCCGCCACCCCCAGCGCGAGCAGCAGCACCCCCGACGCGATCAGCATCGGGCGCATCCCCGCCCTGACGTACCTGAGGCACAGGTCGGTGAAGAGCGAGGCGTGGAGCAGGCCGAGGCCGCTGAGGACGAGCAGGGTCACCTGGAAGGGGCGTTTCACAGCAGGGCCCCTCCGATCAGCGCGCTGGACAGGATGGCGACGACGGTCGTGGCGGCGGAGAAGCGGATGGCGAAGGCCCGGCCGAACGTGCCTGCCTGAAGGGCGATCAGCTTCAGGTCGACCATGGGCCCGACCACCATGAAGGCCAGCCGCGCCACGGGTGAGAAGCCGGTGAGGGAGGCCGCGACGAACGCGTCGGCCTCGGAGCACACCGCCAGCAGCACGGCGAGCGCGGCGAGGAACAGCACCGACAGCCAGGGCGAGCCGGAGAACGTGTCGAGCAGGGAGCGCGGGACGGTGACGTTGAAGGTGGCCGCCGCCATCGCCCCGAGGACCAGGAAGCCGCCCGCGTGCAGGAAGTCGTGCTGGAAGCCGAGCCGGAACTCCGTCCAGCCGCTGTGCCCGGGCCGGTGACCGGTGTGCCGCCGTACGGCCGGCTTGAGCCACTCCTCGCGGCCCAGGAAGAGCCACAGCCAGCCCATCACGGCGGCGGTGGCGAGCGAGGCGAGCAGTCGGGCCAGGACCATGGCGGGGCTGCCGGGGAAGGCGATGGCCGTCGCGGTCAGGACGACCGGGTTGACGGCGGGCGCCGACAGCAGGAACGCGAAGGCGGCGGCCGGCGGGACGCCCCGGCCGATGAGGCTGTTCGCGACGGGCACCGACGCGCATTCACAGCCGGGAAGTACGACTCCGGCGACTCCGGCGACCGGGACGGCGAGCACGGGCCGCCGGGGCAGCACCCGGCTGAACACCCGCGCCGGTACGAACGCGTTGATCGCGCCGGACAGGGCCGTACCCAGCAGCAGGAAGGGCAGCGCCTGCACGGTGACGGCGAGACACACGGTCCGCCAGGCCTGCACCGCCGGTGCGTCCATCCACCGGCCGACGACGAAGAGCGCGACACCGGGGAGGACAGCCGCCCCCAGCAGCAGGAACGGCCAGGACCGGGGCCGGCCGCGTGTGGGGGCGCCGTTGTCGTCGGTTCTCGCGAGGGCCGCGACCGCCGACTCGGCCTCCGCGGCCGGTTCAACTGTCTTCTGCACGCCAACTCCGAACGTCGGATCTTCGGATCTTCAGACCGAAGATAACGACCCCGACGGCCATCGATAACGTCACGACATACCACGAAAGCCCCATAAGACCCTCAAGCCCCACCCAGGCCCTCCCCCTGCACCTCCCCCTCCCGCTCCGCCGACCCCTCACCCACTGCGGCCCTCCTCCAACGGCTCCCCGCCCACCGTGAACCCGATCACCGAACCGCCCCCCTCCCGCCGGAAGGCGAACGGCGCTCCCCCGTGCGCCAGGGCCACCTCCCGCACGATGGACAGGCCGAGGCCGGAGCCGGGCAGGGCGCGGGCGTCGGCGGCGCGGTAGAAGCGGTCGAAGATGCGGATCAGGTCGGCGTCGGCGATGCCCGGGCCGCGGTCGAGGACCTCCACGCGGACCGTCCCCGGCCGGGCCGGGCCCGCGACGTGGACCTCGATGGGCGAGGTGCCGTCGCGGTCGAATTTCGTGGCGTTCTCGACGAGGTTGGACACCGCCCGCTGGAGCAGGCCCGGGCGCCCGTGGGCCGTGGTGTCGCCGCTCGCGCGCAGCACGACCTCCCGCCCGGTGCGGCGGCGGGCGAGACCGACGACGTCCTCGGCGAGGTCGGCGATGTCGACCAGCTGCGAGGGCTCGGTGTCGGACTGGCCGGCGGCGAGGTCGACGAGCTCGTTGACCAGGTCGGTCAGTTCGCGCGCCTCCTGTGTGAGGTCGGCGACCAGTTCATCGCGCGTGGCGGGCGGGAGTTCGTCGATCCTGCGCAGCAGCGAGATGTTCGTACGGAGCGAGGTGAGCGGCGTACGGAGTTCGTGGCCGGCGTCCTGGATCAGGCGGCGCTGGTCCTCCTCCGACTGGGCGAGGCGGCCCAGCATGCGGTCGAAGGCGCGGCCGAGGCGGCCCACCTCGTCGTAGCCGGTGACCGGCACCTGCACGCCCAGCCGGCGGGTGCGGGCGACGTCCTCGGCGGCGGAGGTGAGGACGACCAGGCGGCGGGTGATGCGCCGGGCCAGCCACCAGCCGAACAGACCGGCCGCGGTGACGACGGCGGCCATCAGCGCCAGCGTCCGCTGCTGGAGCGCCCGCAGCAGGTCCTCGGTGTCGCTGAACTCCTGCGCGACCTGCACCGCGCCCCGGCCGCCGCCGAGGGCGACGGTCGCGATGCGGTAGACGTCGTTGCCGACGTCGACGTCCTTGTGCTGGGTGAGCTGCCCGGCGGTGGCGGCCGCGGCGGTCCTCCGGTCGGCGGCGGTGACCGGCAGGCCCGGGCTGCCGCTGTCGACGACCGTGCCGTCCGGGCCCAGCACCTGCACGTCCGTACGGGCGGGCCGTACGACGTCGTGGCCGGGCGCGGAGGAGGAGAAGTCGTCGGGCGTCATCCGGTGCTGGCCGACCTCGTCGCGCAGGTCCTGCACGACCTCGTCGAACACGGTCTGCTGGTCGACGCGCACGAGACGGGCGGCGGAGCCGTACGACAGGATGCCGACGAGGACGGTGACCGCCGCGGTCACCGCCGCGAACGACACCGCGAGGGTGGTGCGCAGCGACACCAGCCCGGGCCGCCGCCTGGCCAGCAGCCGCCTGAGCCGGCCCACTCAGTTCTCCCGCAGCACGTAACCCACGCCGCGCACCGTGTGGATCAGCTGCGGCGCGCCGGGCTCGTCGAGCTTGCGGCGCAGGTAGCCGACGTACACGGCGAGGTTCTTGGAGCCGGGCCCGAAGTCGTAGCCCCAGATGCGGTCGTAGATGGTGGAGTGGTCGAGGACGATGCCCGCGTTGCGCACCAGCAGTTCCAGCAGCTCGAACTCGGTGCGGGTCAGCTCCAGCTCGCGCCCGCCGCGCCAGGCCCGGCGGGCCTGCGGGTCCATGCGCAGCCCGGCCGCCCCGATGTGCCGGTCGGCCGGCGATGACCCCGGCGACGAGCCGAGCGATGACCCCTGCGGCGATCCCGGCGGCGCCGACTTCGGGGTGTCGGAGGCGTCGGGGGCGGCGGCGACGGACTCGTTCGGGCTGGTGCGGCGCAGCAGGGCGCGCAGCCGGGCGAAGACCTCCTCCACGTCGAAGGGCTTGACGACGTAGTCGTCCGCGCCGGCGTCCAGGCCCGCGATCCGGTCGGCGGTCTCCACCAGCGCGGTCAGCATGAGGATCGGGGTGCGGTCGCCCTCGGCGCGCAGCACCCGGCAGACCTGGAGTCCGTCGATGCCGGGCATCATCACGTCGAGGACGAGCACGTCCGGCGGGGTGCGGTGGGCCTGCGCCAGCGCCTCGACGCCGTCGGCGACCGCGGTGACCTGGTAGCCCTCCAGGGCCAGGGCACGTTCCAGGGCGTGGCGGATGGCACGGTCGTCTTCGGCGAGCAGCACAGTCGGGGGCACGAGCCCAGTCTGCCAAGGTTCCGGTGTCGTACGACCTGATGATCCGGGCTCGGGCGTCCTTCTTACTGGCCTCTCACCGTTCCGGACGCAACCCGGCCCGTGCCCCTACCGTCCTCTCACCCCGCGGGCCGCAGCGCGGCGAGCTGCTCCGCGAACGGCACCACGTCGAGGTCGTGCTTGACCGGCCTGGTCGCCGACAGCCCCTGCATCAGGGTGGCCAGCTCCCCCGCCGCCCGCTCGATCCGCTCGGGCAGGCCCTCCGCGCCCCAGTCCTCCGAGGCGGCGTACACGCCGGTCGGGACGACCACGGCCCGCAGGTAGGCGAAGAGCGGACGCAGGGCGTGGTCCAGGACGAGCGAGTGCCGGGCGGTGCCGCCGGTGGCGGCGATCAGCACCGGCTTGCCGGCCAGCGCGTCCTTGTCGTGCGCGCCGAGCACGTCGAAGAAGGACTTGAACAGTCCGCTGTACGACGCCGAGAACACCGGCGTGACGACGATCAGACCGTCGGCCTCCGTCACGGCGTCGAACGCGGCGGACAGCGCCCGCGCGGGGAAGCCGTTGGTGAAGTTGTGCGCGATCTCGACGGCCAGCTCGCGCAGCTCGACGACCTGGACGTCGGCCGGGGCCCGCCGGTCCACGGCGGCGGCCAGCCGGTCGGCGAGCAGCCGCGTGGAGGACGGGACGCTCAGCCCCGCGGAGACGACGACGAGCTTCATGCGACGACCTCCTGGGAGTCGGTGGAGACCTTGGCGAGCAGGGACTGGTGGGTCGGCGCCTCCGGCACGTCCGCCGGACGTCCGGCGGCGAACTCCTTGCGCAGCACCGGTACGACCTCCTCGCCGAGCATGTCGAGCTGTTCGAGGACGGTCTTCAGGGGCAGTCCGGCGTGGTCCATCAGGAACAGCTGGCGCTGGTAGTCGCCGGCGTACTCGCGGAAGGACAGGGTCTTCTCGATGACCTGCTGCGGGGAGCCGACGGTCAGCGGGGTCTGGTCCGTGAAGTCCTCCAGGGACGGCCCGTGCCCGTAGACCGGCGCGTTGTCGAAGTAGGGACGGAACTCACGCACCGCGTCCTGGGAGTTCTTCCGCATGAACACCTGGCCGCCGAGGCCGACGATCGCCTGCTCCGCCGTGCCGTGGCCGTAGTGGGCGTACCGGCTCCGGTAGAACTCGACCATCCGCTTGGTGTGGTCGGCGGGCCAGAAGATGTTGTTGTGGAAGAAGCCGTCGCCGTAGAACGCGGCCTGCTCGGCGATCTCGGGCGAGCGGATCGAGCCGTGCCAGACGAACGGCGGTACGTCGTCCAGCGGCCGGGGCGTGGACGTGAAGCCCTGGAGCGGCGAGCGGAACTTGCCCTCCCAGTTCACCACGTCCTCGCGCCACAGCCGGCGCAGCAGGGCGTAGTTCTCGATGGCGAGGTTGATGCCCTCACGGATGTCCTGCCCGAACCAGGGGTAGACCGGCCCGGTGTTGCCGCGGCCCATCATGAGGTCCACCCGGCCGTCGGCCAGGTGCTGGAGCATCGCGAAGTCCTCGGCGATCTTCACCGGGTCGTTGGTGGTGATGAGCGTGGTGGAGGTGGAGAGGACCAGCCGCTCGGTGCGCGCGGCTATGTAGCCGAGCATGGTCGTCGGCGACGAGGGCACGAACGGCGGGTTGTGGTGCTCGCCGGTCGCGAACACGTCGAGCCCGACCTCCTCGGCCTTCAGCGCGATGGCAACCATGGCCTTGATGCGCTCACGCTCGGTCGGTGTACGGCCCGTGGTCGGGTCCGGGGTGACGTCGCCGACGCTGAAGATCCCGAACTGCATGGTCGCTCAACCTCCAAGTTGTTGACCGTTCAACTATACCCCTCCAACGGTGTCCGACCCCCAGGTATTCCGCCGCCTGAATCTGAGCTGCCGGCTGAACCTGAGCATCAGCCTCAATGTCGAACCTGAGCATCAGCCTCAATGTCAGTGCCCCGTCCTACGATCCCGACATGGCCGCCCCACGCCGTGACACCCGAGGCATCGTCGGCGCCGAGGAGTTCCTCGCGCGCGTGGACTTCCGCCGCCCCGAACCCGCCGAGGCCCTCCGCCGCCACGTGGAGCACTACTGGCTGATCGACTGGGACCTCCGCGAGCCGTACGTCTCCCACGTGGTCCCGCACCCCTCGGTGCACATCGTCTTCCAGCAGTTCGAGGGCCAGGCCCCCTTTGTCGAGGTCGCCGGCATCCAGCTCGGCCTGTTCACCCAGAAGCTGGAGGGGCGGGGCCGGGTGTGCGGCATCAAGTTCCGGCCGGGCGGCTTCCGCCCCTTCGCGCCGGGGCAGGGGGTGAGCGAGTGGACGGGCCGACGGGTCCACTCCCCCGAGGCCTTCCCGACAGCGGACCTCGAGGCCGTCCTCACCCCTGACGACGAGGACGCCCGCATCGCCGCCCTGGACACGTTCCTGCTCAGCCTCGCCCCGCGGCCCGACCCCCAGGCCGACCTGGCGATGGCCCTGGTCGGCCGCATCCGCACCGACCGCACGATCCGCCGCGTCGCCGACTTCGCCCGCGCCGAGGGGATGTCCGTACGACTGCTGCAACGTCTGTTCGCCGGGTACGTCGGCGTCGGCCCCAAGTGGGTCATCCTGCGCTACCGGATCCATGAGGCCCTGGAGCGCGCCGAGACCGATACGGCGGTCGACTGGGCGGCCCTCGCCGCCGACCTGGGCTATGCGGACCAGGCCCACCTGGTCCGCGACTTCACGGCGACGGTCGGGGTGCCACCCACCGCCTACGCGACCAACCCAGCCGCTTCACGAAGTGGAACGCCGTGATGTCCATCCGCTCCCGCAGACAGAAGCGGTGGGCGCCGGTCCGCTGGGTGCCGGAGTCCAGGTTCAGCACCCGGCAGCCGAGCGCGCGGGCATGATCCTTGAGGTGGGCGAGGACACGCCCGCTAGAGGGGATCACGGCCACTAGGGGATGAGGACCAGCCGCCCCCGCACCCCGCCCTCCGCCAGCCGGGCGTGCGCCTTGGCCGCCTCGTCCAGGGCGTATGTCCCGGCCACCCGGAGGGTCAGCACCCCTTCGTCCACCAGCCGGACCAGCTCCGCCAGCCGCGCCCCGTCGGCGCTCACCTCGACCGCACCGGTCCGAACGCCCCGCACCGAAGCGGGCTGGGCCTGCGGAATCACCCCGGCGAAAACTCCCCCGTCCCGCACCCACTCCAGTGCCGCCCCGCCGAGCACCGCCGCATCCAGCACCGCGTCGAAGCTCGCCGGCTCGACCTCCCCGGCCGTGAAGTGCGCGGCGCCCAGGGACCGCACGAGGTCCTCGTCGTCCTTGCGGGCCAGTGCGGTCACCGAGATCCCGCGGTGGGCGGCGAGCTGGACGGCGTAGCCGCCCACGGCACCGGCCGCACCCGTCACCAGCAGCGAGCGCTCCGGCGTCAGCCCCAGCAGGTCCAGGGCCTGTGCGGCGGTCAGCGCGTTCAGCGGCAGGGTGGCGGCGTGCACGGCGTCCACCGTCGCGGGCGCCTTGGCCACGGCGCCCGTGTCCACGACGACGTACTCCGCATGCGTACCCAGCGCCTTGACCACGCCGTAGTCGAGCGCCACCACCTCGTCGCCCACGCTCCACGCCGTGGCCACGCCGGTCGCGTCCACCGTCCCGGCCACGTCCCAGCCGAGCCCGATCCGCTTGCCCGCACCCCCGAAGGCACCGGACCGCACGCCCGCGTCGACCGGGTTCAGCGCGGCCGCCGCCACTTTGATCCGCACCTGCCGCGCACCCGGCTCGGGCACTCCCGTCTTTCAGTAAGTAGTTACCTGAAGGTGCCTACCTCACCCGGAGGAGAGCCATGGCGACCACGACAGCGGCCCAGCGTCGCGAACAGGCCCGCATCGAGTACGACGCCTTCCTCCGCGGTTGCCCCACCAACCAGCTCCTGGACCGCATCAGCGACAAGTGGGTCAGCCTCGTCGTCTCCGCGCTCGCCACCGGCCCCATGCGCTACAGCGACCTCGGCCGCAAGCTCGCCGGCGTGAGCCCCAAGATGCTCACGCAGACCCTGCGCTCACTGGAACGCGACGGCATCCTCACCCGCACGGTCACCCCGTCCGTCCCCGTCCGCGTCGACTACGAACTCACCCCACTGGGCAGCAACCTCGCCTGCCTGCTCACCGTTGTGAAGGACTGGGCGGAGACCCACTTCGACGAGGTCCACGCGGCCCGGGAGCGGTACGACACCGAGAGCGAGAGCGGGCAGAACTAGACCCGCCCCTCCCGCAGCCGGGCGACCTGCTCCCCACTGAAGTCCACCGTCCGCTTCATGTGCCCGATGATCAGGGCGAGTTCGGTGTCGTCCAGCCCGTCGAAGAGGGCGGTCCAACCACCGCCCAGCCGGTCCCACACCCGCCCGAACTCGGCGATCCTCTCCGGCACGGTCGCCACCAGCACCCGCCGCCGGTCGGCCACGTCCCGCTCCCGGACCACGTACCCCGCCTTCTCCAGCCGGTCCACCAGCCGGGTCGCCGACCCGGTCGTCAGCCCCGTCAGCTCCGCGATCCGGCCCGTGGTCACCGGACCACCCTCCAGCGTCAGCAGGTTCAGACACTGCAGGTCGGTGGGGTGCAGGCCGATGTGGTCGGCGACGGCCTGGTTGAACAGGGCGTAGGAGGCCATATAGCGGCGAGAGACGGTCGACAGCTCGTCCAGCAGCCGCGACCGCTCGTTCTCGGACCCGGACATGCCCCGCTCCTCTTCGTCTGCGCCGCGCAGAGCTTGTGCGGCGCGGCGAGCGCGCCGCGGCCTGCCACAGGCAGCGTCGGCCACCGCAGCCGCATGGATGTCGCCATGGATGTATCCCATTGGATGTATCCCACGCGGAGCCGACGGCAGGCGCCCTCCATCAGGTGACACCGGAGCCGTTCGAAGGGCGTACGAAAGGCGTACGAAGAGCGTGCGAAGCTGCCCGCATGCTGATCCTCCGCTCCGCCGCCCTGTTCGTCGTCGCCGCGCTCTTCGAGATCGGCGGCGCCTGGCTGGTCTGGCAGGGCCTGCGCGAACACCGCGGCTGGCTCTGGATCACCGGCGGCATCCTCGCCCTCGGCGCATACGGCTTCGTCGCCACCTTCCAGCCCGACGCCCACTTCGGCCGCATCCTCGCCGCGTACGGCGGGATCTTCGTCGCCGGTTCGATCCTGTGGGGAGTGGTCGCAGACGGCTTCCGCCCCGACCGCTGGGACATCACGGGCGCGCTGATCTGCCTCGCCGGAATGGCCGTGATCATGTGGGCGCCGAGGAACGGCGGCTGACCGCTCCCCCCTCGGAACACCCGACCGCACGATCTCCCCCGTCGCCTACGCTGGGCCCTGAGCAGAAACGAACGCCCGCACGCCTGATTCGCCCGCACGCCCGAGGAGCAGCCCCATGGCCACCGCCGCACCCTCCGCCGCCGCCCGCATCGCCGTCGTCACCGGTGCGAGCAGCGGAATCGGCGCCGCCACGGCCCGGCAGCTCGCCGCCGCCGGCTACCGCGTCGTCCTGACCGCCCGCCGCAAGGACCGCATCGAGGCGCTGGCGGAGGAGCTCAACGCGGCCGGCCACTCGGCGGCGGCGTACCAACTGGACGTCACCGACCGCACGGCCGTCGACGAGTTCGCGACCGCCTTCAAGACCATCGGCGTCCTGGTCAACAACGCGGGCGGCGCACTCGGCGCCGACCCGGTCGCGACCGGCGACCCGGCGGACTGGCGCACGATGTACGAGACGAACGTCATCGGCACGCTGCACCTCACCCAGGCCCTGCTCCCCAAGCTCGACGCGAGCGGCGACGGCACGATCGTGGTCGTCTCCTCCACGGCCGGCCACGGCACGTACGAGGGCGGCGCGGGCTACGTCGCCGCCAAGCACGGCGCCCACGTCCTCGCCGAGACCCTGCGCCTGGAGATCGTCGGCCGGCCCGTCCGTGTCATCGAGATCGCGCCCGGCATGGTCAAGACCGACGAGTTCGCGCTGACCCGCTTCAGCGGCGACGAGGAGAAGGCGGCGAAGGTCTACGCGGGCGTCGCCGAGCCGCTCACGGCCGACGACGTGGCGGACACGATCACCTGGGCGGTCACCCGCCCCGCCCACGTCAACATCGACCTCCTGGTCGTCCGCCCTCGCGCCCAGGCATCCAACACGAAGGTCCACCGGGAACTGTGATGCCGGACGCCGAGCCCGAGCCCGAGCCCTTGCCGGACGACCCCGCCCGCGCCGCCGAAAAGCGCCGCCTCGCCCAGGAGACCAAGGACGAACGCCGGGTCTGGATCTTCCTGGCGTACTTCCTCTTCGGCATCCACATCGTCGCGTTCGTGATGATCTACGCGGTGCGACACGCGAAGTAGAACCGCAGGTGGCCAGAGCCCGGAACGCCCTAGGGTCCTGACAGTGGACAGACACATACCCTTCGAGGCCCTGCACAACTTCCGCGACCTGGGCGGCTACCCCGCCGGCGACGGCCACCGCATCCGCCCGGGCCGCCTGTTCCGCTCGGACTCCCTCGGCAAGCTGACGCCGGACACGCAGGACTGGACCCGCTTCCTCTCCCTCGGCATCCGCACCGTGGTGGACCTCCGCTACCCGTGGGAAATCGAGACCCGGGGCCGCATCCCAGCCCACCCCTCCTTCGCCTACCACAACCTCAGCATCGAGCACCGCCCCTACGACCAGGCGGCCCTGACCCCCGACATCGCCCCCGGCCCCTACCTGGCCGAACGCTTCATGGAGGTCGCCGAGGACGGTACGAAGGAACTCCGCACCGCACTGGAACTGATCTCGGAGTCGGCCGAGTCAGCCTCCCCCCTGGTCTTCCACTGCGCCTCGGGCAAGGACCGCACCGGCCAGCTCGCCGCCCTGACCCTCTCCCTCCTGGGCGTCCCGGACCCGGTGATCATCGAGGACTTCAGCCTCACCGAACTGGCCACCCAGTCCCTCCTGACCGACTGGAAAACCCGCAACAACGGCCACACCCCCACCTGGCCCGGCTTCGCCCGAGCCCCCGAGTCGGTGATGCGCCTGTTCCTGGCGTCGCTGAGGGCCCGCTACGGCTCGACGGAGGCCTACGTGACCGAGGCCCTGAATCTGAACGCGGAGTCCCTGTCGGCCACCCTGCGCACGCACCTCCTGGAGCCGGTGCCCACCACCTGGCCCAACCTGACCTACCGCAAGGCCACCCCCACCGACGCCCCCGCCCTGGTCCGCCTCCGCGACACGGCCGCCCTCTGGCAACTGGCCCGCGGAATCAGCCAATGGCAGCCCGGCGAAAAGGACGAGACCCACTTCCGCACCCGGATGCGGGAGGGCGAAGTCTGGCTGGCCCACACCGGCGACCACCTGTCCGGCGCCTGGGAACTCTGGTGGGACGACCCGGCCGCCTGGGGCCCCCGCCCCCCTGACGCGGGCTACATCCACCGCCTCATGACCACCCCGCACACGGCCCCACCAGGCACGGGCCGCAAAATGCTGACACAGGCCGAATCCCGCATCGCCGCCACCGGCCGCCCCTACGCCCGTCTGGACTGCCTCACGTCCAACCCCCGCCTCCGCGCGTACTACGAGTCCGCCGGCTACACGGTGGTCGGCGAACAGCGCGCGAAGGACGGCGGGTCGGGAAGCCCGTACGCGGTGACACTGCTGGAGAAACGGCTCGCTTAACTCACAGGGGTGAACCGCCTCGATCACCGGCACGGCGCCGAACTCCCGACCCAGTAAGCAATCTTGACGAAGTCCGGTGCGGTATCGCGCCCCGTAAGGGGCGCGGGGCTGTGTCGACATGCGGCTCCGCCGCGTGGGCGCGACCAGCCCCCACCGGCCCGCAGGATCGTCACCGCGCTTCCAGCGGAGCGCTCAGCCCTTCACGCAGACGACCTGCTTCAGCTTCGCCACGACCTCCACGAGGTCGCGCTGCTGGTCGATGACCTGCTCGATCGGCTTGTAGGCCCCCGGGATCTCGTCCACGACGCCGGAGTCCTTACGGCACTCCACGCCCCGCGTCTGCTCCTCCAGGTCCTTCGTCGAGAAGCGGCGCTTCGCCGCGTTGCGGCTCATGCGCCGGCCGGCGCCGTGCGAGGCCGAGTTGAAGGCCTTCTCGTTCCCGAGACCCTTCACGATGTACGACCCCGTACCCATCGAACCCGGGATGATCCCGTACTCGCCGGAACCGGCCCGGATCGCGCCCTTGCGGGTCACGAGCAGGTCCATGCCTTCGTAGCGCTCCTCGGCCACGTAGTTGTGGTGCGCGCTGATCTCCGGCTCGAAGGTCGGCTTCGCCTTCCTGAACTCCTTGCGGATCACGTCCTTGAGGAGCGCCATCATGAGGGTGCGGTTGTACTTCGCGTACTCCTGCGCCCAGAAAAGGTCGCTGCGGTACGCCGCCATCTGCGGGGTGTCCGCGATGAAGACGGCGAGGTCACGGTCGACCAGCCCCTGGTTGTGCGGGAGCTTCTGGGCCACTCCGATGTGGAAATCGGCCAGTTCCTTGCCGATGTTCCGGGAGCCGGAGTGGAGCATCAGCCAGACCGAACCGACCGTATCCGTGCACACCTCGACGAAATGGTTGCCGCTTCCGAGCGTTCCCATCTGTTTCGTGGCGCGTTCCTGACGGAATTTGACCTCTTCGGCGATCCCGTCGAACCGCCCCCAGAACTCGTCCCACCCCGCAGTGGCCAGCCCATGGAACCCTCCCGGATCCACGGGATCGTCATGCATCCCCCGCCCCACCGGAATCGCCTGCTCGATCTTCGACCGCAGCCGCGACAGATCCCCCGGAAGGTCGTTCACCGTCAGTGAGGTCTTCACCGCCGACATTCCGCAGCCGATGTCGACCCCCACCGCCGCAGGGCATACCGCGCCCTGCATGGCGATGACCGACCCGACCGTCGCGCCCTTCCCGTAGTGCACGTCCGGCATGACGGCCAGGCCCTTGATCCACGGCAGGGTCGCGACGTTCTGCAGCTGCTGCATCGCCACGTCCTCGACCGTCGCGGGGTCGGCCCACATGCGGATGGGGACCTTCGCGCCCGGCATTTCCACGTACGACATATCGTCCTCATTCCCCCGGAACCAAAAGAAAAGCCTTAAAACGCAAAACCGGCGCCAAGGTCAACAAATGGGACAACGGACCGGCGTCCACGGCAGTGCGTGCGATACACATTGTCTCCAGGGAGCGCCCCCGTGCGGCAAGCGAATAACCAGCGGGGACACTGGCAGGCCCGGGATCGTTCCAGGGACAGACTCACGCCAGACACCCACCGAGACACACCGTCGAAGGGAGCCTCACCGTGCAGCGGAAGGCGTACGTATCCGGCGTCGCCGCGCTCCTCGCGGTGCTGCTGGCCGGCTGCACCGGTAGCTCCGGCGAGGGCGACACCACGGACAACTCCAACCCCGGCAGCGCCGGGCAGGCGACGGCCGCGGCCCAGCCCGGGAAATACCGCACGCTCCCCGAGCCCTGCGGTGCGGTCAGTCACGACACCCTCGACGCCCTCCTCCCGGGCATCGCGCAGATCACTGACCAGGAGCAGCGGGACAAGGCCTACGACGGCGAGGCGACGCTGACGTACGACACCGACCGCAAGGTCGGCTGCCGCTGGAAGGTCGAGTCGGCGGACGCCACCGACCACCTCCTCATCGACTTCGAGCGAGTGGTGTCGTACGACAACACGGTGAGTGACGACAGCCAGGCCGAGGAGCTCTTCGCGACGAAGGTGGAGGCGGCGGACCTCCCGGAGCCGACCACGCCCATCTCCGAGACCGAGACCGGGACCGACACCGGGACCGCTTCCGGGTCCTCCTCCGCCGTCCCGAGTTCGACACCGTCCTCGACGTCGCCCTCGTCTTCCTCGGCGTCGCCCTCGAGCACGCCTTCCTCTTCCTCCTCCGCCACTCCCGCCGACCTCCAGCCCCGCACCCTCGGCGATCTTGGCGACGAGGCGTTCCTGGACGACGTGCTCAGCAGCTCCGGTTCGACGGCCAGGCAGCGCACGGTGACTGTGGCGTTCCGCACGTCGAACGTCATCGTGACCATCGAGTACGAGGAGCAGCCGGCCACGGTCGGCATCGTCCCGGACAGCGAGGAACTGCAGGACAGGGCCCGGAAACTGGCCGCCCGGCTGGCCGACTCACTGGCCGGTTAGCGCCACTTGCGGGCCCGTCCGCGCTCGTTCTCAAAGCAAATGAAGCGCGACCGCACAGCTTCTTCACCGCGTACCGTGGCCCCTCGGACCCGATCCGACCGCAGGAAACACGAGCGTCATGAGTGAAGGAACCATGCAGCGACGAGCCCAGCGAGACGACCAGCGTGACCAGAGTGCCCAGCGAGCAAGGCGCCTCCGCCGCGCCCTTGCCGGCGTGGCAGCAGTCCCCGTGATCCTGGTTGCCGCCGGTTGCTCCTCGGGCTCCGACTCGGACTCCGGCTCTGGTGGCAGCGGGCAGAAGGACTCCGGCAGTGGCGCGAACTCGTCCGTGAGTGCGTCGCCGACGGTCCAGGCTGCGGCGTACCAGAGGCTGCCCAAGGCGTGTGCGGTGTTGTCGTCGAAGACTCTGACCGGACTCGTGCCGAAGGGTGCGAAGTCGGGCAAGGAGGGCACGTCGAACGATACGGCGTCGCGCGCCAGCTGCTCGTGGAGCAGCCTGGAGAACAAGGGCGTGAAGGGTTCGCAGTTCCGCTGGCTCAACGTCTCTCTGCTGCGTTTCGACTCCGACACCACGCGCGGCACGGGCGAGAAGCAGGCGCAGGCGTACTACGAGCAGCAGGTTCAGGACGCTCAGGCGGTGTCGGGGGCGAAGAACATGAAGTCGGAGCCGTTGGCCGGGACGGGCGACGTGGCGACGACTGTGCGCTATGACCTGAAGAAGAAGGAAGGCGCCTTCAAGCAGCAGACGGTCGTGGCGCGGGTGGAGAACGTGGTCGTCACTCTCGACTACAACGGCGCGGGTCTGGCCGGTGAGAAGACTCCGAGCGCCGACGGCCTGGCGACGGCCGCGCAGAAGGCTGCCAAGGAGGCGGTGACGGCGGTGGCGTCGGTGAACGGCAGCGCGGGCACGGCGAGCCCCTCGCCGTCGAAGTCGGCATCGTCTTCGCCGTCGAAGTCGCCGTCGAAGTCGGCTTCGCCGTCGGCATCGAAGTCGGCATCGTCGTCGGCGTCGAAGTCGGCGAGTGCCTCCCCGTCCCGGTCGGTGTCCAAGAAGAGCTGACTGTCATACCTGGAGGCCTGAGGGCCAACTCGTAGTCGATTTCGGCTTTTTGACGGAGTCCGGCCCCTTCGGGGTCGGGCTCCTGGCGTACCGGCAACACGTGCGCCATACACATGTGCCACTCTGTTGCGCGCAACAACACGCAAGGGGAGGGGAGTACGAGTGGCCGCGCCACTGCAGCTGACTCGGATGCACCGCGTTCTCATAGGCGTGGTCGTGGCCGGCGCCGTGATCATCGCCGGCATCGGCTTCGCCGGTTCGTACGCGGCGGTCCGAGAGCTTGCGATCAAGAAGGGCTTCGGGAACTTCGCCTACGTCTTCCCGATCGGTATCGACGCGGGCATCTGTGTCCTCCTCGCGCTGGATCTGCTCCTGACCTGGATCCGCATCCCGTTTCCGCTTCTGCGGCAGACGGCGTGGCTGCTGACGGCGGCGACGATCGCCTTCAACGGTGCCGCTGCCTGGCCGGACCCGCTGGGCACGGGCATGCACGCGGTGATCCCGGTGCTGTTCGTGGTGGCGGTCGAGGCGGCCCGTCATGCCATCGGGCGCATCGCCGACATCACGGCCGACAAGCACATGGAGGGTGTCCGTCTCACCCGCTGGATGCTCTCTCCGCTCCCGACGTTCCTCCTGTGGCGCCGTATGAAGCTGTGGGAGCTGCGCTCCTACGAGCAGGTCATCAAGCTGGAGCAGGAGCGTCTGGTCTACCAGGCCCGTCTGCGTTCCCGCTTCGGCCGGGCGTGGCGGAGGAAGGCCCCGGTGGAGTCGTTGATGCCGCTGCGGCTGGCCCGGTACGGGGTCCCGCTGGCGGAGACGGCTCCCGCGGGCTTGGCGGCGGCGGGTATCGAGCCGGCCTTGCTTCCGCCCGCACCGCAGCCGGCGCTGGCCGCGGCGCCTGCGGCCGGCACGGCTCCCGCAGTCGGTGCGGCTCCCGCCGCGGGCGTGGTTGATCCGGCCGCCGGAGTCGCGGGCGGTCCTGCCGCCGGGTCGGCGCCCGTTCCCCAGCAAGCAGCACGTCCCGGCGAGCAGCGCCCGGAGCTGGTCGGCAGCCCCGGCGTGGGGCAGCCGGGGTACGAGGCCGAGCCCGATCAGAGTCCCTGGTTCGAGACTCCTCGGCAGACCGAGTACCAGGGCGGCTACGACCCGGCCTACGATCCCGAGCAGCAGTACGCCGACTGGTACGCCGAGCAGCAGCAGGCGGAGCAGTATCAGGACCAGTACTACGAGGAGCCTCCCTTGCAGGAGCCTTCTCCGGAGGAGACGGGCACCTTCCCCATCCCGGCCGGCCCGAACCGTACCCGTCAGCTCGGCGAAGGCGGCGGCACCCCGGCTGTGGAGCCGGACGAGGAGTCGTACTACCAGGTCTTCAAGCAGTCGATCAACGGCAGCTATCCCACTCCGCGTGAGTTCAGCAACAACGTCGAGGCGACCTACGGCGTTCCCGTCATGGACGCCGACGCCAAGCGCATGGTGATGCGCTTCACGAACCGTCACACCGCGGAACTGCAGGACGACCACATCGCGTAGCGATGTGGTCGGACGGACGAGCCGATGAAAAAAGGGGCCCGGCGAAATCGCCGGGCCCCTTCCGCGTATCGCGGGCGCTACGCCCCGAGCAGCTCCCGCACCCGCTCCTGCCCCACCGCCAGCAGCAGCGTGGGCAGTCGCGGCCCGGTGTCGCGCCCGACGAGCAGGTGGTACAGCAGCGCGAAGAACGTCCGCTGGGCGGTCTTGATCTCCGGCGGCAGTTCCTTGGGCGTGGCGTCGGCGGGGAAGCCGGCCTGGACCTTGGGAACGCCGTAGACGAGGTGGGTGAGCCCGTCGAGCGACCAGTGGTCGGCCAGCCCGTCGGCCAACAGCCGCAGGGACTGCTGGGAGGCCTCGTCGAGGGACTTCAGCAGCTCGGCGTCGGGCTCCTCGCGCACGATGGTGCGCTGGTCGGCGGGGACGTGCGTGTTGATCCACGCCTCGGCCTTGTCGTACCGGGGCCGGGCCTCGTCCAGCGAGCCGATCGGGTTGTCCGGGTCGAGCTCGGACAGGATCCGCAGCGCCTGGTCCTGGTGCCCGGCGGTGATGTCGGCGACGGACGCCAGCGTCCGGTACGGCAGCGGCCGGGCGGTACGCGGCAGCTCAGCTGCGGCCGTCCGCACGGCACGCGAGTGGGCGGCGACGTCCGCCGGCAGCGCCGAACCGTCGGCGACCTTCGCGTCGAGCTTGTCCCACTCGTCGTAGAGGCGCTGGATCTCCTGGTCGAAGGCGATCTTGAAGGACTGGTTGGGCCTACGGCGGGCGTACAGCCAGCGCAGGATCTGCGGCTCCATGATCTTCAGCGCGTCACCGGGGGTGGGGACGCCACCCTTCGACGACGACATCTTCGCCATGCCGCTGATGCCCACGAACGCGTACATGGGCCCGATGGGCTGCTTGCCGCCGAAGATCCCGACGATCTGGCCGCCGACCTGGAAGCTCGACCCGGGAGAGGAGTGGTCGACGCCGCTCGGCTCGAAGACGACGCCCTCGTACGCCCAGCGCATCGGCCAGTCGACCTTCCAGACCAGCTTGCCCCGGTTGAACTCGTTCAGCCGGACGGTCTCGGAGAAGCCGCAGGCGTTGCAGGTGTACGTCAGCTCGGTGGTGTCGTCCTCGTACGAGGTGACGGTGGTGAGGTCCTTCTCGCAGTTGCCGCAGTACGGCTTGTACGGGAAGTACCCGGCCGAGCCGGAGCTGCCGTCGTCCTCGGCGGCCGCGCCCGAACCCTCCTCGGCCTCCAGCTCGGCCTCGTCGACGGGCTTCTGCGACTGCTGCTTCTTCGCCGGAGCCTTCTTGGTGCGGTACTGGTCGAGGATCGCGTCGATGTCACCCCGGTGCTTCATCGCGTGCAGGATCTGCTCGCGGTAGACACCGGCGGTGTACTGCGCGGTCTGGCTGATCCCGTCGAACTCGACGCCCAGCTCGGCGAGCGCCTCGACCATGGCGGCCTTGAAGTGCTCGGCCCAGTTCGGGTACGACGAGCCCTTCGGGGCCGGGACGGAGGTCAGCGGCTTGCCGATGTGCTCGCCCCACGAGTCGTCGACACCGGCGATGCCCTGGGGCACCTTGCGGTAGCGGTCGTAGTCGTCCCAGGAGATCAGGTGCCGGACCTGGTGGCCCCGCCGGCGGATCTCGTCGGCGACGAGGTGCGGGGTCATGACCTCACGGAGGTTCCCCAGGTGGATGGGGCCGGAGGGGGAGAGGCCGGACGCGACGACAACGACCGGAGCGGTAGCGAGTGATGTCGCTTTGCCCGGGGCCCGACGCTCCGACTCCTCGATGACCTCATCCGCGAAACGGGAGACCCAGTCGGTGGTCTCGGTGCTCTGAGCCACGATCGGCACGTCCTCTTTTTCTGAAGGTGCTGCTGAAGGTACTGACCGTCCCATTCTCCCAGACCACCCCGCGCCCGGGAAAACGGCTTTACCCCCCGTGGGATACTGGGCGGGTCTATCCATCCCACGAGGAGAACGGCACCCACTCCTATGGCCTCGGTCACGTCCCTCAGCGACTCCGTCCAGCAGCACCTCGCGACGGCACTCTCGGCAGCCCTGCCGGATGCCGGTTCCGCGGACCCGCTGCTGCGACGAAGTGACCGGGCGGACTTCCAGGCGAACGGCATCCTGGCGCTCGCGAAGAAGGCCAAGGCCAACCCGCGGGAGCTGGCGACGCAGGTCGTCTCCCACATCGTCACCGGTGACGTGATCAAGGACATCGAGGTCTCCGGTCCCGGCTTCCTGAACATCACGATCAGCGACAAGACGATCACGGAGAACCTGACCGCGCGGTACGCGGACACCGACCGCCTCGGCGTGCCGTTCGCCGCGCACCCGGGCACGACGGTGATCGACTACGCGCAGCCGAACGTGGCGAAGGAGATGCACGTCGGCCACCTGCGCTCGGCGGTGATCGGCGACGCGGTGGTCAAGCTCCTGGAGTTCACCGGCGAGACCGTCGTCCGGCGTCACCACATCGGCGACTGGGGCACCCAGTTCGGCATGCTCATCCAGTACCTGGACGAGCACCCGCACGAGCTGGACCACAAGGCCGATGAGGTGAGCGGCGAGGAGGCGATGTCGAACCTCGACCGCCTCTACAAGACGGCCAGGAAGCTCTTCGACTCCGACGAGGAGTTCAAGACGCGGGCCCGTCGCAGGGTCGTGGACCTCCAGGCCGGGGACCCGCACACCCTCGCCACCTGGCAGAAGTTCGTGGACGAGTCGAAGATCTACTTCTTCTCCGTCTTCGAGAAGCTGGACATGGAGATCCGGGACGCGGACATCGTCGGCGAGTCCGGCTACAACGACATGCTCGCGGAGACCTGCCGCCTGCTGGAGGAATCCGGTGTCGCAGTCCGCTCCGAGGGCGCGCTGTGCGTGTTCTTCGAGGACATCAAGGGCCCGGACGGCAACCCGGTCCCGCTGATCGTGCAGAAGTCGGACGGCGGCTACGGCTACGCGGCGACCGACCTCTCCGCGATCCGCGACCGTGTCTTCAACCTGAAGGCGAACTCCCTCCTGTACGTCGTGGACGCCCGGCAGGCGCTGCACTTCCGGATGGTCTTCGAGACCGCCCGCCGGGCCGGCTGGCTGAACGACGACGTCAAGGCCTTCCAGCTCGCCTTCGGCACGGTCCTCGGCAAGGACGGCAAGCCGTTCAAGACCCGTGAGGGCGAGACGGTCAAGCTGGTCGACCTCCTCGACGAGGCGGTCGAGCGGGCGACGACCGTCGTCCGGGAGAAGGCCGAGAAGGTGGGCCTGTCCGAGCAGGAGATCGTCGAGAACGGCCAGTACGTCGGTATCGGCGCCGTGAAGTACGCGGACCTGTCGACGTCGGCGGTGCGGGACTACAAGTTCGACCTGGACCAGATGGTGTCGCTGAACGGCGACACGTCCGTCTACCTCCAGTACGCGTACGCCCGTATCAAGTCGATCCTGCGCAAGGCGGGCGAGGCCCGTCCGGCCGCCCACCCGGAGCTGGAACTGGCCCCGGCGGAGCGGGCGTTGGGCCTGCACCTGGACCAGTTCGGCGAGACGGTCCTGGACGTCGCCGCCGGCCACGAGCCGCACAAGCTGGCGTCGTACCTGTACCAGCTGGCGTCGCTGCTGACGACGTTCTACGACCAGTGCCCGGTCCTGAAGGCCGAGACGCCGGAGCACGTGGAGAACCGCCTGCTCCTGGTCGACCTGACGGCCCGCACGCTCCACAAGGGCATGGCCCTGCTGGGCATCAGGACGCCTGAGCGCCTCTGACCCAGCAGGCGCGGATCCCCCGGATCTGCGCCCACGCCCGCTCGAAGAGCACCGGTACCGGGCATGCCGCCGACCGGTGCTCTTCCGCGTCCGGCAGCAGCAAACCAGCGGAAACGCAGGTCACGTAGTGGGTCGTAGGCGCGCGAACTCGCACCACACCACCTTGCCGAGCTCCCGCTCCCCCACCCCCCACTTGTCGGCGAGGGCCGCGACCAGCAGCAACCCCCGCCCTCCCTCGTCCGCCTCGTCGGCGACGCGCGGCTCACCCGGCCCACTGTCGTGCACCTCCAACCGCAGCACCTGCCCGTCGCACCGCAGGAACACCAGGAAGTGACGCCCGGGCGGCGCGCCGTGCACCAGCGCGTTCGTGGCCAGCTCACTCACGCACAGCAACACGTCGTCCCCGACCTCGGTACCCGCGAGCCCCCAGCCGACCAGCGCCTCGTACGCGAACTGCCTGGCGGCAGGTACGGACCGACGCTCACGCCGGAAGAACTTCTCGCGCAAAGGCGGGAGTTGGATCGTCTCGTTCACGGGACGAGAGTTGCGGAGAGTCACTACCGTGGATCACCGAGTGAACCCGTACGGAATTTTTGTACGGGTTCATACGGGGTCGCGTACGGACAGGCATGGGGAGTTGGACCAGCATGAACTCCAGGAACGTTCCACGGAAGAAAAACTTCTCGGCCACGAAGATGCTGGGCGTCCAGCTCGGAACGGCTCGGCGGACGGCGGGCATGACGCAACGGGAACTCGGGGAGCGACTGATGCTCGACGAGGAGACGATCGCGTCGATCGAGCAGGGAAGGCGGCCGCTGAAGCCGGATCTGGCGGAGCTGCTGGACGAAATCCTGGGGACGAAAGGGCTGTTGGCGGCGGGGGTGGCCAACCTGCCGGAGATCGATCAGTTTCCGATGTGGGCGGAGCTGTACGTGGAACACGAGCGTGAGGCCATCGCCCTCTCCCTGTACGCCAACCAGGTCCTGCCCGGCCTCCTCCAGACCGAGGCGTACGCGCGGGCGGTCCTACGTGAACGGGTGCCCGCGTACAACGGGGACGAAGTCGAGACCAAGACGTCTGCCCGCGTGGGCCGTCAGGACATCCTGCATCGCACAGACCCGCCGACGGTCAGTTTCGTCATCTGGGAACCGGTGCTGAGCCTGGAGATCGGCAGTCCGGATATGCGCATCGAGCAGTTGCGCCACCTGCACGCGTGCGCCGAACTCCCATCCCTGTCAATGCAGTTCTTGCCATTGACCAGCCCGTCGCATGCCGGACTCGACGGCCCCTTCGTACTCCTGGAAACACCGGACCATCAGCACCTGGCCTACATCGAAGGTCAGCGCGGCAGCCAGTGGGTTTCCGACCCGGACGAGGTGTCCATCCTGGCGCGCAAGTATGCGATGCTGCGAGCACAGGCCCTGACGCCGCAAGAGTCAAAAGACCTGCTGGACCGTCTGCTAGGAGAGAAATGAGCACCGCACTTCAGTGGTTCAAGTCGACCTACAGCGGCGATGAAGGCGGCGAATGCCTCGAAGTCGCTTACGTCTGGCGCAAGTCCAGCTACAGCGGCAGCGAGGGCGGCGAGTGCGTCGAGGTCGCCACCTGCCCCCACACCATCCACATCCGCGACTCCAAGAACCCCGAAGACAGCGGCCCCACCCTCACGGTCGCCCCCACCACCTGGACCGCCTTCACCGCCTCCCTCGCCCGCTAGGAAGGCGACTTGGCGAGCAGGTCGACGATCTCCTCGGTCGTCCCGGGTTCGCCGATGAGCGGGAAGACCCACGAGACGCTGTGCTCGTGCGCGGCGCCGTTGATGTCGGTCATCGCGTCTACCGCGAACGTGACGTGATACCCGTGCTCGTGGGCCGCGCGGGCCGTGGATTCCACGCCGAGGCTGGTCGCCACCCCGCCGAGGACGATCTGCGTCACGCCCCGGCGGCGCAGTTGGAGGTCCAGGTCGGTGCCGTAGAAGGCGCCCCAGTTCCGCTTGGTCACGAGGATGTCCCCGTCGTGTCCGGCGAGTTGCTCGGCGATCGGGCCGAGGTCGTACGGCCGGGAGGTCCCGCCCGCCCGTCGCGCGGCCTCGCTGCGGCCGCGTACCGCGTCGGCCCCGTCGGGCGCGGTCGCCATCCGGACCAGGACGACCGGCAGACCGGCGGCACGGAACGCGTCGGCAAGCTCGGCGGCCCTGGTCACCACGTCGGCAGCCGCGTAGGGCTGAGTGGGGGCGGCGAGCGTACCGACCTGGAGGTCGATCAGTACGAGTGCGGTTCTGTCGTCCACTACGGTCACGGCCACGATGCTGCGCCTCTCCAACTGCCGGTGCTGACAGGCAGCCTAGCGCATTAGTTGCGTAAATCAATCAACCTTTCCGGCGTCCCACCCACGCCGACCGCTGTCAGTGCCTGCCCCTACAGTCGGCGGCATGGCGACACTTCCCAACCCGCTGCCCACGCTGGCGGCCGACCCGAGCGGTCGTTCGCTCGGGCTCCAACTCCCGCTCGGGAGACTGATCGACGCGACGGACGAAGGTCCGTGGCACGAGCCGTTGCTGTGGCACGCCGAGCAGCCCGCGTCCACCGGCAACTGGACTGCGCTGGGCGTGCGCGCCGGGCGCGCGGGCCTCCTCCCCGTTCTGATAGACCTCGGCGGCAGCCAAGGCGGGCCGGAGGAGTGGGACTTGATGCCCGGGGAGGCGTCGTATCCGGGGAATCACGACGCCGAGGAGGTACTCGAGGAGTTCTGGGAGGAGTACGCGGCGGCGGAGGACGAGTGGCCCGGCCTTGCCGCCCCCCTCACCCGCACCGCCGATCCGGACGCGCGTGCCGCCGAGGTCGCCGACTCCCTGGCCGACGACCGCACCTGGTTCAAGGAACCGCACCTGGCCCTGGTGCCGGCGCGCCGCAGCGCGGACATCCCGGCGGCCATCGGCTGGACCGGCCCCCTGAACTACGAGGAGGACGTCGCCGTCTACTGTGCGGTCCTGCGCTCCTGGGAGGACCGCTTCGGCATACGGGTCGTGGCTCTCGGTTTCGACCGCATGGTCGTGTCCGTCGCCGCCCCGCCCACCACCCCGGCCGAAGCCGAGGCGGTGGCGGCGGAGCACTTCGCGTTCTGCCCGGACAACATCACGCACGACGGCCCGGACGCTCTGCGCGACTACGCGAAGGACCTGATCGGCGAACAGACGTGGTCCTTCTGGTGGGACTGACCGATGGACGCCGGCTGGGGGAGGGCTTGCGTGACGAGGGACCGTCGGACGCGGGCCTGCCCTCGGCGTCCTCCGCCTACGAAGTCGTCCCTGCCTTGACCCACCCCGAGCCGCCGAGCGGGAACTCGTAGGCGGGCCGCCCGTTGTTGCCGCTCGTGCGGAACGGCCTGCCGTGGTCGTCGATCCGGAGCGTGCCGTGCCGGGAGCCGCTGGACCAGGCCAGCTCCAGGTACCAGCTCACGTCGTACGCGGAGGCGTCGGCGGTGATGTAGTAGACCTCCGGGTCGGACTCGCTCACCTTGAACGGGAAGTCCCGGTGCCCCGCCTCGGGCACGACGGCCGGACGCGCGGCGTCGAGGGCCACGGTGAAGGACCGGGTCGGCACACCGCCGCCGCAACCGACCCCGGGGTAACCCATGGCGTAGTCGTTCCAGGCGAGGGGCGAGCTCTTGCTCGTACGGACCGTCAGGCTGTCCACGACCACGGTCTCCTGCCCGGTGCCCTGCACGGTCAGCGTGACGAACTGCTCCCCCGACGACACGGCCTTGTGCGCGGCCACCCAGGCGGTCGCATCCGACTCCAGCGGCGGCGGGGACACCTCCCCCGGCGGCCGGTCGATCAAGTAGTGCTGGGAGCAGGGGCTTTCCCAGGTGTACGGGCTCGTGGTGACCGTCAGCGGCACGGCATCGGAGGCGGCGTCACCGCCATCGGCCTGACCTCCCTCCGCGGAAGCCGAAACCGAAGCCGCGGTTGAGGCCGGGGCGGAGGGTGAGGGGGAACCGGAGCCGGAGGGAGAGGCGGAGGCGGAAGCAGACGCCGAGGCGCCGTCGTCCGGTGTCCGCGCGGCCTTCCCGCCGCCCGCGCCCTGCCCCGACGCGGCCCCGACGGGGCTCCCGTCACCGCCGTCCGAGCCGCCGGAGGGAAGGCCCAGGGCCAGCGTGACGGCACCGAGGACGGCGGCGACGACGAGCCCGGCGATGAGGGCGGTACGGGTGCGGCGGCCGGTTTCCGGGACGACCTCTCCCGCTTCCGCCGGCCCGGACGTGACCGTCGGCTCGGACATCAGCTCCGGCGCCGGTTCTGGCGTCAGCTCTGGTGTCAGCTCCGGCGCTGGCTCTGGCGTCGGTTCTGGCGCTGGCTCTGGTGTCGGCCCAGGCGCCGCCTCTGGCCTCGGCCGCGGCTCAGGCGTTGGTTCCTTCCGCCCCCGCACCGCGTCCGCCAGCACCCACCGCCGGTGCAGCTCGACCAGCTCGTCCGATGACGCCTTGCAGAGGCGGGCGAGCCGCTCCACGGGGGCGTAGTCCGTCGGTACGGCATCCCCGTTGCAGTAGCGGTGCAGGGTCGACGTACTCATGTGGAGCCGTTTGCCGAGCACCCCGTAACTCAGCCCGGAACGCTCCTTCAACTCCCGCAGCAGCTCCGCGAACCCCGCGCCCGCCGTTCCCTCCGACACCGTTCTTCCCTCCCCCGTGTCCCATCCCCGCATTCCAGGGAGGGGACGTTTCCCCAGGTCAAAGCCGGTGTGGGCATTCCAGCGTCCCTGATCGTCCGCCGATCGTGGCGGCCGGGACGGATCGCCCCACAAGCTGTGACCATCCAAGCACGCCACCCCTTCTCGGAAGAGGACCTGCCATGCGAACTCGACGTACCCGCCTGCTCGCCGCCACCGGCCTCGCCCTCGCCGCCCTCGCTCTCACGGCATGCGAGGACGGGACTGGAGCGAGGGACGAAGGCGCGTCGAAGCCGGCCACGACGACCACGACACCGACGCAGACTCAGACTCAGACGCCTTCGGCGGAGAAGCCGGCAGGTGGGGCCACCGCAGAGCCGGGCACGACACCGAACTCCACCTCGGATTCCTCGGCCTCCACGGGAGGCTCGACGTCGGACTCCTCGTCCGACGCCTCCCGCGTCCTCTGCAACGGCTCCAACACGAAGGTCACCGCCCAGCCGGTCTCCCGACCCCTCAACCACATGCTGATCACGGTCAAGAACACGGGCAGCAAGACCTGCGACCTGACCTACTTCCCCGTGCTCCGCTTCGACGAGATGCAGTGGGTTCCGCAGGGGGCCGAGGCGACCCAGCCGCAGGCGGTGGTCACCCTCGCGCCCGGCGAGTCCGGCTACGCGGGCGTACTGCTCGCCGCCGCCGACGGCAGCGGCGACGGCGGCACGACCGGCCACAAGCTGACGATCGCCTTCCAGGGCACGACACCCAACAGCAGCGGCGGCGCGTCCGCGACCCCGTCCCTGCCGGCCAAGGGCGTGTACTACGACAGCTCGCTGACGGTCACGTACTGGCAGCAGAACATGGACGACGCGATCAACTACTGAGCGCCTGAGCGGCCTTGACGAAGTCCGACACAGCCCCCACCGGCCCGCAGGTCGTCACCGCGCTTCCAGCGGAGCACTCAGCGGAGCGCTCAGCGCAGCTTCCGGGCCACCTCGGTGGCCCAGTACGTAAGGATGTTCTGCGCACCCGCCCGCTTGATGCCCATCAGCGCCTCCAGGATCGCCCGGTCCCGGTCGATCCAGCCCTTCTCGGCGGCGGCCTCGATCATCGAGTACTCGCCGGAGATCTGGTAGGCGGCGACCGGCACGTCCACGGCGTCGGAGACCCGGGCCAGGATGTCGAGGTAGGGCCCGGCCGGCTTGACCATCACCATGTCGGCGCCCTCCTCCAGGTCGAGGGCCAGCTCACGCAGGGACTCACGGATGTTCGCCGGGTCCTGCTGGTACGTCTTCCGGTCCCCCTGCAGGGACGAGCCGACGGCCTCCCGGAAGGGACCGTAGAAGGCGGAGGCGTACTTGACGGTGTAGGCGAGGATGGCGACGTCCTCGCGCCCGATCTGGTCGAGCGCGTCGCGGATGACGCCGATCTGGCCGTCCATCATCCCGCTGGGTCCGACCACGTGGGCGCCCGCGTCGGCCTGGACCTGCGCCATCTCGGCGTACCGCTCGAGCGTGGCGTCGTTGTCGACGCGGCCCTGCTCGTCGAGGACACCGCAGTGCCCGTGGTCGGTGGTCTCGTCCAGGCACAGGTCGGACATCACCAGCAGGTCGTCACCGACCTCGGCACGGACATCGCGCAGGGCGACCTGGAGGATCCCGTCCGGGTCGGTGCCCGGCGTCCCGACCGCGTCCTTCTTCGACTCCTCGGGCACTCCGAAGAGCATGATCCCGGAGATCCCGGCCTCCACCGCCTCCAGCGCGGCCTTCTTCAGGCTGTCGCGGGTGTGCTGCACGACTCCGGGCATCGCCGTGATCGGCACCGGCTCGCTCACACCCTCGCGCACGAACGCGGGGAGGATGAAGTCGGCGGGGTGCAGCCGGGTCTCGGCGACCATACGCCGCATGACGGGGGTGGTGCGCAGCCGCCGGGGACGCGTACCGGGAAAAGATCCGTACTTCGTCATGGTCCCTACGCTACGCCCGCCCCGCGCATGCCTTTGCCGACGCCGAGTCGGCCGCCGCTTACCGATCTGGGCAGGCGTCCCTCAGGCCTTGCGGCCGAGCGCCGCGTGGACGGCGACGGTGGCCTTCGTGAGGTCGTTGATGTCGTGGTACTTGATCCGGTCGATGAGGTCCAGCGACTCGTAGTACTCGGGGTCCGGCGTCGGGGGCACGGGCGCCGCACCGTCGGGTCGCCACTGAGGGACGGGGACCACTCCCGGCTCGGCGAGCGTCAGGCCGTTGTCGGTGAAGAACCGCTCCACCTCCGCCTGTGAACGCAGGTAGAAGGTCAGCCCGCTCTTCTTGAACGACTCCACCACCTTGGCGGTGTCTTCCTGGTGCAGGTCCGAGGCCATGTGGCTGAAGATCAGCCAGCTCCCCGAGGGCAGCGCGTCCAGCAGTTCGCGGACGATGCCGTACGCCTCGTCGTCGTCGATGAAGTGCAGCACGGCCACCAGGCCCAGGGCGATGGGCTGGTCGAAGTCCAGTGTCCGGGCCGCCTCGCGCAGGATGCTCGGGTAGTCGCGCAGGTCGGCGTCGATGTACTCGGTACGGCCCTCGGGCCCGCTGGTCAGCAGGGCGCGCGCGTGCGCGAGCACGACCGGGTCGTTGTCGGCGTACACCACCCGCGACTCGGGGGCGATGGCCTGGGCGATCTGGTGCACGTTCTGCGCGGTCGGCAGCCCGGTGCCGATGTCGAGGAACTGCCGGATGCCTTCCTTCTCCACGAGCGCGGTGACCGCACGGCGCAGGAAGTCCCGGTTGTGCCGGGCGGTGAGGAATCCCTGGGGGTGGTTGGCTATGGCCGCGGCGGCGGCCTGGCGGTCGACCGGGTAGTTGTCCTTGCCGCCGAGCATCACGTCGTAGACCCGGGCCGGGTGCGGCTTCGTGGTGTCGATCCTGCTGCGGATGTCCGCAGGGGGCTGGCTGGGGTCGAATGCATCGGCCATGGGAACTTCCCTCGGATGGAGCGGACAACGCTTGAGCGACATCGATTCAATCAGCAACTAAGGCTGCCGGAAGGTCATTTCACCATGCGACTGTCGGTCAACTGTTTCCCCCTGCTGCTGCCGGCCGACGACAACAGCACGGTGGCCACGACCATCCTCCCCTCCGAAGCCAAGGCCGCCACCACGGCAGCCAACCTGGCCGCCCAGACCACGGCCGCGACCCAACCGATGCCGGCCCGTCCGGGCGCGACCCAGACGATGCCGCATCAGCTGCGCGGCAACGGCAAGCAGAGCTGACCCTCCGCTCGGCCGTCACCTGAGCGCGCGCCCCACCGGGTAGCGCGCAAGGAAATAGGGCCGCCCGCCACCAGCGGACGGCCCTACGCCGTTATACGCGAGTCGCCGTCATAGGCGAGTCGCTGTTCTGCACGAGTCTCAGGAGACGGCTGCTGAGCAGCGTCGGCCCCCGGCCCACTACGTCGTACGACGCCGCCGAGCCCCCGGCCTGCGCTCACTCGGCCGAGTCACCGGATCCCCGGCCTCCTGTGCGGCAGCCCTGCGTCGCAGCCCGAAGTCGGCAAGCGCCGCCGCCAGCTTGTGCACGGACGGCTCCGGAGCCATGACGTCGACCCGCAGCCCGTGCTCCTCAGCGGTCTTCGCCGTGGCCGGACCGATACACGCGATCACCGTCACGTTGTGCGGCTTCCCGGCGATACCCACCAGGTTGCGCACCGTGGAGGACGACGTGAAGAGAACGGCGTCGAAGCCACCCCCCTTGATCGCCTCCCGCGTGTCCGCCGGCGGCGGCGACGCCCGCACGGTCCGGTAGGCCGTGACGTCGTCGACCTCCCAGCCCAGCTCGATGAGCCCGGCGACAAGGGTCTCCGTGGCGATGTCGGCCCGGGGTAGGAAAACCCGGTCGATCGGGTCGAAGACGGGGTCGTACGGCGGCCAGTCCTCCAGCAGGCCCGCGGCCGACTGCTCCCCGCTGGGCACGAGGTCCGGCTTCACGCCGAAGGCGATCAGCGCCTTCGCGGTCTGCTCGCCCACCGCGGCGACCTTGATGCCCGCGAACGCGCGCGCGTCGAGCCCGTACTCCTCGAACTTCTCCCGCACGGCCTTGACCGCGTTCTCCGAGGTGAAGGCGATCCACTCGTACCGTCCGGTCACGAGCCCCTTGACCGCCCGCTCCATCTGCTGGGGCGTGCGCGGCGGCTCGACGGCGATCGTCGGGACCTCGTGCGGCACCGCGCCGTAGGACCGCAGCTGGTCGGAGAGCGACGCCGCCTGCTCCTTCGTGCGCGGCACGAGCACCTTCCAGCCGAACAGCGGCTTGGACTCGAACCACGCCAGCTGGTCGCGCTGGGCGGGGGCGGAACGCTCACCGACCACGGCTATCACCGGGCGGCCGCCGTCCGGGGACGGCAGGACCTTCGCCTGCTTCAGCGTCTGCGCGATCGTGCCGAGCGTGGCGCTCCACGTCCGCTGCCGCGTGGTCGTACCGGCGATGGTCACCGTCATCGGTGTGTCGGGCTTGCGGCCCGCGGACACCAGCTCGCCGGCCGCCACGGCCACCGAGTCCAGCGTCGTCGACACGACGACGGTCCCGTCCGACGCGCCGACCTCGGTCCAGCACCGGTCCGATGCGGTCCGCGCGTCGACGAACCGTACGTCCGCGCCCTGCGCGTCCCGCAGCGGTACACCGGCGTACGCGGGCACGCCGACGGCGGCCGCGATGCCGGGGACGACCTCGAAGGGAACACCCGCGGCGGCGCAGGCGAGCATTTCGGCGGCGGCGTACGTATCGAGTCCGGGGTCCCCGGACACCGCACGCACGACCCGCCTGCCGCCCCGCGCGGCCTCCATGACAAGATGTGCGGCATCCCGCACGGCGGGGACGCCAGCGGTTGTTGACGCGCCGTCAACAACCGTTAGCTGAGGCGCGCCTGCGGCCGGAACCGGGTCCGAAGAGGGATCCGTTTCCGTGTTCACGACGGCGACGCCAGGCCTGGCATGCGTACGCACGACGTCGAGCACCTCGTGCTCGGCGACGAGGACGTCCGCGTTCGCCAGCGCCTCCACGGCGCGCAGAGTCAGCAGTCCCGGATCCCCGGGTCCGGCACCCAGGAAGGTGACGTGCCCGTGCTCAGGACCGGCGGCAGGAAGGGCGGTGGGGCTCACTGT
Organism: Streptomyces sp. NPDC002088; assembly: GCF_040296605.1. Taxonomy (NCBI): domain Bacteria; kingdom Bacillati; phylum Actinomycetota; class Actinomycetes; order Kitasatosporales; family Streptomycetaceae; genus Streptomyces; species Streptomyces sp. NPDC002088. The sequence continues at coordinate 15,988 of NZ_JBEOXO010000007.1, read as the reverse complement.
GCTTGCTCCCCCATCAGACCGGCCGCGCCCTGGGCGAGCATCTCGGCAGCGAGTTCGCGACCGAGCGCCATTGCCTGGTCGTGCGACTCGGGCACGGGACCGGTGGTGGACAGCTGCACCATGCGAGTGCCGTCGGTCGTACCGACGACGCCCCGCAGGCGCATTTCGTTGACAATCTGCCCGTCGGCCAGAAGGTCGGCCAGCGCACCCACAGGGGCGCTGCAACCGGCCTCCAGGGCGGCGAGCAGTGACCGTTCGGCGGTCACGGCGGCCCGCGTGAACGGGTCGTCGAGCTCACCGAGCGCCGCGATGAGGTCCGCGTTGTCCGCGGTGCACTCGATCGCCAGGGCCCCTTGGCCGGGGGCGGGCAAAACCGTGTCGACCGACAGGAAGTCGGTCACTTCGTCGCTGCGGCCGATGCGGTTCAGGCCGGCCGCGGCCAGTACGACGGCATCGAGCTCGCCGTCCCGCACGAACCCGATCCGCGTGTCGACGTTCCCGCGGACCGGCACTATCTCGATGTCCAGCCCGTGGCTGCGCGCGTACGCGTTCAGCTGCGCCGTGCGGCGCAGCGCGCCGGTGCCTATGCGGGCCCCGCGGGGGAGGTCCGTGAACTTCAGGGCGTCGCGGGCGACGATGACGTCGCGCGGGTCCTCGCGCACCGGAATGGCGGCCAGCGCCAGCTCCTCGGGCTGTGCGGTCGGCAGGTCCTTCAGCGAATGGACCGCGAAGTCGACCTCGCCGCGCAGCAGGGCGTCGCGCAGGGCGGTCACGAAGACCCCTGTGCCGCCGATCTGCGCGATGTGTTCGCGGGAGGTGTCGCCGTACGTGGTGATCTCGACGAGCTCGACGGGCCGTCCGGTCACCTGGCTCACGGCGTCCGCCACCTGCCCGGACTGGGCCATGGCGAGTTTGCTTCGCCTGGTCCCCAGCCTCAGTGCCTTCTGACTCATGCTGGCCCTCGGTTCTTGGCGTTCTTCTCGGTGCTTTCCTCGGCCCGGGAGACGGAGGCCACCGTCTCGGGGTCGAGGTCGAACAGGGTCCGCAGCGCGTCCGCGTACCCGGCGCCGCCGGGCTCGGCCGCGAGTTGCTTGACCCGTACGGTCGGTGCGTGCAGCAGCTTGTCGACGACGCGCCGCACGGCCTGGGTGATCTCGCCGCGCTGCTTTTCGTCGAGGCCGGGCAGCCGCCCGTCGAGCCGCGCGATCTCGCTCGCGACGACATCGGCGGCCATGGTGCGCAGGGCGACCACGGTGGGCGTGATGTGCGCGGCCCGCTGGGCCGCCCCGAAGGCCGCGACCTCGTCGGAGACGATACGCCGAACCTGGTCCACATCGGCCGCCATCGGCGCGTCCGCGGAGGCCCCGGCGAGCGACTCGATGTCCACCAGGCGCACCCCGGCCAGCCGGTGCACGGCGGCGTCGATGTCGCGGGGCATCGCGAGGTCGAGGAGGAACAGGACCGGCTCGGGGCGCGGAGCCTCGGGAGCCGGCTCGGGCTTGCGGTGCTCGGGGATGCGGCCGACGGTGGCCACGGTCGCGGCGAGCGCGGAGATCAGCTCGGCGTCGGCCTCGGGCGCGCTGCGCAGGGCCTCGCGCCGGTCGACGGTGCCGTTGTCGACCCAGGCCGCGTGCTGCTCCAGCGTCGCCGCGTCCATGCCGGCGACGGCGGCCTCCCCCATCACGGAGAAGCCGGACTGCACGGCGGCCAGGTCGAGCGGGCAGTTCTCGTCGGCGCCGACGGAGGTGGGCGGCAACGGTCGTACGTCGGTACGAGTGCCGTCGGTCCCGGCGACCTCCGCGACGGGCTGTCCGGTCCGGCCCTCCACCGCGGCGGCGATGGTCTCCGCCGTGAGGACGAGTCCGGTCGCGCCGGTACAGGAGACGGCCACGTCGGCACGTGTCAGCTCGAGCGGCACCGCGTCCATCGGTACCGCGCGGGCCGGCACGTCCGTCTCGTCGCTCTCGGTGAGGATCTGAGCGAGGCGCTCGGCGCGGTCGGCGGTGCGGTTGGCGATCACGATCTCGCCGACCCCGGCGCGCGCGAGCGTGGCGGCGGCCAGCGAGGACATCGAGCCCGCGCCGATCACCAGGGCCTTCTTGCCCCGGGCCCACGTCCGGACGTCGGCGCCCGCGGACAGCTGCTCCAGGCCGAAGCTGACCAGGGACTGTCCGGCGCGGTCGATGCCGGTCTCGGAGTGGGCGCGCTTGCCGACCCGCAGGGCCTGCTGGAACAGGTCGTTCAGCAGCCGTCCGGCACTGTGCAGTTCCTGCGCCTTGGCCAGGGAGTCCTTGATCTGCCCGAGGATCTGGCCCTCGCCGACGACCATGGAGTCCAGCCCGCAGGCCACCGAGAACAGGTGGTGGACGGCCCGGTCCTCGTAGTGCACGTAGAGATAGGGGGTGAGCTCCTCGAGCCCGACCCCGCTGTGCTGGGCGAGCAGCGTGGACAGCTCGGCGACACCGGCGTGGAACTTGTCCACGTCGGCGTACAGCTCGATGCGGTTGCAGGTCGCGAGGAGGGCGGCCTCGGCGGCCGGTTCGGCGGCGACCGTGTCCTGGAGCAGCTTGATCTGGGCGTCCGTGTTCAGCGAGGCCCGCTCCAGCACGCTGACCGGGGCGCTGCGGTGGCTCAGTCCCACGACGAGGAGACTCATGCCGGCATCACGGCGGGTACGTCCCCGTCAGGTCCCTGCTCTGCGGACTGCTTGCGGGCGGCGGTGGCCCGTACGACGCCGCCACCGGCCGCGGCTTCCTCGCCGGCCTTGCGCTGCTCGTGGAAGGCGAGGATCTGCAGCTCGATGGAGAGGTCGACCTTGCGCACGTCGACGCCGTCCGGGACGGACAGCACGGTCGGCGCGAAGTTGAGGATGGAGGTGACTCCGGCGGCGACCAGACGGTCGCAGACCTGCTGGGCGACGCCCGGCGGGGTGGTGATGACGCCGATGGAGACGCCGTTCTCGTCGATGATCTTCTCCAGGCCGTCGCTGTGCTGCACGGCGATCCCGGCGACCTGCTTTCCGGCCATTGCCGGATCGGCGTCGATGAGCGCCGCGACCCGGAAACCACGCGAGGCGAACCCGCCGTAATTGGCCAGAGCGGCACCGAGGTTACCGATACCGACGATCACGACCGGCCAGTCCTGGGTCAGGCCCAGCTCGCGGGAGATCTGGTAGACGAGATACTCGACGTCGTAGCCCACACCGCGCGTCCCGTACGACCCGAGGTAGGAGAAGTCCTTGCGCAGCTTGGCGGAGTTGACCCCCGCCGCGGCCGCGAGCTCCTCGGAGGAGACCGTGGGTACCGAGCGCTCCGACAGTGCGGTCAGGGCGCGGAGGTAGAGCGGAAGCCTGGCGACGGTGGCCTCGGGAATCCCTCGGCTACGGGTCGCCGGTCGGTGAGTTCGGCCAGTTGCCACGGTGCTCCTGCGGGTAGAGCGGGGCTGCAGGCGGTCACACGTACCAAGACCGCCCCGTCGAAAGCAGGCTATGTCTTTGTGAACGCGTGCACAAAGATTGTGTCCGATTTGCCCGGCCAACGTGACCGGGGTCACGCGCCCCCGGCGCACAGGTGGGGAACCGGCGCACGGGCACCACTGTTCCTTCTTTACGGGGGGCAAAACCGCACACTCTCCTCACGAATCCCGCCCCCGAGACCAACTCGCCATCGATCCTAAGCGACTTTCCTGGCCACTTGGACTAGTCGGTCAGTGCTTTGCGCAACCGCTGTTCATCCACGCGCCAGAAGGTGTGCTGCCTGCCGTCCACCAGGACGACGGGAATCTGCTCCCAGTACTGGTCGTGAAGCCGGGGATCCTCGGTGATGTCCTTGCCTTCCCAGGGCACGCCGAGATCACCACAGACCTTTTCGATCACCAGCTGTGCGTCATCACACAGATGACACCCCGGCTTGCGAATGAGGGTGACCACGCGACCCTCGGGGGACTTGCGCCGAAAGAGGGGACTCATGCCATCCATTCTCGCCTTCCTCCACCCGGTTCTTTTAACGGCTCGGTCGCGGAGAGTTCACACCCTTCAAACGTCTCGGCTCCGGAACCACCGAACAGACTGGCTATGCTCACGCCATGGCCGCTCTCGGATGGCTCACTCCCCGTAGGCGCTCCGCCACGGCGCGGAGCGTGTTGGCAGGCGAGGCCTCGGCGGAGGCAGCGCGCAAGTCGTCACAGCTGGAGGTCTCCGACCAGGAACCGGAATTCCCGGTGCTCGGCGATGAGAAGGCCGCCGCGTTCTTCGACCTCGACAACACCGTGATGCAGGGCGCCGCCCTGTTCCACTTTGGACGAGGTCTTTACAAACGGAAGTTCTTCGAGACCCGTGACCTCGCGAAGTTCGCCTGGCAGCAGGCGTGGTTCCGGCTGGCCGGCGTCGAGGACCCGGAACACATGCAGGACGCCCGCGACTCGGCCCTCTCCATCGTCAAGGGCCACCGCGTCTCCGAGCTGATGTCGATCGGCGAGGAGATCTACGACGAGTACATGGCGGAACGTATCTGGCCCGGCACTCGTGCCCTCGCCCAGGCCCACCTGGACGCGGGCCAGAGGGTGTGGCTGGTCACGGCGGCCCCCGTCGAGATCGCCCAGGTGATCGCCCGCCGCCTGGGCCTGACCGGCGCACTGGGCACGGTCGCGGAGTCGGTCGACGGCGTCTACACGGGCAAGCTGGTGGGCGAACCGCTGCACGGCCCGGCGAAGGCGGAGGCGGTCCGCGCCCTGGCGGCCGCGGAGGGCCTCGACCTCTCCCGCTGCGCCGCCTACAGCGACTCCCACAACGACATCCCGATGCTCTCCCTGGTCGGCCACCCCTACGCCATCAACCCCGACGCCAAGCTCCGCCGACACGCCCGAGACCTCGACTGGCGCCTGCGCGACTACCGCACAGGCCGAAAGGCAGCCAAGGTCGGCATCCCCGCGGCAGCGGGTGTGGGCGCGGTGGCGGGCGGCACGGCGGCGGCGATCGCACTGCACCGCAGGCGCCGGTAGGGAAGCCCGGGAAGGCTCTACGCCGATGCGGACGGGGGGTGCCTGAAGGCAGGCACCCCCCGTCCGTCTCTGTCGGCGGCACGCCCGGGCGACACATCCAGTCACGCCCGCTCGCGAACCGGCCAATCCAGGGGACGTACCCACCCGGCACCCCGCCCAGTCCTCACAGCCCGACCCGGGCACAACACGCCCCGGACCCACCCCCGACCCGAAGCTTTCTGATCAACAATCGTTCACTCTGCGGCACTTGATCGGGCGTCAATCGGTTACAGAAGCGACGTAATCGATTGTTTGAGCAACTCGGTGTAGCAGTGCCTGCACGAAGCGTTATTCTCCTCAGACGCATACCGGTACCCCTCCGTCGCTACGACGGGTGAACGGTCCCGCACTGCACGTGATGGAAGCTCTGCCTCTGGGAGTCCCGTGTACCCACACGTCGGGGTTGACGCCTCGGGCCTGGCTACGCTGCGCGCAACGGTCGCTACGGTCAAGAATCTGTTGCGCGGCTTCGTCCCCGCGTACGCCGTCCCCACCGCGTACACCGTCCCCGCCTTCGCCACCACCACGCCCGTAGGCCCGTGTTACGCACTGGCCGAGGGCAGCGCCGCGGTCGGCAGACGAGGACGTTCGGCGAACGCCGGTGCCGGCAACGGCACCGGCGCCACCACCGCCCGCCGTCCGGCCGCCGACAGCGACAGCGCCCGCATGATGGACCTCGTGGAGCGCGCCCAGGCCGGCGAGGCCGACGCCTTCGGCCGCCTCTACGACCAGTACAGCGACACCGTGTACCGCTACATCTACTACCGGGTGGGCGGCAAGGCGACCGCCGAGGACCTCACCAGCGAGACATTCCTGCGCGCCCTGCGACGTATCGGAACCTTCACCTGGCAGGGCCGCGACTTCGGCGCCTGGCTGGTCACCATCGCCCGCAACCTCGTCGCCGACCACTTCAAGTCCAGCCGCTTCCGGCTGGAAGTGACCACCGGCGAGATGCTCGACGCCAACGAGGTCGAGCGCTCCCCGGAGGACTCCGTCCTGGAGTCCCTCTCCAACGCCGCCCTCCTCGACGCCGTACGCCGGCTCAACCCCCAGCAGCAGGAGTGCGTGACACTCCGCTTCCTCCAGGGCCTCTCCGTCGCCGAGACCGCCCGCGTGATGGGCAAGAACGAGGGTGCCATCAAGACCCTCCAGTACCGCGCCGTCCGCACCCTCGCCCGGCTCCTCCCGGACGATGCCCGCTGAACGGCGCATACCGTCAGCAATCATCAACTCACGTTCAGTGACAGTCCGTTGACTTCCCGATCCGATCATCTGTCGTCCGTAACCCAAGTGCCGTGCCGCTCGTTGTGCGGGATACAGGCTCCCTGTGGTCACTCCCTGGCCGACTTCGATCACCCGATCGTGTGGATGTGGTCAGGGCGTGCAACCCTCAGGACCCCCTGGGGAGTCGACCGTCATGACGAGAGGAGGTGCCGCCAGTGATCGCGAACGTATCGGCGCACCGGCGGGCGAACGCCTTCGCCCAGGCCCTGGAGGAGCTGTCCGACCTGGGCACGGCGGCCGAGCAGTCCGAAGGACCGGCACCGTCCCCGGCTGCTACGGAACAGACCGAGCAGGGTCAGTTGCTGACCCTCGCCACCGGTCTCGGCGCGCTGCCCAAACCGGAGCTCGACCCCGAGGTCAAGGTCGTCCAGCGGGCCCAGCTCGTGGCCGCGATGGAGGCCATGCTCCAGGAGGGCACGCTGGGCGGCGGGGCGACGGACACTTCGGTGCCCGAGCAGCGCTCCCGGTCACGGGGCGCCCACCGGGCGACCGCACTGGGGAAGCTCCGGCCACGCTCCCGCCTGGCCAAGGGCCTCACCGCGGGCGGGCTGAGCGTCGGCGTTGCCGCGGGAGCCCTCGGCGGCGTCGCGGCTGCCAGCTCCGACGCGCTGCCCGGTGACTCGCTCTACGGCCTCAAACGCGGCATCGAGGACTTCAAGCTCAACCACCTGTCCGACGGGGACGACGCGCGCGGCCGTTCCTACCTCGACCAGGCCTCGACCCGACTGAGCGAAGCCCGTCGGCTGATGGAGCGCGGCCGCGGCGGCCACCTCGACCACGAATCCCTCGCCGAGGTCCGCCGCACCCTGTCCGGCATGCAGCACGACGCGTCCGAGGGCCACCGGCTGCTGCACGAGGTGTACGAGCGCGACCCCGAGTCACTGGGCCCCATCCAGGCCCTCTCCAGCTTCTCCCGCTCCCACCGCGAGGCCTGGGGCGCGCTGCGCGAGAAGCTCCCGGTCCAGCTCGGCGACGTCAGTGACCAGGTGTCGTCGGTGTTCGACGCCATAGACGAAGAGGTCGCCCCGCTGCAGTCCCTGCTCCCCCAGCCCCCGGCCCGGACCGGCGGCGGCCAGCGGCAGGGATCCGGCTCGGCGTCCACCGGATCGTCCGGTTCCGACCGGTCGACCGCGCCCAGCACCGGCGACGGCACCTCCGACACCGGCCACTCCGGCACCGGCAGCCCGAGCAAGTCGGCGAGCGCCGGCGACCTGCTCGGCGGCAGCGCCGGCGGCCTGCTCGACCCGCCCAAGGACACCGGCAGCGCGTCACCGTCCACGAGCCCGTCGACCGGCCAGCCGGACGTCACCCTCCCGCCGCTGCTCCCGGGCCTGCTGCCCGGCCTCGGCATCGACGGCGAGGACGCGGACTAGGCGGCACGGCAAGTGGATGGGGGCGCCCTTCTGAGAGGGGCGCCCCCATCGCCGTACCCACAGGCATCTGTCAGGTTTCTCAGACAACGCCCGTGAAAAAACCGCGGCGCGGTCTCAGAAGAACACCGACCGGCGCTGCACCAGCAGCTTGTAGAGGGTGTGCTGGATCTGCTCCCTGACCTGGTCGGTCAGGTTGAACATCAGCATCGGGTCCTCGGCCGCCTCCGGCGGATAGCCGTCCGTGGGGATCGGCTCGCCGAACTGGATCGTCCACTTCGTCGGCAGCGGCACCGCGCCCAGCGGGCCCAGCCACGGGAAGGTCGGCGTGAGCGGGAAGTACGGGAAACCCAGCAGCCGGGCCACGGTCTTGGCGTTGCCGATCATCGGGTAGATCTCCTCGGCCCCGACGATCGAACACGGGATGATCGGCGTGCCCTGGCGCAGCGCCGTGGAGACGAAGCCGCCGCGGCCGAAACGCTGGAGCTTGTAGCGCTCACCGAAGGGCTTGCCGATGCCCTTGAAGCCCTCCGGCATCACCCCGACCACCTCGCCCTGCGCGAGGAGCCGTTCGGCGTCCTCGGCGCAGGCCAGGGTGTGGCCGAGCTTGCGCGCCAGCTCGTTGACCACCGGCAGCACGAAGACCAGGTCGGCGGCCAGCAGCCGCAGATGCCGGCCCGCCGGGTGGTGGTCGTGCACGGCGACCTGCATCATCAGGCCGTCCAGCGGAAGCGTGCCGGAGTGGTTGGCGACGATCAGGGCGCCGCCCTCGGCCGGGATGTTCTCGATGCCCTTCACCTCGACCCGGAAGTACTTCTCGTACACCGGTCGCAGCAGGGACATCAGGACCTGGTCGGTGAGCTCCTCGTCGTAACCGAAGTCGTCGATCTCGTAGTCGCCGGTGAGGCGGCGGCGCAGGAAGGCCAGCCCCCTCGCCACACGGCGCTCCAGGCCGCCGTCGGCGTCGTCCTGCGGCTTCCGGAGGGGCCCGTTCTCATGCGTCACGGGAACATCATCCTGCGCGGCCACAGCCGTGGGCAGGGGCTGGACCTCACGGACCAGGGCGGGCTCACCGCTCTTGCGCCGGTTTCCCGCGCTGCGGCGCCGCGGCGGCCGCTGCACGGCGCTCCCGCGGGACCGGTCGTCGTCGAACGGAATGACCTTGGCGTCCGCCATCGTTGATGCGCTCCTCAGTTGGCGCTCGGCGTCGGGGGGTGGCCGCCGCCCGCGAGGGGCAGCGCGGCGATCCGGTCGACGGCCCCCGCGAGGGCCTCCGGCGGCAGCAGCCCGGGTCCTTGGCTGCGCGCGAAGTCCGCGAAGGTCTCCGCGGTCGTGTACTTCGGCGTGAATCCCAGCGTCTCGCGCATCTGGTCCGTCGCCACGACCCGTCCATGGGTGAGCAGCCGGATCTGCTCGGGCGAGAAGTCCGTCATACCCAGCGTACGCACCAGGGAGCCCGCCCAGGTGACCGCAGGCAGCAGGAGCGGCACCGTGGGACGGCCGAGCCGCCGGGAACACTGGGAGAGCAGCAGGACGCCGTCTCCGGCGATGTTGAAGGTGCCGCTGTTGAGCGTGCCGCGCGCCGGCTCGTGCGAGGCGATCCGCAGCACCTCGACCACATCGTCCTCGTGCACGAACTGCAGCCGCGGGTCGTAGCCGAACACGGTCGGCAGGACGGGCAGCGAGAAGTACGAGACGAGCGGCGTCTCCGCGGTCGGGCCGAGGATGTTGGCGAACCGCAGCACACAGACGGCCACGTCGGGCCGGCGCCGTGCGAAGCCCCGTACGTACCCCTCGACCTCCACCGTGTCCTTCGCGAAGCCGCCGCTGGGCAGCGACTTGGGCGGGGTCGTCTCCGTGAAGACCGCCGGGTCCCGGGACGCGGAACCGTAGACGTTCGTGCTGGACTTCACGACCAGCCGCTTGACGGTCGGGGACTTCTGGCACGCACCGAGCAGCTGCATGGTGCCGATGACGTTGGTCTCCTTGACCATGGTCCGGCTGCCGCTGCCGAGCGCGGTGGCCGTGACGTCCAGGTGGACGACCGTGTCGGCGTTCGTCTCGGCGAGCACGCGCGCTATGGCGGGCTGCCGGATGTCGGCCTGGATGAAGTCGGCGCCGCCCAGGTGGTGCTCGGGCGGGACCGCGTCCACGGCGATGACCCGGTCCACCTGCGGGTCACGCTGGATACGCCGTACGAACCGGCCTCCCAGTTGTCGGGCCACTCCGGTCACGAGCACGACCTTGCCCAAGATCAGCGCCTTCCTTCCAGACCTCGTACCACGCCCAGACCTCGCACCTTGGCCGCGTACCCCGTGTGCGGCCAAACCTAGCGGGTTGATGTTGCGCTGTGATGACCACCCGATGCACGAAGTGACGGGACGTGTCGGAAAACAGCGGTTACAGCGGTTACAGCGGTTCCTGATACGGGGCCCATATGGCTGTGGCCCCCCACCAGTGCGGTGGGGGGCCACAGAGACACGCTCTCGCGACGTCGCTTACTTCTTGTTGCGACGCTGAACGCGCGTGCGCTTGAGCAGCTTGCGGTGCTTCTTCTTGGCCATCCGCTTGCGCCGCTTCTTGATAACAGAGCCCACGACTACCCTCGCTCACTTCTCATCACTCGGTGCTGGGCGCCATGGGCCCATACGACCTACGAGGGGCTAGCCTACCCGTCCGAGCGCTGAGGTCGTAATCGAGGTGTTCCGGGCTGTTCCCGGAATCGCCGTCAGGCCGTCTCCACCCCCACATAGCTCTCGCGGAGGTACTCGTGAACCGCTTGCTCCGGGACTCGGAAGGACCTCCCCACCCGGATCGCGGGCAGATGACCACTGTGCACCAACCGGTACACGGTCATCTTCGACACTCGCATCACCGAGGCGACCTCCGCCACGGTAAGGAACTGAACCTCGTTCAGAGGCCTCTCGCCAGCTGCAGCCATGACACACCTGAACCTTCCGCACTCGACGGCCACCGGCTTCCCCTTCCGGTGACTCTTCGTCGTTGCGTGCTCACTCCCCAATGTAGGGGCGGGTGATGCGAGTGGGGAAGAGGTGCACCCATCGGCGGCCTACTGTGACAGACACGCTCGATTGAGTACGTAGCGGGTAAGCGGGCGGTAGTAATCGGCTCGCACGGCGTCATCAAGTGGAACTACCACGGACACGGACCCCTCGGCTTCCCCCACGAAGAGCGCGGGGTCGTCGGTGTCGGCGAGCCCGATGACCTCGAACCCCAGCTGACCTGCCCCGCAGACCCACCCATGGTCCCCGATCACCAACTCCGGAAGAGGCCCGCCGGCCTCGGCCACCCCGGCCAGCGCGATACGAACCGGGAGCGGCGAGTGCGTGTGTGCGCCGGGCTCACAACCGGGGCGTTCGGCGCCGGGTTCCCGTACGAGCGCGACTCCCCGTACGTAGTCGAGGTGGTACGTACGTAGACCGAACCGGGTCGTTATGTCGACACAGTGACCCTTCGCTGGGGTGATGACCGTACATCCAGCCGCCGACAGCGCGTCCGCAAGCGCGGCGTAGAAACCGAGCAGTCGGTGCGGGTGCCCGGTGCCGAGGAGTACGGGAGCGCCGCGCCGGACGACCGCCGCGAGCCGGTCGGCGAAGGCATCCAGGGCGGCCAGGGTCAGCTCCGGGTCGATCACATCATGACCGGAGACGCATCCGGGATCGGCCGAAACCCCGCACTTGTCCGCCATCAGCTCGATCAGGTCCCGCTGCGACCAAGACCATTCGGGATCGAGCCCGATCAGCACACGGGGGTCGCGAGCGGCGAACAACCGATAGCTCCGCAGACTCTCCTCACGTGAGGTCGCCACGGGCCCGGCCAGGTGCGCCGCCAGCAGATGGGCGCGCAGAGCGCCGATGCTCAACACGGGAGTGATGGTGACGGACGCGTGCGACGACCGCCCCGAAAACGGGCGAACACCGCACAGTCGGCGTAATCCGCAGCGCTCCAATGGGGCGCGGGACCGCATCGATATGCGGCTCCGCCGCGCGAGCGCGACCAGCCACCACGGACCCGCAGGCAACGCACCGGACCTCGAGCGGAGCGGCTACGCCAGCAGTCCTCGCAGCGGAAAGACGGCCCTGCGCGTCGCCAGCACCGCCTGGTCGAGACGGTCCGCGGGGTCGTACCCCACCTCCCAGTCCGCGTACGCCACCGGCCACCGCCCGTCGGTCATCCGCATCGGCGCCAACTGCCGCGTCCGAGCGAACACTTCCTGCCGCCAGCTCTCCGGAATCACCGTCTCCGGAGCGATCTCCCGCCCCGCAGCGATGCCCACCAGATGCGTCCACGACCGCGGGACAACCTCCACCACGGCGTACCCGCCCCCGCCCAGCGCGACCCAGCGCCCGTCGGCGTACTCGTGCGCCAGATCGTGGCAGGCCATCTGCACGGCCCGCTGCGCGTCCAGCGACACGGCCAGATGCGCGAGCGGATCCTCGAAGTGTGTGTCGGCCCCGTGCTGCGTCACCAGCACCTGCGGCCGGAAGTCCGCGATCAGCTCCGGTACGACCGCGTGGAACGCCCGTAGCCACCCCGCGTCCCCGGTCCCGGCCGGCAGCGCCACGTTCACCGCCGTTCCCTCGGCGCCGTCGGCCCCCGTCTCCTGCGGCCACCCCGTCTGCGGGAACAGCGTCCGCGGATGCTCGTGCAGCGAGATCGTCAGAACCCGCGGATCCTCCCAGAAGGCCGCCTGCACACCGTCGCCGTGATGCACGTCGACATCCACATACGCGACCCGCTCGGCGCCCAGCTCCAGCAGTCGCGCGATCGCCAGCGAGGCGTCGTTGTAGATGCAGAACCCCGAGGCAGCCCCGGGCATCGCGTGGTGCAGTCCGCCCGCGAAGTTCACCGCGTGCAGCGCGTCCCCGTGCCACACGGCCTCCGCGGCACCCACCGACTGCCCCGCGATCAGCGCCGACACCTCATGCATCCCGGCGAAGGCGGGATCGTCCATCGTCCCGAGGCCGTACGACGCGTCGGCCGACGCGGGATCCGCCGACGCGGCCTTCACCGCCTCGACGTAGTCCTCCCGGTGGACGAGCCGCAACGTCGACTCCCCGGCCGGCTTCGCCGCGACCACGTCGACGTCCTTGTCGAGCCCGAAGGCGTCGACCAGTCTCCGGGTCAGCGCGAGCCGGACCGGGTCCATCGGATGGTCCGGACCGAAGTCATAGCCCGTTACTGCCTCGTCCCACATCAGCTGTGCGCGGCCGCTCATGCCCGCCACCGTATCGGTCCGGTTGAGCAGCGAACGACCTGGCGTACACCAACGTCACCAGCACCAACACCATCGGCACGAGCATGGCCCCGCGGTAGCTCCACGCGTCCCCCAACGCCCCCACCAACGGCGAACCGATCAGGAACCCGACGTAGTTGAAGATGTTGAGCCGCGCGACGGCCGCGTCCGACGCCCCCGGGAACAACCGGCCGGCCGCGGCAAAGGTCTGCGGCACCAGCACGCACAACCCCAGCCCCAGCAGAGTGAACCCGAGCATCCCGACCCAGGCCCCGGGCGCCCCGGCCACCACGGCGAACCCGACCGCCGCCACCAGCGCCCCCAGCCGTACGACCGCCGCGGCCCCGAACCGCCGCACCCCGAAGTCCCCGATCGCCCGCCCCAGCAACGTGGTCACCATGTACACGTTGTACGGAACGGTCGCCAGCTGCTCCGAACTCCCCAGCACGTCCTGGAGGTACTTCGCACTCCAGTTTGAGACGGTCGAGTCGCCGATGTACGCGAAGGTCATCACCAGACACAGCGGAAGCAGCAACTTGAAGACGAGACCACCCCCGCCGCCCTCACCACTCCCCTCGTCCACGGGCGCCGACTCCCCGTCGACGTACCACCGGCTCCCGATCAGCGCAGCCGGCAACAGCACCACCACGACCGGCAGATACGACACCCACAACGCCAGATCCCAGTGCGCCCCCACCCAGGCCAGCGAGGCGCCCACGATCCCGCCCAGGCTGTACACGGCATGGAAGCTGAGCATGATGCTGCGCCCGTACGTCCGCTGCAGACTCACCCCGAGCATGTTCATAGACGCGTCGAGCGCACCCACGGCAAGGCCGAAGGCGGCCAGCGCGATCCCCAGCTCGACCATCCGGTCCCCGGCCCCGACCCCGAGCAGCGCCAGGAGCACCACGGGCTGGGACCAGCGCAGCAGCCGGCTCGGCGGTATCCGCTTCACCAGCTGCTCGGTCGTCACGCTGCCGGCGCCGGCGAGGATCGGCACGGCGGCGAGGAAGGCGGGCAGCAGCGCGTCGGAGACGCCGTACCGGTCCTGGATGGCCGGGATACGCGTCACGAGCAGGGCGAAGGCGGCTCCCTGAGCGAAGAAGCTGAACGCCAACGAGGCCCTACCGCGCCGCAGCACATCTGTCATGGCGGCGAGCGTAGGGCCCCGGGCTACCTGTGGGTAGATCAAGCCAAAGATGAATTGTCCTCAGCTTTACCTGGCGGCGGCGACGGCGGGCGCAGGAGCAGGGGTTGCGGCAAGGGCAGGCACGGTCGCGACCGCGCCCTCGGCCTTCGCCTCGGCGATGACCATGTGTGCCATGGGACCGGCGGCCAGCGCGCCACTGACGAGGAACCCCAGGACCATCGAGACAATCATGATCACGGAACCGAGCCAGACCATCGTGTCGACGGGCACCGTGTACGCGCCCACGACCCGCACGACGCACTCCGCGAGCAGCACCACGCCCCACACGAGCGAGAAGACCCGCTCGGCCCGCCGGAAGGCCGGGGATCCCGCCTGCAGCCGCGCCCAGGCGGCCTCCCGCTCCGCGTCCCCCTTCACCAGCCAGGGCTTCATACCAGCGGTCATCATCGGCTTCCCCAGCACCACGGAGACCAGGATGCCGATCCCGATGACACTGCTGACACCGCTGTCCTTGGCGAGCATCAGCCGCGGGTCGCCGGCGACGAAGCTGAGCAGCAGCGCGACGACGTTGACGCAGAGGATCAGCGCGGCGAGACCGTTGACCTTCCGCTCCTTGGCCACACCCCACGCCGTGCGCACGGCCGGTGCCACGCTGCTGAGACCGAGCGCCATCAGCGTGCTCATCCCGAACCCGCTCTTGAACAGGTAGTACGACCCGATGGGCACCGCCACGTCCACAAGGAGCGGCGCGAAGTTGGCGGCCTTGCTCTGGCTCCGGCCCTGGCTCTTGCTCTCGGTGTTCGTCGTCATGCCCTTAGCTTCCCGCCGACACCCCGGCCGCCAGTAGAAACGATCGTCCGGAGCTCCGCATGACAAATGTCAGTGCGAGCACGCAGCCTCGGGTCATACCAGCAGGTCAGCCAACTCCCGCGGGTCAGCGAAGAGTTGAGTGGCCCCCGCCAGCCGTTCCGCGGGCGTCATGGCGGTGAATCCGTACACGTCCATCCCGGCCGCAACGGCCGCCTGCACCCCGAGCGGACTGTCCTCGACGACGACGCACTTCTCCGGCGCGACGCCCATCCGCTCGGCCGCGTACAGGAACAGATCCGGCGCCGGCTTCCCGCGGCCCACGTCCTGCGAACTGAAGACCCGCTCCTCGTCGAACCACCGATCCAGCCCGGTCGTCCGATGCCCCACCCGAATCCGCTCATGGCTCCCCGACGACGCAACGCAGTACCGCACCCCGTCCGCCGCCAGCTTCTCCAGCACGTCGACCACGCCAGGCACGGGCTTCAACTCCCGCTCGAAGGCAGCGAACACACGCGCGTGAAAGACGTCGTCGAAGTCCGAGGGCAGTCGCCGGCCCGTGCGCTCGTGGATCAGGTCATGGATCCGGTGCATCGCGGACCCCATGTAGTCACGGATGGAGTCCTCGTACGAGGTCGGGTGCCCGAGCTCCGTCAGATAGGCCGCCAGAAGCCGGTTGGAGATCGGCTCGCTGTCGACGAGGACGCCGTCGTTGTCGAAGATAACCAGGTCATAGCGCATGATGCCGAGCCTAAACGCAGAAAACCCCCGCATCTTTCGATGCGGGGGTTTTCCCAAAATTTGTTCGGCGGCGTCCTACTCTCCCACAGGGTCCCCCCTGCAGTACCATCGGCGCTGTAAGGCTTAGCTTCCGGGTTCGGAATGTAACCGGGCGTTTCCCTCACGCTATAACCACCGAAACACTATGAAACTGACAACCGCACCATCATCGTGGCCCGACAATGGGGTCGTTCGTGGTTTCAGAACCAACACAGTGGACGCGAGCAACTGAGGACAAGCCCTCGGCCTATTAGTACCGGTCAACTCCACCCATTACTGGGCTTCCATATCCGGCCTATCAAC